>CALATF010000046.1 GCA_937891595.1 uncultured Clostridia bacterium
CTTCTGCCAAAGCTCTTAAAATTATGTGTTCTGTATCAAATTCGATTCTGTTGATATTTATATCTAGCATTGTTTCTTCTTTTGATTCAGCCATAATTTCAATTCCTTTGTTTACTAGATATGAGCTGAATTGCCATAATTTTTCAAACATTCCATTTGAATCAAGTATAAAACAACAATCGTTTTCAGGCCAATAGCCTGTAATTCTAAAATAATTCATATTTAACTCCTTTATGCTACCTTTTTAATTTTTCTATTAGCGTATGGTAGCCAAATTTTATTTACAAAATTTAATACATTTTCATTTGGTCTGCTATCTTTTTCACCATAGCATTGTAATACCTTATGATTTTTTAATGAATATTCCACAGTGACGAAAGGTGTTTGTGGATTATTTTTATCTCTTACGAAGAATATTAAACTTTCTTCTCTTATAAATTTTTGGTCATAATTCATACGACCTACACAATGATTTAATTTATCACCTTCAATCATTAAATCTTTTGGACTTTTTGCTATAATCATAATAAAATCGTCTTTCAAGTTTCGTTGTAGAGATATATATTTTTCTGCAATTTTACCAAATTGTTCATACAACTCTTTTCGTTCTTGTTCATCTTTTAGTGCTTTTTGTGTATGGTATTGGTCGATTCTCATATCGTGCCATTTTTTAAAATCTTTTGGGTATTTATTTCTTTCAATACTCATATCTAGTTTTAAATACTTACAAGCATCAAGATAATCACAATAAGAAGATAAATTTGTATTTTGTTTTTGTAGATAATCTAAAAACTGTTTATGTTCATTTTTGTTAAGTATGTCTTTAATTTTTTTATAGTTTTCTGATTTATAAAAATACTTTTTATTTTCTTCAAATTTTTGAATATATTTAAAAGGTTGATTGTGTTTATAAGCAAGTAATACAGTGCTAATGTAATAGAAGCCATTTGATAATTCCCATCTATTGTTAATTAACCATTTACGAAAATTCTTATCTTTACTAACTTTATTTAAAAGTGTTTTACTTGAAGCGTATCTTTGTAAACCAAATTTAACTAACATTTCAAGTGCTGGGTATTTCTCATAAAGTTTTAAGTATTTAATTACATTATTTTCACGAGCTATGTCTATTGCACAATATTTATATTCTTTAAATTTGAATACATAACTTAAATTTACGACAGGAGCATATGGGTTAAAATATTTATCATCAATTTCATACCATTTGCCATCTTCATATCGTTTTCTGTATCTTGTAAGACCTTGTTCATACCAACCAACTACATAACCACACATTGAATAAAATTCGATATCTTTAATCAATGCTATATCTGAATGTACGCCGTGAATTGCTACTTGTTTACAATACCATTTCTTTCCACGATTTTTACAAGCGACTATAACCTGTACTAATTCTTTATTATATTTCGTTAAGTATGAAAAAAATCTTGTAATACCACTATATGTTCTGCGATTTGAATAATCTTGCTTATATATTAATTCTTCTATATACTTTGGTATTGGTTTTATATATTCTTCTTTAATCATTTTTAACCTCCAATTTACCATCTAAAAGGGTGTAAAGCATAATCACCGATTCTTTGTCTATTGTTGCTGATTTATCAGCATTAACAGCGATTATTTCACCTGTGTTGGTATCTATTGATATATTTTGTTCTGTTGTTATAATGTTAGGGTTTTCAGTTTTTTCTAACATTTCTTCTTGTTCTTCTTTATTATCTAAATCCATTAAATCAAACAATGTTGCTTGTTTGTTTTCTTGTTTAGTTTTTTCTTTTTTCATTTCAGCTTTTGGAGTAGTAGTTTTAATAGGTGATATTTTATATTCAGTACCATCTTCGTTATATAAATTACCTTCAATGCTATCTTCTTCAAAATAATGAATAGCCCAACCGAATACGGTTTCATCATCTACATAAGCACCGTTTGAGCCTTTTTCAGCTTGTTTTTTAGCTTCTACACAAGCAAACTTCCAAAAGCCATTCAAATCTTTTTTGTTTATTAAAGTTTTATTATCTTTTTCTATTTTTACGCCATTTTCGATTTTCATAGCTAATATTTCACTAACATTGTTTTCAAGATATTCTTTAATTCGTTCTTGTTCTTTATTGTTAGTGATAAGATTTAATTTAATCATATAATTTACTCCTTTTAATGTAAAAAGGGCATCCGTATTAAAACGGACACCCTCTCCAAAGCCATTTGTATTCTATAAATGTTCTTATTGGTATTATATACCAAGTTGGATTTCTTATAAGTTTGTTTGTTTTCCTATCTACTTGTTGATGAGTTTCATAGTATTGAACTTCCCAAACAGCCAAGTCATAGGTATTACAAACTAAATGTATTTTTAATATGTTTGCCAAATTCACGATAGCAAACTTTATAACCATATTTATTACTTTCTTTCATTATGCAAATCTTACTAAACCTCCGAATTGACTTCTAATCCCAACACTTCCAAATTCAGAGCACCATTCATCATCTATATTTTTTACATAAGCCATAGCCATATGATTTTTGATATCATCTCTATCATAATCCCATTCTTCTTCGTGTTCTGAAACATAGAGAATAGTGTATATTTCACCGAATTCTGTGTAATTGTGAATTAAGTGATAAACAACAGCGTTATATTTTTCTTCAAATTCTTTTACTATTTGTTGCTGTTCTTCATTAAGCCAAAATAAAATGCCACCATTTTCTGATACATTGATGACATTTTCTTTTTCAAATTCTCTAATTGCTTGTGTATAGATATCTAACATTTTCATTCTATCAATAGCTTCTAATTTTTGTTTGTTTCTCATTTTTTACTCCTTATAGATAATTCATTTGCTAATTCTAATAGCATTTCTTTGATTGCATCTGCATCATTTATTAAAGTTCTAACTTTTTGTGGAACTCCTGATACAGTGTGCATATTTTCAATCCACATTTCTGCGTGTTCATCTGCATCAAAACTTTCTGCATATATGATAACTTCATCTACAAAGTTATCTTTATTTACTGTAAAGAAAAAATCTTCACCGGCAGGAGAGTATTTTTGTAATTCAATGTCATTATCATATTCTCTTATAGTCCAATGAAGATTTTCACATATTTTCTTTAATGATTTGTTCATAATAACTCCTTATTAAGCAAGAATTGCAATTATGCCTTCGCTATAATCTTCATAGCCGTCATATCTCAATTCTTCACCAAATTTTTCGTAGTCAATATAGTTATCAAGATAATCTGGAATTTGGTATGATTCATTTAATAGTTCATATCCTAAATCATATCTATCTCTATTTTTATAGAGAATGATGTCTGAATCCCAATTATTTCCATATCTATCAACTAATCTTTTCCAATCATCAAAAGTTCTAATTTCTAAATACGCTTGCATAACTTCGTATTTGTAATCATCAGTTAAAACTTCTGCTTCTTGTAATAATTCAAATAAAGTTTTTGGATTTTCATAATCCCAATTATTAGATGCGTCAATGCCTTCTATATCTTGAATAAACAATTCAGCATCAATTCCATTAAGGTCAAAGCCTTGCTTTTTTAATTCTTCTTCAATTTCTTCCCAATCGTTGTAATTGGAAAGATTAAGCCATTTTGAGCCTAATGCTTTGTTATTACAGGCGTTGTATGAACCCCAAGAACCTATAACAATGTTAATTTCATTCATAGTTTTACTCCTTTTAATTTTCAATGTTTTCAAAGTCGTCAATATTGATTTTGTCGTATTGACAACCATATTCAAAGTATAAATTGTTATCTTTATCTCGTTTTAAGTCATATTCAATAATGCTGATTTTTCCTAAATTGCTAACTGCAAGATTTATAGTCATTTTATCAGTGTTAATGTCAACAATGTTAAAAGTGATATCATAATCACCGTTGAAGAATTGAAATTCACGAAGATACATTTTATCTATTGAATACTTTTCAACTTCATTTTTCATATGTAAAACCTCCTTATATAAATTTGCCTTTTGGCAGTGGTTGAAGTATCACTGATAGGTTAATAGAGGTTATTATTGAAATTAGTATGTCAAAAACAACGAACAGAAAGAAAATATTGTCTTTTGTAGAAAACAAAAAAGCCAGATATTTCTATCTGACTATTTATAATATTGAAATGTTTAAGCTATATTTTATTTCCGTTGTTTTTTACGATATCTGTGATACGATACCCAACAAAAGCAAATATATAAGGAGTAATAAAAAGTTGTATTTTAAGGCATAAAAAAAGCCAAGCTGATTTCAGCCTGGCTAATTTATTATAATGTTGGAGTTTGAAAAGGTATAACCATTCCAAAACATTCTTGTAAAAAGAAAAATACGCAACCACTATTATTTCTAATAGGGTGCGTACAGTTCTCTCTTGGCGGAGTGTTAGAGTTTTTATACACACCCTTATTTATATTAT
>CALATF010000047.1 GCA_937891595.1 uncultured Clostridia bacterium
TAAACTTCCTGTTAAATTTAGAAGATATTGCGCTAAGATTTCTATTTTAACAGATTCTATTCAATATGAAGGCGATGACACAATGAGGCCTATCTATGGTAACGACTATGCTATTGCTTGTTGTGTAAGTGCTATGAGATCTGGCAAACAAATGCAATTCTTCGGTGCTCGTTGCAACCTTGCTAAAGCATTATTATATGCTATCAATGGTGGTGTAGACGAAAAATCTGGTAAACTTGTGGTTGAAGGATTAGAAAAGAATACTGAAAAAGTTTTAACTTATGATAAAGTTAAAAAAGCATATTCTATTGCATTAAGAAAAATTGCTAAAACATATGTTGATGCAATGAATATTATTCACTATATGCACGATAAATATGCTTACGAAGCAAGCCAAATGGCTTTACATGATTCTGTTGTTGATAGACTTATGGCTTTTGGTTGCGCAGGTTTCTCTGTTGCAGTAGATTCACTTTCTGCTATTAAATATGCAAAAGTAACACCTGTTAGAAACGAACAAGGTATTGCAGTTGACTTTACTATTGAAGGTGATTATCCTAAATTTGGTAACGACGAAGATAAAGTTGACAAAATAGGCGTTGAACTTGCTCAAGAATTTATTTCTTACTTAAAAGAAAATCCACTTTACAGAAATGCAAAACATACATTATCACTTCTTACAATTACTTCTAACGTTATGTATGGTAAAAAAACAGGTACAACTCCAGACGGAAGAAAAGCTGGCGAACCATTTGCTCCTGGTGCAAACCCTATGCACGGCAGAGATTGTTCAGGTGCTTTAGCATCACTTAACTCTGTAGCAAAAATACCATATTGCGATTGCTGTCAAGACGGTATTTCAAATACATTCTCTATTGTTCCTGATGCTTTAGGTCATAGCGAACAAGACAGAGAAAAGAATTTAGTTGCAATTCTTGATGGTTACTTTAAACAACATGCTCAACACATTAACGTTAACGTATTTAACAGAGATTTATTAGTAGATGCTATGAACAATCCTTGGAAATATCCAAACTTAACTATTCGTGTTTCTGGTTATGCTGTTAACTTCAACAAACTTTCAAAACAACATCAACAAGAAGTTATTTCAAGAACTTTCCACGAAAAAGTTTAATAATTAAAAATAATAAAAATGCTAGGACTTGTGTCTAGCATTTTTTTAATATAAAAAATTAAAATAATTTCAGTATATAAAACTACAAATAAATTAAAAAATTACAAAACATAATATAATAAATAAAAAAACGTTTATAATTTATAAACGTTTTATTGAATATTGTCATAAATACTTGGTAATTCTGCAACTTGTGGTTGCAATCCTAAACCTTTTTCTTGCATAACGCCTATTCCTAAGTTATAAAGTTGCTCAAAAAATTCTGGTGGTGGTTCTTCCTGGCTTCTGCTAATAATTCTGTGTAAATCTTGCATATATTTTTCAAAATGAGTTTGTGGGAGTTCATTCAAAATATTTAATGCAACTTGGTCCGAGTTTTCGCTATCTTGACACATTGCTTCGTTAATTTGACCATTAATAATTTGACAATAAAGTCTTTGTACTAATTCACACGATTGAATTAAAAAAGTATTTTCTTGTGTTTTTCCATTAAGTTTTTGGTCTAAATGGGCTTGGTTTTCAATAGAAAATATTTCGTCTAAAGTTTTAAATCTTTCTTCAAGTGGTAGATTATTTATTATATTATATATGTTATCCATAGATTTTTCTTTATTTTCATAAAATATTGAAAACAAGTTGTTATTATCAGGAAATTCAATATCATCAATATATGTTCCAATAATTACGTCTGAAGCTTTGATACTTTTTGCAGATTTTAAAATGTTATTAACGTTGTTTTGAATTTTATTTTCCATATTGCACCTATAACTAAATTTTTATTGAGCTTGTTCGGTGCTTGCAGAAAAATTTTGAACTGTAGTATTTAAATTAGTTAGTACTGTATAACAATCGTTATCTTCAATGTTTTCATATTTTTTACCATATTCTTCTACCATCTCATTAAGATATGTAGAAAAAGATTCAAGTTGATTTGGTGGTAGTATAGATAATTGTTCTTGTGTTTTTTCTGGTGAGCGAGCAAAACAACGTGAAAATGTAACATCATTATTCATTTCAATAAGTGTTTTACTTGCATTAAGTTCATCTTCAAAAATACTTGCTGGTTGTGCATATTCTTCATTTTGTAATTTTTCTATATTATCAAAAGCAAGAGATACAATTAATGCTCTATCTTTATCATCATAACTACTTAAAGTTTTTTTAATATAGTTTTCTTCCCACTTCATTTCTTCATTTAAACTTTCTGTTAAGCCGGTTGAAGTGCAAATATTTTTTAAGTCTTCATTAAAAGCCCTGTATAAATTAATAGTTTTTGCTGATTGGTTTAAAATTCCAAATATTTGAGATACTTTCATTTCGAACATAATATATTTCCCCTTTTGATTTTTTAATTTTGTTCTATTGAGGTTGTAGCAGTTGCCATTTCTTCAAGTATATTTGTAGTAGATAGGTATAAATTACTTAATCTCATTTGATTATCAAAAGCCCCTTGATTATTTGTTTCTTCATCTGTTTTAGAAATTATATCTGATAAAAATGTTGAAAAAGATTGAAGTTGGACTTGTGGTAACAATGCTAAACTTACTTGTTGTTGTGGTTGAGCTTGAATGCCATATTTAACAAACATTGTTTGGTTATTTAAATCTATTAAAGTATCTAAAGCTTGTAAGTCTTTTTCAAAATAACTGCTATCACATTCTAAAGAAGTTTGAAGTTTTATTGATTTTTGTTGATTAAAAGCATGAGACATAATAGCAATTCTATCGTTATCGTTAATGTAGTATAAAGAAGATTTCATTGTAGATTCAAAGTCTTTAATTTCTGATTCCACATGGTCAGTTAAAGTTTCTGCCATTTGTAAAGTTTTTAAATCTTGTAAAAAGTTTCTTCCTGAATTAATTGCCATAGAAGTGCATAATAAATCTTTATACATAGTTATTTGTTGTTCGTTTGTCATATTTTTTAATAATATCAATGATATTAACTCCTTTTATTTTTTTGTTTTTTATAAATAAAAATTACTTAATTTTTTAATAATAATTAAACGTATCGCAGATTAGCCATTTTAGGCTTCGGGTACTTGCTCAAAGTTAGAAGTTTCTTCTGGTGTAAATGCTGTTGCTTCTCTTGCGTCTAGAATATTTGTTCCCATTTCGGTTAAAATATCAAATTGACTTTTGTAATTTTGTTGCGAACTACACCATGGTTTAAGAGTATCTAATAATCCTTCAATGTGGTTAGATGGTAATGTTGAAAGTATTTCTTGTGCCTCGTCATTATTTTTATCATAAAGCATTTTTTGATTAAAAACTCCCATTAACTGCCTATAATATGTTTGTTCTACTATTTTGCATTGATTTAGTTTGTCATATACTTCAGGACTGTTATCGTATATAGCTTGAGTTTGGGTTTCGGCTGAAATTTCGTAGATTTTATCCATTACTTCAACTTTACTTTCAAGTCCTAAACCTGTAAATATATCTCTAATTCTTTCCGAATTTATACATAGCTGTTTGTGACTAGTTTCTTCAAGACTTTTCCTGTCATTCCTAGGCAACTTTCTAGAAGTTATTAAACAATTTAATGCTTTAACATAACCGTCAGCTTCTTCTAATAATCTGTAGGCATAAATATCCTTACTTTTTTCGTCCATGTTATGATTTTTCTCCTAGCCAAATGATAACATAAATTTGAAAATAGTCAATATTCAACTGTTTTATTTGTGCATAATGAGTATTATATTAATTATATTCTGGATGTATTAACCTTTTGTTTTGTAAGGTAAAAAGATAGAAAATATTTAGACGAATTTATAAAATCTATTCCATTGTTTAAAAATTTGAGAAAAGTTTTTATGCTGTTAAAACTTGAAATTAATTTAATTTTTTAGTAAAATGTGTAACATAATAAAAATAAAAAGAGAAAGCAATGGAAGAAATAAAAAAAGAAGTAGTAGGTAATATATCTTCAATAGAAACAACAGGTTTTGTTGATGGGCCAGGCATAAGAGTACTTGTTTTTATGCAAGGATGCCCGCTAAGATGTTTATATTGTCACAACCCAGAAAACTTATGTTTTTCTACAAAAAAAACACAAATGACGCCAAGGCAAGTTGTAGATAAAATATTAAAATACAAAAATTATTTTGGAAAAGATGGTGGTGTAACTTTTTCAGGTGGCGAACCGTTAGGTCAACCTAAATTTTTGTTAGAAGTTTTAAAACTTTGCAAGCAAGAAAAAATTAATACAGCAATAGATACTTCGGGCTGTGCTGAGGAATATGACGAGATTTTAGATTTTGTGGATACTGTAATTTTAGATATTAAAGCAGTAGATGGCGAAAAATACAAAAAGTTAACTGGTCAAAAAATAGATAGATTTGAAAGGTTTTTGGCAACCTGTCAAAAGAAAAATAAAAAGCTTTGGATTAGACAAGTTATTGTACCTAATTTTAACGATACAAAAGAGGACATTTTAAAATTAAAAGAGTACATTTCAAAAATTAAAAATATCAAAAAAGTGGAACTTTTGCCTTATCATAATATGGCTAAAGATAAATATAAAAAATTAGGTTTAAAATATGCTTTGGAAGATGTGCCTAATATGGATAAACTTGAATGTGAAAAACTTCAAAAGTTGCTTTTGTCTAAAGTAAAATAAATTGTTTGTTTTATAAAAATAAAAAAGATATAAACAAATAGTTAGAAAAATGTGGATAAACAAAAATAAAAAAAAGAGTATTTTAAATAAATACTCTTTTTATTTTTTATTAAAAAATTAATTGCCTTTGTAAGCTTTTTTAAGAATTTCTTTCATATCTTCAACCATAGGAACTCTTGGGTTAGCAGGAGAGCATTGATCTTCATATGCAAGAAGTGCGATATTATCTAATTCTTTATTCCAGTCTTCTTCAGCTATGTTTTGTTCGCAGAAATTCATTTTAATACCTACTTCTTTTCCTAAGTTCATAACAGCATCTGCTAAAGCGTTAACAGCTTCTTCAGTTGTTTTTGCTTTTAAACCAAGAAGGTTAGCAATAGTTTGATATTTTTCGTTTGCTACATAGTAGTTGTATTTTGGCCAAGTTGAAAGCTTTTGTGGAACAGTTCCGTTATATTTAATAACGTGTGGTAAAAGAATTGCGTTTGCTCTGCCGTGTGGGGTATGGAATACTCCACCTATTTTATGAGCTAATGAGTGGTTCATTCCAAGGAAAGCATTAGCAAAAGCCATACCAGCAATAGTTGAAGCATTATGCATTTTTTCTCTTGCTTCAAGGTCGTTTTTACCATTTTTTACGGCACGTGGAAGATATTTAAATACCATTTGGATTGCTTGGAGTGCAAGCCCGTCGGTATAATCGTTAGCAAGTGTTGAAACATATGCTTCAATAGCATGTGTTAAAACGTCCATACCAGTATCTGCAGTAACAGAAGCAGGTAGGTTAGTTGTAAATTCAGCATCTATTATTGCAATACTTGGTGTAAGAGCATAGTCTGCAAGTGGATATTTTTTGTTATTTTCTTTATCTGAAATAACAGCAAAAGGTGTTACTTCTGAACCAGTTCCTGAAGTTGTAGGAATGCAAACAAGTTTTGCTTTTGCTCCAAGTTCAGGATATTTGAAAGCTCTTTTTCTAATATCCATGAATTTTTGTTTAATATCGCCAAAGTCAACGTCTTCATGTTCATAGAACAACCACATTCCTTTAGCACAATCCATAGCAGAACCGCCACCAAGAGCAATAATTGTGTCTGGTTCAAAAGCTTTCATTATTTCTAAACCACGTCTAACAGTTTTAATATCTGGGTCTGGTTCAACGTCGCAGAAAAGTGAAATTTGAACTTGATTATTTCTTAAATTTAATTGATCAGTAATTTTATTTACAAAGCCAAGGTCTACCATAGTTTTATCGGTGACAATAAAGGCTTTTTTAACGTTTTTCATTTCTTGAAGGTATTGAATTGAATTTCTTTCAAAATAAATTTTTGAAGGAACTTTAAACCATTGCATATTATTTCTCCTTTTTCCTATCTTTTTAATGTTAAGTAAGTTTACAGCACTTATGTTATCGCCAACTGAGTTTTTACCATAACTACCACAACCAAGGGTAAGGGAAGGTAGGAAAGAGTTGTAAACATTACCTATGCCACCGAAAGTAGATGGAGAATTCCAAATAATACGAATTGCTTTTACTCGAGAACCAAATTCTTTTGCAATTTCTTGGTTTTCTGTGTGAATTGTTGCACTGTGACCAAGCCCGTTAAATTCAACCATTTGACAAGCTTTGTTATAACCATCTTCAGTATTTTCTGCTTTAAGTATTGCTAAAACTGGGGATAATTTTTCACGTGTTAATGGTTCTTTTACGCCTACTTCGTTGCAAGTAGCACAAATAATAGGAGTATTTTCAGGCACATTAAATCCTGCTTTTTTAGCTATGTCACCTGCTGGTTGACCAACAATTTCAGCATTTAACTTTGCTTGGTCTAAGTTATCTCTATTTTCATTTATTGCAAACATAAATTTTTCAAGCATGAATTTTTCTTCTTTGTTTGCAAAGTATACTCCGTATTTTTTAAATTCATTAACAACTTCGTCATAAATTTCTTTATCTACTATTACAGCTTGTTCAGAAGCACAAATCATACCATTATCAAAAGCTTTACTCATAACAATATCATTTACTGCTTGTTTTATGTTTGCAGATTTTTCAACATAAGCTGGAACGTTGCCTGCCCCAACGCCAAGTGCTGGTTTGCCACAAGAATAAGCAGCTTTAACCATTGCATTTCCGCCTGTTGCAAGAATAGTAGCAATGCCTTCGTTATTCATTAAAGCACTTGTTGCATCCATAGAAGGGTGTTCAATCCATTGTATGCAATTTTCAGGAGCACCGGCTTTTACTGCTGTATCGTGTAAAAGTTTTGCTGTTTCTTTTGAGCATTGTTGTGCTGAAGGGTGGAAAGCAAACACAATAGGGTTTCTTGTTTTTAAGCTAATTAAACTTTTAAAAATTACTGTTGATGTTGGGTTTGTAACAGGAGTAATACCACAAATAACACCAACTGGGTCAGCTACTTCTACAATACCTGTAACAGTGTCTTCTTTTATAACTCCGCAAGTTTTAAGGTTGCGCATGTTATTAACAACATATTCAGAAGCATAAAGGTTTTTTGTTGCTTTATCTTCAAACACACCTCTTTTAGTTTCGTCAATAGCACTTTTTGCAAGCAAGCCATGATTATCAAGTGTGGCAACACTACATTTTGCTACTATGTAGTCAACTTGCTCTTGGTTTAACAATCTAAATTTTTCTAGTGCTTCCAAGCCGTTTTTAACCAAAGTGTTAATTTCGTCTTGTACTGTTTTGTCAATTTCTTTTTCCATAAATAAGTTCCTTTTTAAATTTTGCCAAAGCAATATAAATATATTTTACCCAAAATATAAAATAAATCAAAAGATTTATATGTTTTTACAGGTATTTTGCGTGCTATATTTATTGTTTTTTATGCTAAAAAGAAGTTTTTAACTAGTATTTTTAGTAAAAACATTTGGTTTGTTATTTTTTTATACATTTAAAACATATATAAAGTATTGACATTTTAAAAGTTAAAGACTAAAATATAATAAAGAAAAGGAGCCATTATTTTTATGTTTTTTTATTTAAATAATAATAACAACAATAATAATAATTTAATAACACATAAAAAATATGGGTTTCTTTTTGTTGTTTAAATTAAAAATTAAAAATTAAAACACCTTCTTGAAACCCAAGAAGGTGTTTTTTAATACATAAAAGGAAGAAGAATATGAAAATTAATAATGCTTTGGCAAGCGAAAAGTAGATTGTAAATAAATAATTATAATTAATAACAAATAATATGGAGAATATAAAATGAAATATGTAAAAGAAAAATATACTAAATTAGATATTATACAAAAACAAAAATACATAAAGGTAATTAAAGATAAATTTGAAAGATTTTTAGCAAAAGAGTTAGACTTAACAAGAGTATCTGCCCCTCTTTTAGTAACACCAGAATCAGGTTTGCAAGATGATTTAAGCGGTGTGGAAAGAAAAGTTAGCTTTGATATTTTAAAAGATGGTAAAACTTTAGAAATCGTGCAATCTTTAGCAAAATGGAAAAGATTTGCTTTAGCAAAATATAAATTTCCGGTTCATAAAGGTTTATATACAGATATGACAGCTATTAGGCGTGATGATAAAATAGACCAAACGCATTCAATATATGTTGACCAGTGGGACTGGGAAAAAGTTATTTTAAAAGAAGATAGAAAGCTTGATTATTTAAAAAGTACAGTTAGAAAAATTGTTAAGGCTATTTGTAAAACAAGTGAGCATTTAACAAAATTAGGTTTTGATAGTGTTAAAATTGAAAAGAAAGCTTACTTTATAACTTCTCAAAAATTACTTGATATGTACCCAGATTTAGATGATAAGCAAAGAGAATACGAAATTACAAAAAAATACAAAACAGTATTTATTATGCAAATAGGTGATGACTTAAGCGATGGTAAACCACATGATTTAAGAGCACCTGACTATGACGACTGGAGTTTAGATGGTGATTTACTATTTTATCATGAAGTATTAGACATGCCTTTAGAAATTTCTAGTATGGGTATAAGGGTAGATAAAGAAACTTTATTAAAGCAAATAAAAAAATCTGGTAAACAAGAAAGACTAATGCTTGCTTACCATAAAGCAATTTTAGATGAATCTTTACCTTTAACAATAGGTGGGGGTATAGGTCAAAGTAGACTTTGTCAGTTATTGCTTGGCAGAGTTCACATAGGTGAAGTTCAAGCAAGTTACTGGGATAAGCAAACAATTGCAGATTGCCAAGAAGCGGGGATAGAATTGTTGTAAATAAAAGAAATAAGTATGCAATTTTATAAAAAAACCTCTGGAAAATCCAGAGGTTTTTTATTTATTTAAAGGCAGAATCTAGAAATGAGCTACCATGTGTTTCTGAAACAACTTGATTATATTTTAATTCTTCGACTACTTTTACAAAGTTTTCTTCTGGAGAATACTGACTTAGTGGAATAGCACATTCTTCGCGTTCTTCAATTTCAGGTTTTGTAAAATGGGAATTTGACGTTATTTCGTAATTTGCTTTTTCGGTTGTTGATTCGACAAGTTCTTTATCGAAAACACATTTTATTACGCTTATATCTGCTGATAAACTTAGTGAAATAGCCTCGCCATAACTTACGGCATCTTCTTTTGTTAAGAAAAAGTGTAAATACTTTTCGTTTTCATCATATTGTCTTTCAGAGTATACTCCATTTCTTTTTTCTGCATTTAATTTTATGAAATGTGCGCCAGATAAATCAGGAATTTCATCCGGGTTTGTTTTATATAATTCAAGTTTATCTTTTTCTACAGCCCTATAAACAAAAGTTTTTCCCTCAGGAGCTTTATCTTCTGCTTTATCTTCCTTTGGTCTTCCTTGATGATAGTTATTTAAATAAGGTGTTCCCTCTTCCGTTGTTTCTAAACTATAGTACCAATCGTGATCGTCACAAACTGCATTTGCTCCGACTTCTTGCATTGTAGCTATTATACTTGCATCATCTGGTAAAGAATCAGTGTTTCCTACCCAACATAATTCTGCGTTTCTATAAAATTTTATAAGTCCCATAACCCCTCCTTACTATTATTCCTATTTTAACATTAATTAGATGTTTTGTCAACGCGACGGGTTTTTGATAAATATTTTGTAAAAATTTTTATAATTAAATTGATTACCTTTTTTTTGTGTGATATAATCAGTTGTAAATTTTAAT
>CALATF010000048.1 GCA_937891595.1 uncultured Clostridia bacterium
CATTAGGAACTTCAATGCCTACTGCACTTTTACCCCTAATAGGAGTTTCAATTCTTACTTCACCCTTAGCTGCTAAAGCTAAAGCAATATCTGAAGCATGAGCATGAATTTTTCTTACAGGAATACCTGTAGGCATATGAAGTTCATATCTAGTAACAGAAGCTCCTCTTCTAACAGCTTCAACTTTAGCAGGTATTTTAAATTCTTCTAATACCCTTTCCAAAACTTCAATGTTTCTTTCATGATTAGTAGCTTTATCTTCACCATTAACGTATGTTTCAAGTAAATCAATAGGAGGTTTTATATATTTACCTTCAAATCTAAAATTAGGTTCGTTACTATTTGGTTCACTACTTGTACTATCTACATTAACAGTATTACCAGCAGATGTCCCAAAATTTCTCATACTTTTTGGCAAATTATAAGTATTACCTAAAGAAGTAGAAATATCTCCACTGCTTAATTTCGAACTATCAAACGGTGTAGTTTCATTTGTCTCCACCTTTTCAATAAACTTTTGAGATGTTTCATCTTGTTTTTGAATACCAACTATATTATCTTGACTTAATTCAAAGTTAACAGGGTTAAGAGGACTAACCTTAGGTTCAAAAGAAGTAATACTATTAATAAAATCATCATCAATACTTTGTATATCACTAATATTATCTGGTTGTATTTCTTCTTTTAAACTGTTAAGCGAATTATTTATATTATTATTTTGACTATAAGAATTAAATTCTCTTGTAATAGGTTTAATTTCACTACTATTTAAATTAAAATTATTATTTAAGTTTAACCCTTCAATTTTTCTATTTGGTTCTATGCCAAAATTCGTATCAAAAATTCTTTCTGGTTGTTTTTCTATCTTAGTTTGTTGCTCTACTTCTTCACTCTTTATAGTACTGTGTAACGTTTGATTAACATTAAGTTCAAAATCTCTAATAAAAGGTTTTGCATTTTTTTCATTATATAAACGCATTTTTTCTTTGTAATCTTCATAATTTTCTGCGTTTATAATAGGGTTTTTACTATCTAAGTTTACCTCATATAAAGAATTTAAATATTCCTTATTTTTTTGATACATTGTATTTTCTTTAGGTTTCACAATTTGATTAGCATCATAAACAATCTTTTGAGGTTTTTCTTCCCTTTCTAATACTCCCCTATTTTGCCAAGATTCATTAGAATTAGTAAATAATTTATTTTTTCTTTCCTCTTCAACAATCTCCTCTTTAGGCATCAAGCCTAATCTCTGTTTAGCCAAATTGATATTTTCATTTTCTTCTTCGTCTTCTTCTAAAACTAATTCCTCATCCTCGTCTTTTATAAAAATATCCTCACTGTCATCTTCTTCAACAGTTTGTATTTTATTATCATTTTCTTCTTCTATTTCTTCATCTTCAAGTTTTTGCTCGTCTTCATCATTTAATTCATTAGCAATATTGTTAAAAGTTTGATATTTGTTCACTACTGGAGTAGTTACCTTTTTACTTTGTTTTTTTGCATCAATATAAGACAAAACAAAATACAAACTAATAACAAAAGCTATAGCATAAATAACAACCCCTGCTATTGCATGCAAAAGATTAGTTAATGGATAAGTAAATACACCTATTAAAAGTCCACCCGGAGTATAAAGAGTATTAAAACAAGCAGTTAAATATTCACCATAAGTAAATTCTTGGCCTGAAAAACCTGTAAAGATAATGTGCAATACACACATAAAGAAGAAAAAACACAAAAGCAAATAAGCAATGTATTTAGGAGAATAAACAAACTTTCTTCCCGAAACTATAGCTGAACAAAACAATAATGTAAAAGCCAACATAGGGTACAACATAACACCAAAAACACCCAATAAAAATTTTTTTACTGGGAGCACAAACTCAAACGTTGTTAAAAACAAAAGAGCAACAGATAAAAGTATTAAAAGAATACATATCTGCTTTTTATGTTGATTTTTATTCTTTAGTTCTAATTTATCTTCTTTCAAGAGAAATTCACTCCTTGATAAGTTTTTATTTCAAAAATAAAGTATATCATACAATTTTTTTTTACTCAAATAATTACGTTTAATTAATAAATATTAATTAAAAACATCAAACAAAGTTTCATCCGGTTCTTTTGAAACTACACAACCACAAACATTACCATAATTAAATATTTTATTAGCAAGTTCATTTAAATCTTCAACTGTAACTTCTTCTATTCTTTCAATGCGTTCTTCTATTGAATAAAGCCTATTATAAACAAGCATGCTACTAGCATTAGACTTTGCCATACTAGAACCAGTTTCAGTGCCAGACACAACTAAGCTTTTGCAAAAACTTTTAGCCCTTGCTAATTCTTGTTCTGTAAAGCCATTAGCAATTAAATTATCAATTTCCTCTTTAATAAGAGCTATTGCTTTTGCTTGATTTTTCTTATTAGTTCCAAGTGAAATAATAACATCACCCGCACATTCATATAACTCAGGCATACAATTTATACTGTATACAAGCCCATTTTCTTCCCTAACCTTTTGGAATAATCTTGAGCCCATTCCTCCACCAAAAATAAAACAAAGTAACGAATAAGCCATTTTCTTTTCATTAAATATATTATCACATGGAAACCCTATTACTATGTGAGATTGAGCAATATCTTTTTTAATACTACTAAATTTCTTGTCTGGTATATAAACAACTGACCTATTTTTATCTTCAACTTCACATTTTGATTTAAAATACTTATTTATATACTTTTCAACTAAATCTATTACATATTCTTTTTCAAAACTGCCAACAACAGAAACAACTATGTTTGGTGCAATATAATGAGTTTTAACAAATTCTTCAATATCTTGTTTTTTAATTTTTTCTAAACTTTCTTTTGTTCCTATTATAGGCCTTTTCAATGGCGATTTTTCATAAAAGTCTTTGCAAAATTGTTCATACGCAACACTTTCAGGGTCATCTTCATACATATCAATTTCTTCAAATATAACATGACGTTCCTTTTCAATATCTGCATTATCATATTTCGAATTGAATACAATATCTGAAAGAATATCAAAACAATTTTCCATTTTTTCGCTAAGACAAGTAGCAAAATAACAAGTATTAAATTTACTTGTAAAAGCATTAGCGTTGGCACCAATTTCTTCAAGTTCAGTACTAATTTGCTTTGCTGTTCTTTTTTCTGTACCCTTAAATGTTAAATGTTCAATAAAGTGAGAAATGCCATTATTTTCATCATCTTCTTTAACACTGCCTACATCAACTGCTATAAATAAGGTTGCAGGGCGATTTTCTTCTACTTTTTTAAATACTAATCTTAATCCATTATCAAATTGTTTAAAAAATGGTTTCATAAAATTTTCACCTCAATAAGGTAATTATACCAAATTTTAAATTTTTCAAAAATGATTTATCTATCTTTTTTAATTTTTTTAGTTACAAAATACTACATGTCAAGATTTTGACTAACGGTAACAAGGTTAAAACCCTTTTCTTTTAAAGTTTTTATAACTCTACCTAAAGCATTAGCCGTATGTAAAGTCGGATGCATTAATATAAAATCCCCATTTTCGGCTTTATTTGTGCATCTTGAAAAAACTAATTCTTCGCTTTTATCTCGCCAGTCAATAGTGTCTTTACTCCACATTATAGTTTTATATCCCAAACTACTTGCAACAGATAAAACATTATCATTATAACTTCCTGATGGTGGCGCAAATAAATTCATTTTATACCCAGTTACTGCTTCAACTAATTCACCAGTTGTATAAATTTCATCTTGATTTTGTTTAGCAGATAATTTAGCATGGTCTTTGTGATTATATCCATGATTACCTATTTCATGCCCTGAGTTAAAAATTTTTTGCAACATTTCATTGTTTTTTGCAACCCAACAGCCACCCACAAAAAATGTACTTTTAACATCATTAGCTTTTAAAGTTGCTAGCATGTCATCAATATATTCTGTGCCCCAGTAAACATTAATCATTAAACTGATATTTTTATTTTCTTTACTTCCATTATAAAAAGCTTTTTCAATAGGCAATGAAGACACATTAATGACAGGCGAAAAAATAGATAACGAAAAAACTACCAAAACAATTAACGACATTATTATATTACAGGTTATATTTATAAACTTATCTTCTTTACTTGTTTTAAAACCAAAAATCTTCATATAACAATATATGATTAGACAAGCGATTTTAAAACAATATTTAATTTTATTATTCAAAATTAAATAATTGTTCAAGATAAACAAAAAAAAATAAACTTATTGATTTTTTAAGTATTATAATTTAAACTTAAAATACTAAAAGGAGTGTTTTATGGACAATAAAAAAAATACTGTTTCAAACGCTATAGTTAAAGCTTTCTTAGAAACTTCAGGAATAACACAACAATTTCACTATAGCCCAACCGTAATGAATTATTTACATAAATACTTATCTGACCATATAGAAATAAATACTAAAAAAGATTATGAAGCCATATAAATATATTGTTTATTCATAGAAAATATGCTATCATATTAGTGTAAGCATGTTTTCTATTTATCTAAAGTTTTCAATTATTCTAAAACATTTCAGGAAATCTATGCTTTTCAAATTCAAAGTGGATGGCAGGAGATTTCGTGAAAACCTCCTGCAAAGGAGGAAAGTGAATATGGGAATTCAGAAGCTTTCCTGTAGTGTGCAAGAGGCATGCGAAATCGTGGGAGCTACTGTGGAGGAATATCAGGAAACTCTGAAAAAGTCGTGTGAGGCACCCTAAAAGATATAGAGATAATCCCATACTCAAGAATTTGTCATATGAGATGGGAAATAGAGAAAG
>CALATF010000049.1 GCA_937891595.1 uncultured Clostridia bacterium
ATCCGATTTGGGTTTTCTTCCTTTTTTGGTAAATTAAAATATTTGTTTATATTTGTTTTTAACTCTACTTTTTCATTTAGAAGTGTTTCAAAATATTTTTGTTCTGTATTCATCAAAATAATTTGATTCACCGGAATCGTCTGTTTTTCCAACATATCCAGAAGCTTTATAAATTTTTCTCCCGGCTTATAAGCCGGTATGATAATATCCACTGAATGCATAGATACTTCCGCCTTCTTTTATAATCCTCACACATCATATCACATTTTTTTTTCAATGAAAAGGAGAACTCCGACAATTCGAAGTTCTCCTTGGTATGCTTGATTTCTTATGGTAAATAGGGCGCTGTATCCGCTTCAATCCTTTCACTGTACGCTTCTACAATCGCAGACGGAACATATTCCGGATCATCAAATAATAATTCGTGTATCCATACAACATTGTCATACAGAGTTGTAGGAACAACACAACTTCCTTTTCCACCGATGGTACCTGATGTCAACAAATCCATGGACGGGAATCCGGCACTTTCCACAATGGTGTAATCTCCCAGATTCATCAATACATCTGTGATATCATCAATATCCAGATTCGTCTCAAATTCTTCAAAAATAGAAGAATTCAATAGCCATTTTGCTTGGCAAGGTGATAGCTTTAAACAAACAAAGAACAATGGTTTAAGTGCTAGCTTATTTATTAGAGTAAAAGGTTTAGGAATTGCTATTCAAGAAGCAAAAGGTGAAGGCAACAAAACAATAGAAATTAAAGGCAACAAAGATAATACTTATAATCTATTTGGTGATATTTTAACATTAGCTGTTAATGACGCAAATGGAAACATCAATGTAAAAGATTATACTAAATTTATGACTGCTATTGTTAACAATCAATATGTTAATTTAATTCATGAGACAGATGCAAATGGTAATGTTGTTCCTAAAATAAAATTAACAAAAGACTTTATTAAACCTGAAGATTTATTAATATCTTTCTATATAGGTTCAAATGCTAACAAAATAAATATGTCTATTAATGGAAACAGTAAAACAGAATATATTAAAAAAATTAATTCAGCTTTAACCATAAATGAAACGAAAGTATTTAATATAGGTTATGGTGAAGGAGATATTAATCCTAATACTAAAGTAGATTTTGCTGATATTAAATATGATAATACTAACTCTTTGCCAGAAGGTGTAGAAGTTAATATTAGCTTAGTTTCAACCACTTTGCCTTCTAGTGAAGAAGTAGAAAATGCCATAAGTGTTGTTGATGGTAATAAATTAATATTTAAATTAACAACAAATAGTTATAATTCCGTAATTAAGTTATCTATTAGAAATAATTTAACTAATGATTACTGGGAACAAGATTATTACTTAACAATAAATTCAAAATATAATCAAGACTTGATTGATATTAAAGATAATGACAATGTCTCGGTTAATAATATTCTTATAGCTGGTGCAAACGAGGTTAAGAATATTGTATATACACAAGACTCTGATAATATAAAATCTGCATTACAATCTATAAATGTAGCGTTTACTAATGTAAATTCAAACGATATTATATTAGCAAACAAACATATGTTCTTTGATGAAGTGAATTATACTATTTGGTCAGATGATTTAAATTATGATAAAGAAGTCAATGTTGTTTTTACATTAGTTTTTATTGATGGTGGTAGGTTTGTTGTTAACAAAACTTTAACAGTTAAAGGAAATGTGGAACTTTCATTATTAAATGCAAATTTAACATATTCAAATAGCTCATCTTTATTAATTTTAACAGACGAAAGTAAATATAATTATAAGGTTAATAATGTTCAGACAGAGTTGGACTTAAAAAAATTTGAGTATGATAATAATAACGCTAAATATAACAAAAATACTTTTACATTAAATGAATATTTAGTTGATAGAAGTGAAGATGTTGATTATGAATCTTTCGTAGTTAAAGTTAAACCAAATAGTGCTTTAGAAGGGTTAACAATTCAATCTTATATTATATTTAACTATGTAACAGCTTCAAATTATATATTAAAATTTAATTTACCTATAAGTATTACATATAATTATTCTATAACCACTTTAGAGCCAGTTGTTTTTGAACAAATACAAAATGAAAACGCATTCATCACTACAGGCGAACAGAATGCTATTTCCACAACAAATGGTATTACTTATAATGGATATTTGAACACAAATAAAAACAATATTAGTGATATATTTATTACTTTTGAAGACGTAGATGACGAGCAAGCAACTGTTGAAGATATGCATTATTCATTTAATAAAACAACAAAAGAATTAAAGATTTGGTCTACAAGTGCTGTTGAGAAAAATATAAAAGTTAACTTTATTTTTGAACTAGAAAATGGTTCGAAAATAATTTATACAAATTCTATAAAAGTTACAATTTAATTAAGATAAAAGAAGGATAAATTAATGAATTTATTTGAAAATCAAAATTATTATAATAAAGAAAGTTTTGATAAAATTAGTTATGAAGACCAAAAAGAAATTTTCTTACGTATTAGGTCTTGGGTTGCTAAAGTAGATAACGAGACTAAATATGTTAAAGAAAAGTTTAAAAAGGTTGTAACTAAACGTATTGAACAAATTTGCGCTTATGCTTGTTCAGGTCATATTCCTTCACAAGATTATATGGGATATATTTATAAAAGAGGTTTTGCTGATTTCTTTCCTATAAATTACAAAAGGTCTATTGAATGGAATGTTATTGCTGCTGCTAACGGTAGCAAGTTAGCTCCTCAAAAAATGAAAGCTTTTATGAACCCAGCTATAGACATGATTTTGCTTAGTGAAAAATGGGGTCAAATTATTAAATATAATGATTTGACTTTAAAAAATTATTACTGGTTTTTAAGTCAATATGTTTGTGAAATTTTATATAAAGAGTTAGCTTTAGACCCAGTTGAAATGGCAAAAAAAGAACTTATTGAAGAGGATACAAGTGAAAGAAGAACTAGAATTTTCTTTGATAGATTTAGAAATCGCAGTGTTGAGCAAGCTTTAAAAATTCTTGAAGAGCAACTTCCTGAAGATATGCCTGAAAATAAAGACGAAGGCTTTGGTGAAGAATTGCTTAAAGACCCAGATATGAAAGATGACGACGATATTGTTAATATAAATATTGAAGATATTTAGTAATTTTAAAACCCACTTTTCAGTTGGGTTTTAATACTATAAAATGATAAAAGGAAAGTATTATTTATGATAGTTGCTACAAATAACAAAAATAAAATTAAACAATTAAAAAATTTGGCTGGCGACATAAAACTTTATACTTTGAAAGAAAGCAATATAGAAATTGATATTGAAGAAGATGGTAAAACATTTGAAGAAAATGCAATTAAAAAAGCTTTAGCTATATATAATTTAACTAAAAAAAGTGTTGTGGGTGATGATAGCGGTTTATGTATAGATTATTTTGACGGGTGGCCAGGAGTTTATACTCATAGGTTTTTGCCAGGTTCAACAGACGAACAAAGAAATGACGTCATTATAGAACGTCTTGTTAATGTTGATGAAGAACTTAGAACTGCTAAAATTACTTGTGTATTAGCATTATGTGATAAAAATGGAACAATTCATACATTTAAAGGGGAAGTGCCATGTAAAATTACTCATAAACAAAGGGGAAGTAATTTATTTGGTTTTGACCCGATTGTAGAACTAGAATGCGGGAAAACCTTAGCAGAACTTTCAGATGATGAAAAAGTTAAAGTAAATGCTAGGAGTATGGCTTTTAAAAAAATGATTAAAGCTATTAAGGAGCAAAACATTCAAATTGATTAAATAAGAAAATAATAAGCAAAAGTTTTATTATAGTATTGACAAGTTTATTAAAATATTTTAATATTGTGTGTACCTATAAAGAGTGCGTTAGGGACAAGCCCGTTTGTAGCGCACAGCAACCTGTTTGTATAACAAGGTGCTAATGCTTGGTTGATGGGATATATGTTATTTATTAAATTAAAAATCCTATCACGTCGATAGGATTTTTTCATTCTTTTTTATAGGTAAAATAAGAAAGGAGGAAACATATGCAGGAAAATATTTATGCTAAAGTAAACAATGAAAATGAACTTAGGGAACTTAATATTTTACTTAATAATTTAAAATTTAAATGTATTTTAGATAACGCTGATAAAAAGCTTTTCCCCATTGCTATTGAAAAAAGAAACATGGTTGCTTATACAATAACAAGCCCTTCAATTTGCAGTTGTTTATTTATAAATGCTAAAAAGAAACTATTAAGTTTAAATGAATTAAAAAATACAATTAAGGAGAAAAAATAAAATGAGAAAAATAATTACTAGTGAAAGTGTAAATTGTGGTCATCCAGATAAAACTTGCGATATTATAGCAGATAGCTTTTTAGACGAAGCATTAAGGCAAGATAAAAATTGTCAAATGGCAGTTGAATGTGCTATTAAAGATAACAAACTTATGATTTATGGCGAAACTACTACAACTGCTAATATTAATTATGAACAAATAGCAAAAAATGTTTTAAAAGACATAGGTTATAAAGAGGAGTTTGAAATTATAAAAACTTTATCGCAACAATCACCTAACATTGCTAATGCTGTAAAAAAAGAGGAAGTTTGTGCTAATGACCAAGGTATTATGTTTGGTTATGCTTGTAACGAAAACAAATATTTTATGCCTTACCCTATTATAATTGCTCATAGATTAGTTAAAGTTTATGACGAATTTAGAAGAAAGTCGGATAAATATTTTGCAGACGCTAAAAGTCAAGTTTCAGTAGCATATGAAGATGGAAAACCTGTGGAAATTGATACTATTTTAATGTCTGTTTCCCACGTTAAAGGGTTAGACAAACAAATTATTATTAATGATTTAAAACAAAATGTTATTAATCCTGTATTAGAAGAATTTTCCGAACTAAAAAATGATAATATTAAATATGTTTTAAACCCAAGCGGTGAATTTTATATATGGGGAAGTTTTTCAGATAGTGGCTGTGTTGGTAGAAAAATAATTGTAGATACATATGGTGGCGTTGGTAAAGTTGGTGGTGGATGTTTTAGTTCTAAGAATGCAACCAAAGTTGATAGAAGTGGTGCTTATTATGCAAGATACGTAGCTAAAAATATTGTAGCTAATAACCTTGCTGATAAATGTGAAGTAGAATTAAGTTATGCAATAGGTTTAACCAACCCTTTAAGCGTTGAAATAAATACATTTGGCACAAATAAAGTTAGCGAAGAAAAGATTAAAGAAATTGTAAAAAACAACTTTAATTTTAGTGTTGCTAATATGATTAAAGAATTAGATTTATTAAAACCTATTTATGCTTCCACTGCTTGCTATGGCCATTTTGGCAGAGAAGAATTTTCTTGGGAAAAGGTTAAAAAATTGAATATTTAGCATATTAAAAAAAGGACTTTAAAAATAAAGTTCTTTTTTTTATTATTTAAAACTTTTTTATTTAAAATTGTACAAAAAAGAATATTAATTTTTTTATTTACAAAAACTATCCTTAGGAGTGTTTTTCATATATGGGTTGTGGAATGGTAAGAAAAGTAGATGAACTTGGCAGGGTAGTTATACCAAAAGAAATGCGCAGAGTTTTAAACATTAAAACAGGTAGTTCAATAGAAATGTTTATAAATGATAATAATCAAGTAGTTTTAAAAAAGTTTTCGGAAATAAATAATACATTATATTTAGTTGAAAATTTAATTGAAATTATTTTTGATTGTTTTAATTTAAAATGTTTAGTAAGTGATGATGAGCAAATTGTTGCTTGTAAAGGTTTTTCAAAGAAAGAATATTTAAATAAAAAAATTCCAAACATTTTAATTGAAAAAGAAGATTATTTAGAACAAGAAAATAATGAAAACAGGGTAATTGATGAATATGGTTATACATATGTTTTTCCTATAAAAAACGAGGGATTTGATTGTGGTTATGTATTTGTTTTTAATGTTAGTGAATTAGACAAACATATTTTAAACAGCATAAATGTATTAATTAAATTTTTAAGTAATATGTTAAAGTTTTAAGGAATGATTATGAAAAAACAATCTTTTGTTTTTGGTGCGGTTATATTAGCACTAAGTGGTATTATTTGTAAAATTTTGGGTGCTGTTTATAAAATTCCTTTAACCAACATATTAGGAATTCAGGGCATGGGAATATATTATCTAATTTTTCCTATGTATGCTTTTTTATTAACGTTTACTTCTTCTAGTTTTACAATGGCTATTTCTAAGTATGTTTCTAAAAGTGTGGCAGATAATAAAAAACTTTTAGCATTTAAAATTTTCAAAGCTTCGATAATTTTACTTACCATATTAGGAATAATTGCAAGTGTTATTTTATGCTTACTTTCTAAAATAATAGCAAGCTTACAAGGCTTTGAAAATGCCTTTATTTGTTATCTAATAATTGCTCCGTCTATTTTACTGGTAGCGACTATAAGCGCGTTTAAAGGGTATTTTCAAGGCTTACAAAACATGACACCTACAGCTGTTGCCCAAATAATAGAACAAATTTTTAAATTATCAGTTGGTTTTGTTCTTGCTAAAATATTGTTTAATAAGGGAGCTTTGTTTGGGGCAGTTGGTGCTTTACTGGGTATAACAATTTCAGAAATATTAACTTTAATTTTCTTTATTGTTAGCTTTTTTATTTTTAAAATTAAAAATAAAAAATACTATAATTTTGAAAATGCTACACAGGAAGAAAAGGATGTTAAGCTATCAAAGTTAATGAAAGATGTTTTTAAGATGTCGTTACCATTTACATTTAGTTCGGTTATTCTTCCTATGTCTTTAGTAATTGATAGCTTTTTGATTATAAACATATTAAAGTCTATGGCTTTTGACAAAGTTTTTGCTACTAGTTTATTAGGTTTAAACTCAGGTATGGTTAATACATTAATAGGGTTACCAACAACTCTTTCTATTGCAATATGTATGACTATTGTTCCATATATTACTTTTGCATTATCAAAAAAAGATGTTTGTGCTGTAAACGAAAAAACAGTTTTAGCATTTAAATTAACTATTATTATAGCCATTCCGTGTGTTTTTGCTTTCGTTTTTTTTGCACCGCATATTATTAGAATTTTGTATTCAAGTAGTTTTAGTAATATTTATCAATTTAATGTTGCAACATCGCTTCTTATGATTTCAGCTGTTAATGTTTTATATTTAGCATTTTTACAAATTACAACGGCTATTCTTCAGGCAATAAATAAAGTCTATGTTCCTGTTATAAGTTTGTCTGTAGCTCTTATTTTTAAAGTAATTTGTGAGATTATTTTAATTCAAATACCTTATTTAAATATTTTTGGTGCGGTTATATCTAACACAGTATGTTATGTTATTTCCTCAATAGTAAATATCTATTATATTAAAAAAAGTATTGATTTAAAGTTTTCACTATATCAAACAATATTTTCGCCTATTTTTGCTAGTATTTTAATGGTTGCTTGTGTATTTGTTTTAATGCAAACAATTTTAAAGTTTGTTTCTGTAAGTTTAGGCATTATTATTTCGTTTGTTGTAGGTGCTTGTATTTATTTATTTCTTATATTTGTTTTTAAAACATTTACAAAAAAAGAGCAGAGTTCTTTATTATTTTTTAAAAGAATTAACAATGAGAAATTAAATAAATAGACTGTATTTTTTAGCTAAAATTGTTAATAATTTAAACATGAATAAGTTAAATTTTTTAAAAGAAGTTAGTATTAAAAGTGATTTGCCCTTTAATACTTGTAAGAGCGTTTTTGATAGCATTTATTGTGTTTTATGTGAAAGCTTAAACAAAGGGCATATAATTAATTTTAAAGGCTTTGGAAAGTTTTTTGTTAAAAGAAAAAGTGAAAGAGTAATTCAGGTTTTTGGGAATCAAAAATCTTTAGTGGAATCTAAAAATATTCCGGTTTTTAAAATGGGCAAGTCGTTTAAAAAAATTATTAGGTAATAATAACTTTTATTTTGTTATAAATTATGATAACATAAGCATATGAAAATTAAGAATGTTGAAATTTCTAACAATTTAATATTAGCACCCATGGCTGGTATAACTGATAAGGCTTTTAGAACTATATGCAAGGAGTTTGGTGTTGGACTTACAGTTACAGAAATGGTTAGCGTTAAAGGGCTGTACTACAAGAGTAAAAAAACAGAAGAATTACTTGATACCTCTAATATTGAAAGACCATGTGCTGTGCAACTTTTTGGTCATGAACCTGAAATATTTAGTAGTGTTATAAAAAGCGGTATTTTAGATAAGTTTGATATTATTGATATAAATATGGGTTGTCCTGCACCTAAAATAGTTAAAAATGGTGATGGAAGTACTATTATGAAAGATATCAATCTTGCAAGACAAATTATTACAGCTTGTGTTAATGCTACAGATAAGCCTGTTACTGTTAAGTTTAGAAAAGGTTTTAATAAAGGTGATGATTTTTTAATTGAATTTGCCAAGATGTGTGAAGAAAGTGGGGCAAGTGCAATTACTATTCATCCGCGAACAAGAGAAGACTTTTTTAGTGGTAAAATTGATATAGAAGACATTAGAAAAGTTAAACAATCTGTTAATATTCCTGTAATAGGCAATGGTGATGTTGTTGATAAATGCTCATATGAGCACATGTTATCTTCTGGTTGTGATGGAGTTATGATAGGCAGGGGTAGTTTTGGTAACCCGGAGATATTTTCTATTTTATTAAATAAAGATATAAAATTAAATAAATGGCAGATTATTAAAAGACATTTAAATTTACTTAGAGAAGATTATAGCGATGATAAAATTGTTAAGCTTTTTAAAAAACATATTCTTGCTTATTTAAGTGGATTTAAAAATGCAAATGAATTAAAAAGGCAAATAGTTTTAGTAAATTCTTTGAATGAAATAGAAAAAATGTTAGAAGATTTCTTTAAAATAAAAAACGTTTAATTTATTTTAAGCGTTTTTTATTTATATATTTTTTAAGATAAAGAGTTAAAATATTAATCTTACTAATTAACATTTTTAATATTAATATAATATTATGATTTGAAGTGGATATATATATTTGTAAATACAAAAATGCAAATGAATTAAAAGAAGTCTTTTTAAATTTAAAAAAGGTTAAAAACAAATTAGTAATATTACCATTTTGTGATGGTACAGGATATTTTTTAACAAGATATTATTATAAAATTTTAAATATATGTAAGAAATTTAGTTCTAATCAAAAAAACAGTATTTTAATGTGTTTTTATATTAAAAAAAATAATATAAAATTTGTTAATAGTATTTTTATAAATAACGGCGAAGTTAAGTATTTGTTTGGTGAAAATTTTTCTAACAGAAATATGGAACTTTTTTATAGCAACGAAAAGTTTTTAGTTTTGTTCTACTTTGATTTATATAGAAAATTAAATTTAATAAAAGAAAAATTTAAAGAAATTAACTTTGTATTAGGAATAGATGACGAGGAAGATGCTCAGTTTAATAAGTATTTAAGAAATAAATTTATGGGTAAAATAATACTTATTGAAAAAAATAATCAACTTGTTTTTGTTAATCAAAAAAATATATTAAAAAAAGACGAAAATATTATTAAATTGAATATACAAAATTTAACATAATTGATAAAATAATAATATTAAAATAAAAGATTTATTTTTATAAATCTTTGTTTTTATTATTAGAATTCTTTGGGGGATATTTATGAAAAGAACAATAAAAGATATTGATGTTAAAGGTAAAAAAGTACTTTTAAGGTTAGATTTAAATGTGCCTATTAATAAAACTACAGGCGAAATTTCAGATGATACAAGAATTATGGAATCTTTGGCAACCATTAATTATTTGTGTGAAAATGGTGCTAAATTAATTATATGTTCACACCTTGGTAGGCCAGAAGGTGTTGATAAAAAATACACATTAAAACCTGTTGCTGAAAAACTTGCTAAACTTGTTAAAAACAAAGTGGAATTTGCTGAAGATACAGTTGGTAAAGATGCAAAAGCAAAAGCAAAAGCGTTAGAAGAAGGTGATATACTTTTACTTGAAAACTTGCGTTTTGATAAAGGTGAAGAAGAAAATGATGAAAAATTCTGTAAAGATTTAGCAAGCCTTGCTGACGTTTATGTTAATGATGCTTTTGGTACTGCACACAGAAAACATGCTTCTACTTATGGTGTAGCTAAACTTCTTCCTAATGCTGTTGGTTTTTTAATGAATAAGGAAATTAAAGTTATTAATCAAATTTTGGATAATCCTCAAAAACCTTTTGTTGCAATATTAGGTGGAGCAAAAATTAAAGATAAAATTCCTGTAATTGAAAATTTAATTAATAAAGCAGACACTATTTTAGTAGGTGGTGGAATGGCTTATACTTTCAGAAAAGCTCTTGGTGGAAATGTTGGTAAGTCTTTGGTAGATGACGAGAAATTAGAACTTGCAAAATCATTAATTAACAAAGCTAAAGAAAATAACGTAGAATTTATTTTGCCTGTTGACAATTTAGGTGCTACTGAATTTACAAATGATACAAAGCCTAAAAAGTTTGCTGCTGGCAAAATGGATGAAAATTATATGGGCTTAGACATAGGACCTAAAACTATTAAAATATTTAAAAAGTATATAAAAAATGCTGGTACTATAGTTTGGAATGGACCTCTTGGTGTGTTTGAATTTAGTAAATTTGCTAAAGGTACTAATGCTATTGCAAAAGCTATAGGAAAAACAAAAGGTTTTTCATTTATAGGTGGTGGTGATAGTGCTTCTGCAGTAATTAAGTCAGGATATGCAAAAAGTGTTAGTCATATTTCAACAGGTGGTGGTGCTAGTTTAAATATGCTTGAAGGCAAAGTTCTTCCTGGTGTTGATATTATTGAAGAAATTAAGGAAAAATAACCCTGAAAACAACTAATTAATTTATTATAAAAGGAAAAGGGATATGAAAAACAAATTAACAACATTAATTATTATGGATGGCTTTGGTATTCCTAAAGACATTGAAAGAAGTGGTATAACAAAAGATAATACAAAAAACTTACAAGAACTTAAAGAAAAATATTCTTACTCAACCCTTTATGCTAGCGAAGAAGAAGTTGGTCTTCCTGCAGGTCAATCAGGAACTAGCGAAGTTGGTCATATGACTATAGGTAGTGGTAGGGTAACTTATCAACCTCTTGTTAAAATAAATAAAGAAATAGAAAACAAAAAGTTTTTTGAAAATAAAACTTTAAACTGGGTTATTGATCAAGCTAAAAAAGATAATAAGGCGTTGCATTTAATAGGTATGCCAAGTGATGGTGGAATTCATTCTCATATTAATCACTTATTTGCATTGCTTGACCTATGCAAACAAAAAGAATTTGAAAAGGTATATATTCATTTTATTAGTGACGGTAGAGATACCCCTCCTAAAAGTGCTAAAAAATATATAAAACAAGTAGAAGATTATGCTAAAAAAGTAGGAGTTGGTAAAATTGCTACTATTATAGGCAGATTTTATGCTCTTGATAGAGATAAAAACTGGGATAGAAATAAAATTGCATATGATGCTTGGGTTGATGGCGTTGGTATAAAAGCTAAAGACTGGGAAAGTGCCGTTGAGCTAGCTTACAACAATGGTGAAACAGATGAGTTTATAAAACCTATTATTTTAACTCGTTGCAATAAACCTATTGCTACTATTAAGGAAGGAGATTGTGTAATTTCTTATAATTTTAGAGCAGATAGAGAAAGACAACTTGCTTATGTAATGGTAGAAGATAATGATTTAGATTTTGTAAAGAACCTAAATCTTAAATTTGTTACAATGACAGAGTATGATGAAAACTTTAAAAAAGTGTATATTGCATATGAACCAGAACAATCTAAAAATATTTTATCAGAAGTTTTAGCTAAAAATGGTTTAAAACAAGTTAAAATTGCAGAAACTGAAAAATATGCACACTTAACATTTTTCTTTAATTCTGGTAAACAAGATACTTTTGAAAATGAAGATAGAATTTTAATAAATTCTGAAAAAATGGCAAGTTATGCAAACAAACCAGAAATGAGTGCACAAAAAATTACTGAAGAAGCATTAAAAATTATAGAAAGCGATAAATATGACTTTATTGCTATTAACTTTGCTAACTGCGATATGGTGGGACATTCGGGGGATAAACAAGCAGTTATAAAAGCTACTGAGATTGTAGATAATTGTGTAAAAAAAGTTGTAGATGCTGTTATTAAAAAAGGGGGTCAAGGTATTATTACTGCAGACCATGGTAATGCAGATATTATGTGCTATGAAGATGGATCTCCTAATACTGCACACACAACATCTATTGTTCCTTTTATTTTATTTGATGCAGAACATCCTAAAAAGAGTTTAAGAGAAAGTGGTTCTCTTGCAGATATTGCACCAACATTATTAAAAATGTTAAATATTCAAAAACCAGAAGAAATGACTGGTAAATCTATGTTTTAAATTTGTTAATATAAGGAGATTTAAAAAAAATGAGAAACAAATATGCAATGGCTAATTTTAAAATGAATAAGACAGATAGTGAAGTAGAAGAATACCTTAAAGTTCTTATACCAAGTGTTGAAGGTAAATCAACTAAAATAGTTTTAGCTGTTCCTTTTACTTCCCTTAAAACTGCAGTTGAGAAAACTAAAAACTCTAATATTTTAATTGCAGCACAAAATATGAATGAAAATGAAAAAGGTGCTTATACTGGTGAAGTTAGTGCTGATATGTTAAAAGACTTAGGTGTTTCTGCTGTTCTTATAGGACATAGCGAAAGAAGAAGTATTTATGATGAAAAAGACGAAACTGTTAATAAGAAGATTTTAAGGGCTTTAAAAAGTGGGTTAGTAAGTGTTTTTTGTGTTGGTGAAACAATGTATGAAAGAAAAAACCAGCTTACAGAACAAGTTTTACATAAACAAATTACTAATGGTTTAAAAACTGTTTATGCTAATGAACTTAAAAACATAATTATTGCATACGAACCTGTATGGGCTATAGGAACAGGAGTTGTACCTATGGACGTTGAAATTATTGAAACTATTAAAGTAATTAGAAATATTTTAACTTCTATGTATGATGAAGAAATAGCTAAAAAGGTTATGATAACTTATGGTGGTAGTGTAAACGAAAATAATTGTAAAGAGATTTCAAAACTTGAAGGTGTTGATGGAGCATTAGTTGGCGGAGCATCTTTAGTTCCTGAAAAGTTTTTAAAAATTGTTGATGCTTTTAAACCAAAAGAATGCAAAAAGAAAAAATAAGCACTTTGCATAAAAAAATTGTTAATATTGAAATTTTTAATAAATTATATTATAATAGTAGCATAAAAGAATAATAAAAAAAACGAAAGGTGTTTAATATGGATATATTAACTAATTTGTGGGGTTATATTAGAGCTAATTGCTTTTATGATTTAAAGTCTTCAATTATTTCAATTTTTGTTATTATAGGTTTATATTATTTTTATAAGCTTTTAAAAGACAACGGCGAAAAAGTTTATAAAAGCATGCGTTATTTAACATGCCTTTTAGTATGTTGTATAACAGTAGCTATTCTTATTAACCATTAAATGTCAAACTTTGTAAAATTATAAAAATATTTTTTATTAAGCCTTGTTTCTATTGCTTTTTAAATTTTTTTATGTTAAAATCTTTGCTAGTGAAAAGGAGATATTATGTTTAATTTGCTAGGTGCTGTTTTGCCAGATTGGGTTGTAAACTCATTTCCTATTATTAAATTTATTTTATTAATTTTAATTGTGCTATCAGCTATTTCTTTAATTGTTGTAGTTTTAATGCAAGAAAGTAACGAAAGCGGTACAAATACTATTACTGGTATTAAAGATACTTATTATGCCCAAAATAAAGGTATGAATAGGGAAGGAAGACTTAAAAAACTAACTATTATTTTATCAGTTGTAATTGCAGTTTCAGTTATTGTTTTCTTTATTTTAACGGAAATATATCCAAATAGTATTTGGAGTTAAAAGTAAATTAATTTAAAAGAGATGTTTTTAAAACATCTCTTTTTTATTAAAAGATATTAATATTTTGTTTTATAAGAATTATTATTGTTGTTAACATTAATAAATACTATAATAAATGTTTTAGTTGCGTTGACATAAAAACTTGATTAAGTTAAACTAAAAGTATGAAAGATTTAAAAGAAGAATTATTAGAAGTTTTAGATAAAAAATTTATAAATCATAAAGGGTTAAATAAATTAGCCCAAATTTTAGCTACAATGCTAAAAAAAGATTTTCAAGAGGTTTATCAATCTTTACTTAAACTTGAAAAAAGCGGAGATATTTATGAGTTTAGTAAACATAAATATGCTTCAAGTGCAAGTTTGGGTTTAGTTAAGGGTAAGGTTAGTTATTCTAGCAGAAACTTTAGCTTTGTTTTAAACGATGAAGGGGATATTTTTGTACAAAGGAAAAATTTATTAAATAGTTTTGATGGTGACCTTGTTCTTGTTAAAATACTTTCGGGTGAAGTAGGAAATAGAAAAAGAGAAGGTAAAGTTTTAAAAATTATTTCAAGGTCTAAAGATGTTATTGTTGGAACTTTTACAAGGGTTAAAAGCTATGGCTATGTAAAATCAGACAAAAATAATTTTGATAGGGATATATTTATTGACGTTCATAACATAAATGGTGCAAGAGACGGCGAAAAAGTTGTTGTTGAACTTGTTTCTTTTAAAAGTGGAAACCCTGTGGGTAAGGTTGTTGAGGTTATAGGCGACCCTAATATTCCAGGTAATGATGTAAAATGTATTTTAAAGCAATATAAAATTATTGATAAATTTTCAGATGGTGTTTTAGAGGAAGCTAGAAAATTCAAACAAGAAATTAATAAAAATGACTATAAAAATAGGCGTGATTTAACAGATGTTATGTTATTCACAATAGATGGCAAAGATGCCAAGGACCTTGATGACGCTGTTTCATTAACAAAAAATGCAGACGGAACATATGAACTAGGTGTTCACATTGCAGACGTTGGTGAATATGTTAAATATGAATCTAAACTTGATGAAAGTGCTTTTGAAAGGGGTACCAGTGTATATTTTTTAAATAGCGTTATACCTATGTTGCCTAAAGAATTGTCTAATGGGATATGTTCGCTTAATCCTAATGTAGATAGACTTGCTTTATCTGTAATTATGAAAATTGATAAAAATGGTAATGTAGTAAATAGCGAGATATTTGAAAGTGTAATTAATAGTAAATATCGCTTAAATTATGACGAAGTTTTAGAAATTGTTGAAGGTAATAAACAAACTCAAAATAGGCTTAAAGAAATTAAAGATGTTGTTTTAAACATGTATGAATTATCCGAAATTTTGGATAAAAGAAGAATGAACTTGGGATCCCTTAACTTTGATTTACCTGAAAGCAAAGTTATTGTTGACGAAAATAATAAACCTATTGCAGTTGAAAAACGCGTTACAACAAAATCTACTAAAATAATAGAAACATTTATGGTTGTGGCTAACGAAGTGGTTGCTCAAAAGTTTGATAACCTAAAAATACCGTTTATTTATCGTGTTCACGAAAAACCAGATGCTGAAAAAATGACTAATTTCTTTAACTTTTTATCTTCTTTTGGTGTTAAGTTTAGTTTAGATAAAAAAGATATTATGCCTATGGACTTACAAAAGATACTTGCTTCTGTTGAAGAATTACCTATTAAAAATATTGTTAATATGCTTATGCTTAGGTCGCTAAAGAAAGCTAAATATCTTGAAAAATGTTTAGGTCACTTTGGTTTGGCTTTAACATATTATTGCCATTTTACTTCGCCTATTAGACGTTATCCTGATTTATGTATTCACAGGATTATAAAAGAATATTTACATGGCAACAAAACATTTGTAACATCTTCAAAAATGGTTGGTTTTGTTGAAAAAGCTTCGTATAAATCTAGCGAAATGGAAAAGAATGCAGAAGATGTGGAAAGAGCTATAACAGACTATAAAAAGTGCGAATATATGTCACAATTTATAGGTGAAAAATTCGAAGGTATAATTAGTGGTGTTACTGCTAGGGGGCTTTTTGTAGAGCTTGAAAATACTTGCGAAGGTTTTGTTGCAATTTCTACTATGGAAGATGATTTTTATAATTTTGACGAAAAAACTTATACTCTTGTTGGTAAAAGTAAATTTTATAGAATAGGCGAAAAAGTACAAGTAGAAGTTTTAGATTGCATTCTTAGCGATAGAAAAATTAATTTTAAAATAGTTAAAAAGTTAAAATAAAATTTTAAAAAAGCACTATTATATATGGTGCTTTTTTTATTTGTTAAAAGTGCCTATTGTTTTTTGATGCGTTAATTGATATAATCTTTTCAAGTACATTTTAATAGGATATAATTTATGGAAATAAAAGATTTTAATTTACCAAATGCTCAAACAATGGCTATAGAAAATGGAAAAGTTTTTTCTAAAATTTTAGTTTCAAAAGATAGAAATAGTGGATATCCAAAAGATATGGAAGATGGGGTTGTCTTTGTTGCTTCAGATGTTAAATTAATGGCAAAAGATGGCTCAAATAATGTTCTTTCTGCTATAGGCTTATGGCAAGAAGAATGTGAAATTAGTGATTCTTCGGCAAGGTTTTTTAGACCTACCACTTTTAGGGATTTTACAACCGCATTTAAATATACAAGCTGTAATAGTTTAGAAAGATATTTTAGAAATGGAAGCGAAAATAATACATATGTAAATCAATTAATTTGTTCTTTTTTAAAAAATAATTTAGAAGAAGAAAAGATTGATGCGAAAGAACTTGCTCAAACAAGTTTTGAAATAAAAGATATTGTTGAGGACAAATCAAAAACTTATTATACTGAAAAGGAAAATGTGTATTTGAAAAAAATTCAAAAATATCAAGATAAAATTAAAGAGCTTAATTTAGAAAGACAGGGTGTGAATTCAGAGGGCGATATTATTGAAAATGAAGAGTATCCTTTTGGAGAAGTTATGAAAGGGATTGTTGAAGAACAAAATACTAGTGAAGAGATTTCTTTGGAAGATATTTTAAAATATTTTAACGCTAATAAAGATGTTGAGTTTGTTGAATAATTTAATTTTTAATTAAGAATTTGATAATAATAAAAAATGAAAGATACTGTCTAATTAGTTGTAGCAGTATTTTTTTTTAAAATTAACTATTTGATTTTTTTTAGCAATATGATAAAATATCTTTGGAGAAAGGTTAAAATGAAGATTGTTGCTAGTAATAAATTTGCACACTTTAATTATTTTGTTTTAGATACTTTTGAAGCAGGTATTGCTTTAAATGGTAGCGAAATTAAATCGATTCGTCAAAATGGTATGACATTAAACGAAAGTTTTGTTCTTATAAAAAATAATCAAGTGTTTCTCAAAAACAGTTTTATAAAACCTTATCAAAGTTTAAATAATTTTTCTCCAAAACCTGATAGGGATAGAGTATTATTATTAAATAAAAATGAGATTTTAAAACTAAAACAAAAAGTAGAGCAAAAAGGTCTTACTATTGTTCCTATTAAAGCATATTTGAAAGACGAGTTGTTAAAAATAGAAATAGGTCTTTGTCAGGGTAAAAAACTATTTAACAAAAAAGATGATAAAAAAGAAAAAGATATTAAACGTGAAACGGAAAGATTATTAAGTAAATAGTTTTTATGCATTTTTTATGGGGGTGCAACGGTTTCGACAGGGTAGTTGAAGGACAAACTAAGCGAGGTGTAGTTTCTGCTACATTAAAAACAGAAAAAAGCTTAAATGCAAACAATAATAATAACGTTAAATTAGCAGTTGCTGCTTAGTTTAGCCGTTTGATTAGATAGTTGTTCTCATAGCTTCTATTCAAGCGTAAGTTATATGAGAAGACTTTATTTAGTGTTTGGCTAAATAATTTTATTACACAAACTAGTTTTTAAAACTTTGGTATTTTAGTTTTAAAAATTAAATTTTAAAATACCTGTTCTCGATAGAAAGGTTTGTAATTGCTATTTTGGACAGGAGTTCAATTCTCCTCACCTCCACCAGATTAAAACTAAATTGAACCGCGGTTTGATTTAGTTTTTTTATTAAAGTTTTGGTACTCTTTATTGAATTAGCAATTTTTTAACATTAAACTATTTATAAAAATTGTTATGTTTAAAGGAGTGTGATAATATATGAGTATATTTGATAAATATAGTGATTTAATTAATGCAAGTTTTAGTAAATGGATAAAATAGAAGATAACGAATCTAAGTGGACAATAGAAAATTTTCAATATAATACTGGTGTTAATGACAATATTACTTATCCGCATTGTTGGAAATGTGTAACGGTAAATAAATGTTGGTTTAAAAATGAAAGCAATAAAAAGCCGGAAGAATTTGATTATTCTTTTACTGGAATTTCAAAAAAATTAATTGGTTTATACCATCCTAGATGTCATTGTAAAAAATTAGCAAATGATGTTCCTAAAATTAAAGAAATAATAATTTTAGATGTTCGCTCTAAATTTAATGATTTCTTTAAAAGAAAGAAAGGTATTTTTTATGGTATAGGTTATACTTATAAGGACGAAGAAGAAATAATTAACCTTTATATAAATCAAGTTAAAAATTCTTACAGAAGCGGTAATTATTTTACTTATAAGCATTGGCAATATGGATTTCAAATTAACATTATAATCTCAATTGCTGGTAAAAATGAATATAAAGACATAATACATAATTTTAAAACGGGTTTAATTATTTATCCAAATGGAAAATTAAGAATATCAACTATATTTGCGGGAGGTGTACAATGAAGATATATGACAGTGTAAAAGTAATAAAAGATGATGAGACATATAAACAAAATGGCATTTATAAAGGTATGATTGGTACGATAATTTTGCCAGAAATTAGAGATAATTGTTTTTATGTAAATTTTATTGATGAAAATTTTAAAATACACAAAGACGATTATGATTGGTTTAGATTACATTATAAGGAAATTAAAGACGATATATTTTGTATTATAAAGATTGAGGATTTAGAAGTTGTTGAAGATGGAAATGCTACTGACAAAATGATATTAGAAGAACTTCCAAAAAACAATCCAAAATGGTGGTGCAAAGTTGAAGATGGGTTTATTGTAAACTTACTTGGAGAAAAGAAAAACAAAATTGCCTATGATTATAATTCATAGTTTTACCTTAAAAAATTAATGTTAATAAAATATTGTTTGGTGTTCAACTTAGCTTTGCTAAGCTCCACTAATAAAACTTAAAACGAACACTGATAAAAAGGTGTTCGTTTTTTTTAGCAACGCAAGAAATACAAGAACAAAGTGAGTATTTTCTTATTGACATACAATATTAGTTAAACTATAATTTAAATGTGGCCCGCTGTTTACAGCCACTTTAAAAAAGAATGGATTGCAAAGCAATCTGCTAAACCAGCACTTTGAGTTTTAGTTACAAAAAAAGTGTAGCGGAACAGAACCATTCAATATTCTTGAATGGTTGTACCACTCCTGAATAGTTTTAATTCAGTGCAACTCTGAATCGGGGGATAAAATTTATGTTTTTAAAAAAGAACACATTAGATTGTGTTCTTTTTTACATCACAAAACAGGAAACGATTGAAAAATATGGTTGGCAACAAGTGAAAAATACATTAGAGGTAAAAGCACCAGGTAAAATGATTGGCTGTGATGTGTATTATAATAACCAAAAATTACTACCTCAAATACTTGGTAGAATATGGTATGAAAGTGACGTTGACTATGTGAGTGCAATCGTGGAACTTGCGGTAGGCTTTATTATTCTAATGATGGGTTAATGTTTAAAACAGACAGTCATTATACAAATTTTATTGCAATTGAATAAAGGGGATTAATAATGGTTAAATATGAATTTAATAGAAATGAATTTGAGTGGGGAGAAGAATTTTATGATATCATTCAAAAGAAAATGGAATTGCCAGACTGGTTTGGAAAAAATGCAGATGCGTTGTGGGATATGCTTACAGGATATATTGAAATACCTTGTGAAATCATCCTTATAGGTTTTGGTGAAGAAAAAAACAATTATAACAAAAAGGTTCTAGGGATGATTATAGAATGCTTTTTAGATGCGGAAAAAGAATATCCTCAATTTTTTAAAATAATTATGAAGTAGGTGTTCAACTTAGCTTTGCTAAGCTCCACCAAATTTCTTATTAATATGAACACTTATGATAAGTGTTCTTTTTATATTAAATAGATTTGTTTTTTTTACAAAATAATATATTATTAAATAAAAGAGGCTATTTATGAAAATTTTACAGGTTAGTGGGAAAGATAAAGATTTTGTGTATTTATGCAAAAAGCTAGAGGATTTTCAATATAATTTGCTACCTAATATAAAAGAAAAAGGTTATAGTTTAACAAATAATTTAGAAGATATTAAGGGGTTGCTTTTATATGTTGATGAAAAGCCAGTTGGTAGCATAGGTATAAAAAGAGTAAACGATAAAGTTTGTGAAATTGTAAGAGTTTTTGTTGATGAAGACTATAGAGGTAATGGTTATTCAAAACTTTTATTTGAAAAGATAGAAAAATTAGCAAAATCTCTTGGTTATGAAAAAGCTGAAATGTCTGCATGGTGTGAAGCAAAAGTAGCTTTAAAACTTTATGAAAAATTAGGTTTTATTAAAAGTGAAGAAAAAGTTTCAGAGTGGTATGGTGGGAACGAATATGTGGAATTATTTAAAAAACTTTAATTTATAAATAACATAAATTTGTTTTGAATATTAAAATAAAAAACATGTTAAAGATAAAAATTTAACATGTTTTTTAGTTATTATTTAAATATTTTCATTTAATAAAGAAGACAATAAATCACAAGTAGTTTTTATAGATGGAATATAAACTCTTTCTTTAGTAGAATGAACATCATAAATCTTAGGGGACACTATAGCTACATCTAAATTTGGTAGTTTTTGTTTAAATATACAAGCTTCTAGTGATATGTGCTTATTTACTATTTTTAACTTTGAGCTATTTTGTTGTTCATATATTTTAGTTAAAAGATTTGTTAGTTTGGAGTTCTTTAAAGCATTAAAACCAGGTTGTTTATCGTAAATTTCAAATTTAAAATTATTTTTGTTTGCAATAGATTTTATAAAATTTATATTGTTTTCTTCTAATTGTTTATCATGACCTCGTTGGCTTATTTTAATTAAACCAGTATCTAAGTCAACACTAGAAAGATTTTGGGATAATATTATTTTAATATTGCTAACAAGAGTTTCTAGGTTAGGGTTTTTAAATAGGTCGGAAAATTCTTGTGGCATTTCACTTTCAATAACTCCTGTTTTTATTTTATTTAAAAAGTTAACAAAATTTAAGGAGAATTTTTCAGACGTAATTTTATTTATTTTTACTTTTTCATAAGTTAAAATTAAATTTGGATAAGTTTCTAATAATTCGTTTTTAATATTTTCAAATTTACTTTCAAAATCATTACTAATAAAAGTTGCGATACTTTCGTTTGGAATAAAGTTAAATTGATTTCCTCCATTAAAAGATTGAATTTGTAAGTTAGATAAATTACTTAAAACGTATGCTAATATATTATTTGAGTTACCTATATCTAACGCAATATCGTTGCCTGAATGCCCACCTTTAAGACCGCATACTTTTAGCTGATATCCGTTTAAGTTTGTTTTTTTAAATTGTGGAGTAAAATTTATTTTCATATCGCAAATGCTAGCACAACCATTTATTAGTTCATCATCACACATTCCGTCTAAACTAACCATCATGTTAGATTTTAATTTAGAATAATCAAAGTTTAAAGCGCCAGTCATAGTAGATTCTTCATCAGCAGTAAATAAAGCTTCAATATTATAGTCGTTGTTTTGGTCTAAAAAAGCAAGGATAATAGCTACGCCTATACCATTGTCTGCTCCTAGAGATGTTTTGTAAGCAGATAGATAGTTATCTTTAATTATTGTTTTTATAGGTGATGTTAAAAAGTCTATATCATAGTCGTTGTCGCTTACACAAATCATATCGGTATGAGAATGCAATATAATAGGTTTTTTGTTTTTGTTTATTTTTTTTATTAAAACATTGTTATATTTGTCTTTGTAAAATACAAGATTTCTTTCTTTAGCAAATTCAACTAAAAAATTAGCCACTTGTTCTTCGTGGCCTGAACTTCTTGGGTATTGAGATAACTTATTAAAAAAGTGTAGTACTTTATCTATCATAATTATAAGTTCTTCCTTAATAAACATAAAAGCCTTAAAAGGCTTTTAGTTAATATTTATACTATTTTTCAGCAACGGCTAAATAAGTTTCTGCATAACCTTCTGCAAAATTTAATACAGATTTTATAGGTGCATTAACATAATCGTTAAAAGTTGTAATATTGTGACCCTCTATATTTACTGTGTTAGTTCCGTTTGCCTCGTTTGCTATTTCAGACATTGCTTGGCCTAAAGATTCATAAGACTCGGCTTGAATGCCATTTAAAGTTACTTGTGGTAAACTTTCTAGTTCTTTAGGTTGTTGTTCAAAAGATGTATAACCTAATACAGTAAGGTCGGTGTCTGTTGATTTTTGGTCATCTAAATAATGAATTCCAAGTAGGTTGAATATAGGATTATTTTCATCGTCTTTTGCGCCACCTAAAGACATTAAACTGCCAAAATTCTCGCAACTAATTTCAAAACCTGTGCCTGCAATTTTACTTTCAGGGTTAGATAAAGCATAATCTTTAACGCCATTTACTGCGACGTTTGCTATTTTTGAAACAACGCCATTTCCACGATAATCTGGGTGAACTGCTAAACCTCCGATTGCATAAACTGTTTTGTCTCCTTCAAAAGCTGGGGTTTGGAAGAATTTTGAGTTGCTTTCGAAAGGTTTTGTATATAATACACCTGCTAAGTGTTTTCCTTCTTTAAAATAACCTACGATAGCAGAATCTTCACTATTAACAAGTTCTTCAATATCGTTTTCTTTTAATGGGTGCATAAATTTTTCGCATTTTGCAGCTTGAAGTTCAGCATGAACGGCACGGTAAAGCTCAATAACGCTACTAGTATCATCCATAGTTATTATTTTAACTTGGTCACCTGTTTCAGCTAATTTTATATTTAATTTATCGTTTGCTTTATATACATATTCAATAAGATTTTTCATTTTGTTAATTGTTTCCTTGGTTATTATATTTTTTTAATAATATGGGGATAACTTTTAATAAAAAAAGTCTAACCACATTAATTTGAATGCCGTTAGACTAGTATTATAAGTAAAATTAATTTAAGTTTAACGACACAGATATAAAACCACTTGTGTCTTCAAGTGGTTATTAAGACCTGCACCTTATTGTTAAACTAAAGTTAATTCCTAATTTCATTTTATTTTTCCTTGTTTTTTATTTTTCTGAAAGTATATTAACAAGAAAATTATAGTTTGTCAATACTTAATTTAATATATAATATGATTTGTAGGGTTGTTTTTAATATTTATGTACATTTTGTATAATTATATTTTTAGGTATAGAAAGTTTAAAGGTTATGTGTTAGCATATAAGCATGGGAAAAATTAAAGAGTTATTAAATAGAGAAAGAAAAGATAAAATTGTTTATGGTATGAAAAAGGGACTTGTGCATACTTATCCAGATGAACTATTTGATGCTTTAAGGCCTTATTGTGTAGCTGGTTTTCCAGCAAGCATTATGCTTTTTAATAATATACAATGTAATGGCCATTGCTATGACAGGGCAATGACAATGCAACTTGCGTTTGATAATTGTAAAGTGGTGTATGCAGATATTGAGTCTTTAAGGGGTAACGAAAAGGGGTTATCACCTGAACACGCTTTTGTTGAGACTACCGACTTTGGTGGAAACAAAACTTGGGTTGTAGATACATCACTTGGTTTGATATTTGAAAAAGACTATTATTATAAATTTGAAAAACCAAAAGTTAATGCAGTTTTTACTAAAGAAGAATGTATGCAGCACCCAGATGTAATAAATATTTTAGCAAATAATTTTGAAAGAGATAAATATGCGTTACCTTTAACAATGCCGATTATTGAAAGTGGTATAAAAAGTGATAATCACATAGGTACTGTATTATATAGAGATAAGGTTTTGGATGAACTTGAAAGATTTAAAACAGCTATAGGCTATAATGCTATGAATGAAGAAATAGAACAAGACCTTGTATTATTTAGAACAAATCCTGACAAATTAGATGAAAAGTTTGGAATAGTTAGAGATAAATATGGAAGGGAAATATCTAGAAATGGCGTGCCAAACCCTTATTATGTAACGCCTGAAGATTGTGAAAAAAGCATGGCTTATTACAATTCTATTAAAGATGACGAAGAAAAACTATCTGAATATTTTTCAGGAATCGCTCAAAAGGTACACGAGGAATTTGAAGCAGAACAAGCTCAGTTGCATAGACTTTCTGAAATAAGAAAGGATGAAATTAAGGAAAACCCTACTGCTAATTTTTATGAAACGGGCAGTGCAGTTTTTGTTGGTGTTCCAACTGGTAATATGAGTCAATCAGTTGAGCAATAATATATTGATAAAAAAATTAATATTGACATTGATATTTTTTAAAATAAAATAATTATAAATTTGGAGGTTTTTTATGAAAGATAAAGTATGGGTTAGTGAATATAATGAACCTATTAAAAACTTAAAACAATGGTCTTTTAGAGATTTTGACCCTTATGAAAAAGATGGTGGTGGTGGAATGCCACACATTGCAAAAGAGGTACTTAATACTAATTTAGCTATCGTTGAACAACATATTCCAAAGTTTGTAGAAGAAGATGGTAAAATTTATTTCCACTGTGGAAAAACAGGTCATAGACTGGATTCATTAAAAAAGGATAATAAAGTATCTTTCTGTACTTATGATAAAGGATATCAGAATCCCGGTGAATGGGCACTTAATATAAAAAGCGTTATTGTATTCGGTAAAATTACTATTATAGACGATCTCGAAAAAATTTCAGATATTTCAGCTTTTGCACCTTTTTCA
>CALATF010000050.1 GCA_937891595.1 uncultured Clostridia bacterium
AAGCGCTAAGGTTTCTTGAAACTTCAAATATAATTCTTTATTGTTGTTATATAACAAACTTTCAACACTATTGTATACATATTTATCAAAAACATTTACTACTGCTTCTAAATATCCGTCAGAACCTTCTGTCAAAGTTATATCATCTATTTCTTGCAATAAAGCATTATATAAATCTTCAACACTTATGGTATTTCCTTCTATTTCTTTACCTTCAGCATCTCTTTCAGTAGCCATAGTTTTAGCTTGAGATTTTTCAAGCTTTACTAATTCATCAGCATAATCTTGAAGTAATGGATTTTCTTGATATTTTTTAATATTTTCTGTTTGAGTATCACTTATTTTAACAAGAATATGCATGCAAGTTAATAATTTTTCATCGTCTGTTGGCAAGCCATAAAAGAAGTAATTTTGTCTTGAAGTTGAATTCGTTACAGTATTATAGTATAAATTTAAATCATCTTTCAAATTAAAGTAATTATTATTACTATAGCTAATGTTATAAAGTTCTTTATTTGAAGCATAAACTTCTGTATATTTTTCTGCAATATCTTTTAATGTTTTTTCATTTACAAAATAAACATCATTTTGTCTATCGTAATCTGATCCAAAATTATTTTGATAAATGTTTTGGAATTTTTCAAGTTTAGCATTTTCAATGTTTGTTTTATGAACTCTTTCTAATTCTCTATTAAATACAACAACGTCTGATAAATCTTTATATCCAAAATTTTTTTGACTTATTTTTAAATCTGTTAAATATCTATTCCAAACAAGTGTTTCATAATCTTTATTTGTTGCACTTATTTTTGTTTTATAATTATAAATTGTAACGCCTTGTGGAACATAAGTGCTTGAATTAGTTTGTTTTCTTAAAATTCTGCCTTCATCATCTTTTTCAAATTTTTGATTATATACTTCTTTTGGTGAATATTCACTTTTTGATTCTTCTGTTTCTTCTTCATCTAATTCCTCAGTAGTTAAACCAAGGTCTTTTCTAACTTCTTTAATATAAGTTTCTATACTAGAATCAATATAATCCCAAGTTTCTTTAATTGCAGAGTATACTTCAGCATCTGTCAATTTATATCTACTATCTGTTTTTGAAAGTTCTTCAATATGCCTTAATAAAGTTTCCCTGTTAATTAAATCTTTAATTGTTGTTTTTAAAGCTTCTTCACGAGTATAGCCATAATAATTGTCATAATAATAACCTGATGAATTGTAAGCTGTTAGAAGTTGTTCCCTTGTTATTTCAATATCACCAGATACTGCTACTATAGAATTAAGACCTGCATAGTTGTTTGTATCAAACAAATTGCAACCCGTAAAAATAGTTAAGCATGAAAATAAAAACATAAGTACAATAGCAATTTTCTTTTTCACAGTAATCTCCTAAAATGATGTAGTTTTATAATCTAAAAAGTTGTATTTTTTGCACAATACAACCAAGATATAACCATAGTAATGAACATTATACAATAATTATTTTATAAAATCAATTATTTATTTTTAGTTTGCAAACAATTAAGTAAAATTTTTATTAGTAATTGTTGAGCTTTTTCTTTATCTTCTTGTTTTTTTAAGGTGATTATTGGCAAATTTTCTAAATTTAAAACAAAATTAATATTTTCTTTAGATAAATAATCTTTAAAGAAAGGCATATCTAGAACTTCGTTATAAAAATTTACTTTACAACCAAATTCATCAAGTTTTATTTGCTTTACAAATAAACTTTGAGCCAGATTTTTAATAAAACCTACATAACAAAGTTGAATAACAGACTTAGGAACTTCTCCAAACATATTTTTTGTATCATTTACCATTTTTTCAACTTCTTCAAAAGTTTTTAATTTACTTACCTTTGTGTAGAAATCTATTCTTTGTTCGTTTTCGCTAATATAACTGCTTGGCAAGAATGCATTAATAGAAATATCTAATTTAACATCTTTTAGTTGTTTAATTTCTTCACCTTTAATTTCACTAACAGCCTCGCTAAGAAGTTTTACATACATATCGTAACCAACTTGTTGCATATGGCCATGTTGAAGCTTGCCAAGAACGTCACCCGCTCCCCTTATTTCTAAATCTCTTAATGCAATTTTATAGCCACTGCCAAAATCAGAAAACTCCATAATAGCATCTAATCTTTTATAAGAATCTTCTGTTAAAGCTTTATCTTTAGAAAAACTAAAATATGCGTAGGCCTCTACATTACTACGGCCTATTCTACCCCTAAGTTGATAAAGTTGACTAAGACCTAATTTATCGGCATCAATTACAAAAAGCGTGTTTGCATGTGGCAAATCTACACCATTTTCAATAAGAATGGTGCTTATTAAAATTTGAGTTTTTCTTGTATATAAATTATATATAGCTTTTTCTAAAGTTTTTGAATCCATTTGCCCATGAACAAAGTCAATAGAAGCATTAGGTAAAAGTGATTTTACGTAAGCATAAAAATTTGCTATGGTACTTACTTTATTGTATAAAATTAAAACTTGACCGTCTCTTTCAAGTTCTTTTTTACAAGCATTGACTAATAGATTGTCTGAATAATCTATTACCATAGTATTAATTCTCTTTCTTTCTTTAGGTGGGGTTGTAAGATAACTTACGTCTCTAATCCCAACCAAAGACATATAAAGCGTTCTTGGAATAGGAGTTGCAGATAAAGACAAAACATCTACTGTTTTTTTAATGTTTTTTAACCTTTCTTTATCCTCAACCCCAAAACGTTGTTCCTCATCTAAAATTATTAAACCTAAATCTTTAAATTTAACGTCACTACTAAATAACCTGTGTGTTCCACAAATTAAATCTATTTTACCTTCTTTTAAATCTTTTAAAATTGTATCTTGCTCTTTTTTAGTTTTAAATCTATTTATAACTTGTACATTAACTAAAAAGTTTTTTAAACGACTTAATGCTGTATTATAGTGTTGTTCACAAAGAATGGTTGTTGGGCAAATTATTGCTACTTGCTTACCATCTTGAATAGCTTTAAATGCGCTTACTAAAGCGACCTCTGTTTTACCAAAACCAACATCACCACACAAAAGCCTATCCATAATTCTAGAGCTTTCCATATCACTTTTAATTTCTTTTATTGCTTGCAACTGGTCTTCAGTATATACATAAGGAAAAGAGTTTTCAAAGTCTGTTTGCAAATAGCTATCTTTTGAATATTTAAAACCCTTTGAATTCATTCTTTGTGAGTACACTTTAATTAAATCAAAAGCCATTTCTTTTATAGAGTTTTTGACTTTTTGCTTTACTTTAAAAAACTCTGTTCCGCCTATTTTATTACACTTTGGGCTACCCTCGCCTATAAAAGCAGAAAGCATATCAGCATTTTCGCTAGGCAAATATAAAACATCTCCGTCCTTATATTCAATTACAATATAATCACGATATACGTTTGTTATTTTTAAGTTTTTAATTGCAACACACTTTCCTACGCCATGAACTTGGTGGACTACATATTCTCCAACCTTTGGTAAAAATTTAGATTTATCTATATTTTCTTGTTTTGTTGAAATTTCTAAAACTTGTTTATTATTTAAAGCATGGCTTCCTATTAATACAAAACGTTCTAACTCAAAATTAACTGAAAAAGGAATGTTTTGCATAATTAAATTAACTTGATTAGGTAAAATATCCTTAAAACATTTAACCTCGTTGTATTTTATTTTTTCCTCATCAAAAAAAGTTTTAACTTTATTCAATGTTAAAGGTAATGCACAGCTTAAAACAACTGTGTATTTATTGTCTTGGAAATTAATAACATCTTTAGTTAATTCTACAAAATGATTTTGATATTTTGGCAAACCATTACAAATAAAATTAATACAGTATTGACTTTCAAATATTTTGTTTTGAGATATAAGTCTTGAAAAAGAAATTAATCTAAAATCTATTACTCTTTTTAAAATTTCTTTACGTTCTAAGTAAAACTGAATTGATTTAGGTAATAATTCACCTTTTAAAGATAACTCCATAAAATTTGAAAGAATATCTTCTTCTAACACTTTAAGTTTATCAGTAATAAGTTTAGGTTCATCTATAAAAATATTGCATTCTTTTGAAATAAAATCAAAAATACTTGCATTAAAATAATTACAAAAAGGTAAAAAGAAAACACTAGAAACACCCGCAATTTTATTTTGCAAATATTCAAATTGTGTTGAAACAACTTCAAGTAATCTAGCAAAAGCCTCACTATCATATTTCAATCTTGAAATATCTTTATCAATACTTTGTTTTAATTCATTTATGTCTACATAACTTGAATCAAAAAATGTAAAGCAACAAACTTTAACTTGTTTTACTTCTTTTTCTTGTTTAAAAGTGGTTGGATTAAAATAATTAATTTTTTCTAATTCATCATCAAAAAAATTTAATCTTATAGGATTATTTAAATTAACAGGAAAAATATCAACAATATCTCCCCTTACTGAAAAATCCCCTTTGTTAGCTATCATTTCTTGCTTAGTGTAACCTAATGAAGTTAACTTAGAAACAAGTTGGCTAAAATTGTAATTATTACCAACTAGTAAATTTAAGGTATTATTTTTTATAAATTCTTTATTTGGCAACTTTTGAAATAAAGCATTAGGAGTTAGCAAAAGAACGTCATAATCATCTTCTGCTAGCCTAGAAAGGTTAATATAATATTCTTTAAATACTTTATTTGATTTTTCTCCAAGAGAAATTAAAAGAGGTAAAGAACTTTTAAAATAAATTACATTTTTATTAAGAGCATTTAATTGTTCTTTGTACTTATTTAAAGCATCTTCGTCATTGACAATTACCACACTTTTTTGCACAAATAAACTAGGTAAAAATAATTTTTCACCCTCGTTTAATCCGCTAATGGTAGTGTATTTAAAACTATCTAACTCTTTTAATTTATTTTTTAAATTATTCATTTTCCTATTACAGACAAAACCTTTTCAATAGCTTCAGGGTAACAAGACGTAATTAAGTTTCTACTTTCTTCATCTATTTTGCTTAAAACATAATCTTTTAAATCTATTGACTTGTCGTTACCTGCACCTATTTTAACACGTTTAAAATTCTCGCTTTTTAATTCGTGTACAATGTTTTTAAGCCCGTTATGAGTGCCACCGCTACCCTTTTCACGATACCTTGAAGTACCTTTTGGCAAGTCAATATCATCACAAATTACCACAATATCTTCTGGGCTAATTTTATAAAAATTTGCAAAATACTTAACAGCTTGGCCACTTAAATTCATATAAGTTAATGGCTTAATTAAAAACACAATTTCGTTATTATATTTAGCTTGACAATACAAAGCATTTCCTTTTGATTTATTAACACTAACACCCATTTTTTTAGCAATTTCTTCTATTACCTCAAAACCTAAATTATGGTAAGTATTAACAAATTCTTTTCCCGGATTTCCTAATCCTACTATTAATTTCATTTATTCTTCTCCATCTACTATGCAAACATCTTTATCGCCAAAAACACTAGAAAACGGGCCTATTTTTGTGCCATTTTCAATAATCTTGTTAGAAATATATGATGAAATTATTTGGCAATTTTCACCTATAACACTATTCTCTATTATGTTGTTTTCTTTTAAAATTACCCCATTTTTAATTTGAGTATTACCCTTTAAAACGTTGTTTGCGTATATTTCAACTAACGGCAAAATTTGAACATCACTATCTATATAAACACTATTAATATCATGAATAACAACTTTATTTTTTAAGTGTTTTTCTATTATCTTATTTTTAATTTTATCTTTAGCAATAGCTAAAGTTCTATAATCAAACACTGTGAAAAATTCATCTTTTTCTATAAAAGCAGGTTCAGAGCTAAGTTCAATTTTATCATCTTGTAGAGCCTTTGTTTTTACTATAAATCCTCTTGGAAGTTTACAAAAATCTAATTGCTTGGTTGTAGCATAATCAAGTACATCAAGAATTGTAACTGAATTAACAAGCGGAGTGTCTGAATATAGTACTATAGTATAATCCTCATCTTCTACTAAAGGTTTTATAACATTTAAGGCATTATCTTTATCGTTATAATCAACAAATTTACAATCAAAATGGGAAACAGCTTCCCTTACCCACATCTTCATTTTTTTATTAAATAATAATAAATCACAACCATTATTTAAACGATTGTTTTCTACTAACAAAACAATAGCATTAACTTTATATTCTTTTTGTGTTTCAAGTTGAAACTCAGTTAATATTTCAGAAGATAAAATAAATTCATTCATAATAATATGATAAAATTTTAATTTTTTTTTGTCAATATTTAATTTGCAACATAGTTTTTAACTACAAAATAATTTGTATGTTAAAATACCTTTCTTGAAAATTTACTTGATTTAAAATCTCTTGTTTGTTGTAATTTTTGTTTATAGGTGCAACTACTAATTTATCTTCAATATCATTTAATCTATGAATAACAGCTATTACTTTCCCTTTAAATTCTTTTAGAGGTTTATCAACGCCTAAAATATATGCGTCAATTTCTTTTCCGTCACCTGAAATAGTATTTGGCAAATAACCATAGTTTATAGAATAAATTATATCGCATGTTGGGTGTTTCGTATTTATAGGTCTATCAATTTTAACCTTTACTATTTTGTTTAGATAATTTTTTAGCAACTTTATTTTCATTCCTTATTTTAATAAAAAATTCTTTTATCAGTTTTGAACATTCTTCTTGCAACAATCCCCCTTCAACCTCTACTAAATGTTCAAAAGCTTTATCTTGCAAATAATTATACTTACTTCCTGCGCAACCATAGTTGTAATCATAAGCACCAAAATATACTTTATTTAAACGTGCATTAACTATTGCTCCACTACACATAGGGCAAGGTTCTAAGGTAACATACATTTGGCATTCATCTAACCTAAAAGACTTTAGCTTTTTACATGCTTTATCTATTGCTATTATTTCTGCATGATATAAAGCATTTTGTTTAGTTTCTCTTTTATTAAAGCTTTTAGCAATGATCTTACCATTTTTAACAATTATTGCGCCAACTGGTACTTCGTCTTTTTTAAATGCCTTTTTTGCTTGTTCTAAAGCCTTAAGCATAAATTCATTGTTTGTTAAGTTCATAATAATTCCTTAGTTTTCTTTAATTTTATTTTATTTCTATGTTATTCGCAACTAATAATATATAAAACTTTGAAACAAATAAAAAAATATTACTTGTGGTAAGTAATATTATTTTTAATACAAAACGCTCTATAAATTTGTTCTTCTAGAAAAACTCTCATCATATGATGGGGAAATGTCATTTTTGAAAAACTTATTAAAGCGTTTTCTTGTTTTATTTGGTTGCACAAGCCATATGAACTACCTATTACAAAAGTAACAACATCATTATTATCAAAAGATTTAATTAAAACATCGCTAAAAGCAACACTGTCATATTGAATACCTTTAGCATCGCACACAAACACTTTTCCTTTTAAATATTGTTTTATTTGTTGATATTCCTTTTCAAGAGCTGTATTGATTTCAGTTACACTTGGGCTTTGTGGTAAAAGGCATTCATTAAGTTCAATTACTTTAATGTTACAAAATTTTTGAAGCCTTTTTAAATATTCTTCCTGGGCTCCTAGAAAATATTTTTCTTTAAGTTTTCCCACACATACTATATTTATTTTATACAATTAAATTACCCCCCAGATAAAAGTAAATATAGTTACTAGTCCTCCTACTACAAAGCAAGAGATTATTGCTAACTTTTCTATGGCTGTTGCTTTTTGTGTACGAATTTCAAGGTCTGTAAAAACCATGCTATTTAAACTTTTAATATTATATTGTTGCATTAAACTATTTAACTGATGCAAATTAACCATATTAGCATTATTTTGGTAAACGCTTGACCCTTGATTATATTCTTGGTTTATTTTAGCAATATCGTTTATTGTTCTTTGAACCTTTTTAATACGTGTTTCCCTAAGTAGAATTGTAAATAAAAATACTATTGCAGTAATAAGCGATAATAAAACTAAACAATTTGTAATAAAGAAGCTTATAAAATTTTCGGAATACAATATAGTTGTAAAAAATTTGTAAACATCACTGGCAAACCAGTTATTTGTTGTTGCAAAATCAAAATACACACTTAAAAAGTTATTCATAAAGTGAATTATTATTGCAGGAAATATATTTTTACTAATAATTACTGTTAAAGCTATAATAAATCCCAAAACGGTAGCATAAAAAAACTGATTAACATTAAGATGCATTAATCCAAAAAGTAATGATGATAATATAATAGATTTTTTAATGCCTAATGTTGAAAATCCTTTTAATAACAATCCCCTATGAGCTGTTTCTTCACATATAGCTGGTAAAATTGCAACAGTTATTACATTTATTATAAAAGCTGTTGTTGAATAATCCCCCGCAGAACTTGTTGCAAATGTAGGCACATTTTCATATCCACACATTCTTATAATACTTCCAAAAAATGAAGCAATAGAAATATTTAAAAAGTAACATAAAATGCCTATAAATATGCTAATAATTATTGAAGATAAGCCTATTTTAGTAAAACCAAATTCTAAAAAAGTCTTTTTTAATTTTTGTTTTCTTAAAATAGAAAACATAAAGATTGAAAAGCAAAACAATATTCCTACCTGAACTATAGAAGTTGCAATAATGTCCAACATTTCAATACTTATAGGAACATTTATAATTTGTACTAAAATTCTTACTAATGTAAATGCTGTTATTATTATAAAATAAGTTAACGTAGCACTAAATAAAAGGCTGTGTTGTTTTTTCACTAAATAGAACCTCCAAAGGACATTATAACCCAAATTAAAGCAGATAAAGTAACATCTATTATTATTAAAGCTTTGCCAGATATAGATTTTTCATTATTAATATTATTATCTTGTTCTATTTCCACATAAGTATTTTCAAGCGGTTCAGAAGTTGTTTCTAATTTGTAGTAATTTTTATGTTTTAAACAAATTTTCCTTATTAAAATAAATAGTCCAACCATTATCGCAACACCAGCTATAAAAATAACTATAGATAAAATACTTTCTAAAGCACCCCAGGTTGTAAACTCGAAAATAGATTTACCATTAGATAAAGCGGTTATTAACAAAACAATAAAATTATTAACAAAATGGAATATCATGCAATAAATAATTGAACCTGTAAAATATAACATAATACCTAAAATTAATCCAAGAATAAATTGATAAAAAGTTTTAAATATAGAAAAGTGAATAAGAGCAAATAACAAAGAACTAATTAAAATTGCACATTTTGCAGAATATTTTTGCCTTAATCCATTATAAATAATACCCCTAAAAACTAGTTCCTCTCCCACCGCTGGCAATAGAGCATAAATAAATAATATTAAACAAAACTCCCAAAAACTATTTACAGTTACACCTAAAGTAGTTGATACATTTGTTGAAGTTAACAATTCAGATAAATAATTGAAAAGACTTGTAATATTAACACAAGCAAAAACAGAAATTATAGCAAGCGATAAAACTAATAAAAAAACTTTATAATTAAATTTAAATTGTAGTCTACTAGCTTTAACAAAATTTTTCTTTTTTATTAAATTAAACATAAAGAAAACAATAAAAAAAGAAAGACCTGAAAGAAAAGAATTTAAATAATTTATCCATTCATATTTAACAACTTCTTCATAAGCTTTGCCTGTAACTTCTACAACCTCACCTACAATATAAAAAACAATAAAAGATAACACCAACATTGAAGCAATGCTGAATATATAATTTAATGCACTTTCTTTAACTGAATAATAATCTTTTTTAGGCATTTTAACTTATCCTCTTTGTAGTATTATACACATATTTTTTTAACAAACAAACTTTTTATATAATAAACTAAAAATCAAAAAATGTGCCTATTCTATCTTGCAAGGCTACATCAACGAAAACATTATCCCCTTCTATAATCCCATGATTACCTAGTATTTGTTTAACAGTATTATAAGCTAACATAGGAGTATTATTTTCTTGACTAATATGAGATAAAACAACTTGTTTAACACCTGTTTTAACAAGTTGAACAAGTGCTTCGCCACAACTTTTGTTTGACAAATGACCTTCATTAGACAATATACGTTTTTTTAGTCTTGCAGTATATTTAATATTATTTCTAAGCAGGTTTTCATCGTGGTTGCTTTCAATAAATAAAACATCACTATTGCTAAGGCAATTTAAAGTTTGATTACTCATTACACCTAAGTCGGTAGCCACACTAATTTTTTTTCCACCAAACAATAAGCTATACCCAACGCAAAAATGACTATCATGTGGTAATATAAAAGATGAAACAGTAATATCTTTTACAAAAAAGTCTGAATTACTATACCATTCAATTTGTTTTGAAGGCAAAGCAATAATACCTGGCAAACAAAAGTTTTGAACAAAGCTAGGAATATAAATTTTTGTTTTTTTGTATTTATTTAAAAAAGCTTTAACACCATATAAATGGTCACCATGCTCATGGGTTAAAAGTATAGCATCTATTTTATTTGGATCTATATTAAGAATAGCTAACTTACTTTCTAAATTTTTTAAGGATAAGCCATTATCAATTAAAATGCACGTATTACCGCTTTCTATATAAATACAATTACCTTTACTTCCGCTTGAAATACTAACTGCTTTCATAATTTTCCTTTTAATAAAATGATTATAACATATAAATAATAAAAAAACCACTAACAAAATTTGAAAATTTATTAGTGGCTAAAATGTTATTTATAATTTTGCAAAACTACCTTACCATTCACCCAAGAATCAAAGAAGCTAGATAAATTTTTCTTACAAACTTTTTCAAAAGCTGAAATCATATGGTCAGGCGTTGCATTTTTATAAGCGTTTGCTTTAAAATATTCCTTTAATGATTTTTCAAACTTCTTGTCTCCTACAAGTTCATTTAAATTATCAAAGAACAAAACTCCTTTTACATAGGTAACGTAAACATAATCTAAATCACCTTTAAAAGTGTTTACATTCCTTGTCATTGAACTATCAAACTTACCATAAACACTAGTACTTATTTCACTATATAACAAATAACTTGACAAAGAATTATTTAAACTTTCTTTAACATTTACATCATAATTTTTATTATGTTTATAAAACATAAGCGTTGAATATTCTGTTAATCCTTCGTCTAGCCATGCATACTCACACGCATTACTTCCTACTAAATTATACCACCATTGATGAGCTGTTTCATGAACTATAACATTTAAATATTCATTTAATTGCGTTACGCTATCAGAAATATAGACAAGATTTGGATACTCCATACCCCCATGAATAAAGTTTGCTTTAACTACACTATAAGTTTCGTAAGGATATTCACCAAACAAATTATTGAAAGTGTTAATTGCGTCTACACTGGCTTGTAAACTTTTTTGAGCGTTATCATCGTTATAATAGTAATAATAAACGGTGGTCTTTCCTGCTTTAGCAGAAATTACCTGAAATTTTTTGCTTAGAACAAAAGCAAAATCTCTAACAGCATTTGCTTTTATAGATGTTTGTTTCTTTAAATCTTCTTCTTTAGTAGATGTTTGTTTACCAGTACTTGCTAAAACAAAATCATTATCATAGGTTATACTTACATTATAATTAGCCATGTTGCTATAAAATGGATCGCCGTTACTACCATAAGCATCTGTTTTAAACGAACCATTTTCATAAACACAAGCTACGGGATAAAAGTTTCCAAAATTATATGTATTTTCACCATATCCAAATCTATGTAAGCAATTAGGAAGTAAAACAGAATATGTAATTTGAATTTGCACTCTTTCGTCTGGATATAAACTTTCGTTAAGTTTTACCACTAATGTTTCGTTGTCTGGTTCTTTAATTACAACTTCTTGTTTTGAGTTGTTTACTAACACACTTTCAACTGTTATTCCACCATAATCTTCACCATTTGGGTATGCTTTTGTTTTATAAAGATTTCCTACTGGCTTTGTTTTAGCCTCTAATGAAAAAGCATTAGGATAAAGGTGAAACCACACTTCATTAAGAGTAGTTTCTGTTGAGTTTATATAATCTACTGTTTGAAACCCACTTAATGTTTTTGTGTTATCATCAAAAGACAATGTTAAGTTATAATTTGTTAAATTTTTTGAAACAGATTTTAAGTTTGAGCATGAACAGCCTGCAAATAATGAACTAACTAAAATAAGTAACATCAAAATAAGAAATGAATATGTAGAAGTCCTTTTAATTTTTCTTATTCTTTTTATTCTACTTATTAATTGCATATTTTTAATCTCTCCTTAAACTTGTCCTTACAATTATATTTATAAAGTTAAAACAAAATTTATGAGATAAAATTAAAAAAAACTATACTATTTATCTAAAACATAAATTATTAATTTTAATTAAAAAAAAGTTTTTAAAAAAATTTAAATATTTAAATTAAAAACAAAAAACGAGCCTTTATTTTTTAGGTTCGTTTTTTTCTTTTTTGTATCAAAACTTTAAGTATTTATAATTAACTAATTACAATTAAATTTTAGATTGACTATTTTCTTTTAAAAGTTCTCTAATTTCTTTTAACAAATCTGCTTCAGTTACTGGTGCATGTTTATTTGCTTCTTCTTCGGCCTTCTTATCTGCTAATTCTTTTCTGTATTCAATTAAAGCTTTTTTATAAGCCTTCTTATCTTTTTTATCTACGCCTCTTTCTTCTAAAGCTTTCTTTTCTTCTGCAGTAGCTTTGCCTTCTGTTGCTTTTGCTTTAGCAGTTTTTATCATTTCGCTACTTTTCATTGCAACTTTTATAATAACAAATAAAGTCAAAGCTATAATTAAAAAGTTAATGATTGCCGTAATGAATGCTCCCCAATCAATATATATACTTTTAGTTAGGTCAAGCGAGCCATCAGTATAACCTTTTTTTAAGAATGTATATGCACCTTCTAATCCGTTTTCGTCACCTAATGACAAAAGCAAATTAATTAAAGGCATAATAACTTTATCGGTAAAAGCTTTAACAATAGCAGAAAATGCACTACCAACAATAACGCCAACAGCCATATCAATAACATTGCCACGGCTTATAAATTTTTTAAAATCCGCAAAAAATTTTTTTCATTTGTAACTCTTTTTTTAATTTTCAAAAGCATTATAATAATTTACAAAATTTATTGCAATTTTTTAAACAATCTTTTTAAATTTTATATTATTTATAAAAAAAAATTAAAAGAATTTTAACAAATTAATATATTAATTCAATTATAAAAAGTAAGACGATAAAGATTTTTTAATTCGCAAAATAAACCCCACACTAAATAGAACAATTTATAAAACTTAGTGTCATTATAATGAAGTTTTTACACATAGGATTTATAATAATAAAAAACAACTCTTTTTTAAGAGTTGTTTTTTATTTTACTCTTCTTTCATGCTAATACTATCTTGCCAAATTTCTTCATTACTATCTAATTCTTCATTAGGTTTTTCTATAACTCTTATACCTTCTGGATAATTTTTCGAATTATGCTTTAATTCATCATATATTGCTTTAGAAATTTCTGCGCTACCACTTTCTAAATTTATACTTGAATCAGTTTCAACAATAATGTCTGCATGAACATTTGACAAATCTTTTTCAACATCTAAATCACTACCTTTATAACGATTTAATTCAATAGAGCCAGAAAATTTTACAATAGTATCAGTATAAAAATTATAAAGACGCTGTTCACAATCTACAGTTGTTCCATCTTTAAATTGAATACAAAAATTACCTTTTTTATCATCAACACTAATTAAACACGAATTAACTTTCTCTAAATTAAAAACATAACCCGGTAAACAAAATATAGGTAAATCCGAATTATATTTAACGCTGTCTATAAATTTATTATCTTCATAGAAATCAAAATCTTCACCATAGCGATCCACCCTTACACTTTTGGAATGATTTGCCTTATCTGTACCAATAAAAGAACTACCATTATAAACGAGCCCATTAGGATATTTTTTCGTTATAGCTTTAATATAATTTACTTCATCAAAATCAATTTTATTACCTTTATAGTTTATAATTCTACTCATACTATTCTCCTAGAAAATTATGTAATTTTATTATAATTTAATATTATTCTTATGTCTATGTATATCTTGCACAATTAAATCATATTACAATATTAAACTTTAAACAAAACAATCGAATAACATGCTAAAGCGCAAAGAGCTAAAATACAAAAAGGAATAAAAATGAATATTGACCTTCTGCAAGCAAAACTCAAACCACAAACAGTAATCGTAAGAATAACAGCATATTCTTTAATACTTTCTAATGTATTAGCAAAATCTTTAGGTAAAAAACTAAAGCCTATTGCTTTATTTAAATAAGTAAGCCCTAAAATAATAATGGTTATAAACGCCATTATTTGACCAAGATAAGAAAAAAATTTAGAAAAGTTTCTTAATATTAACATTAATTTACTCCTTATGTGTTATTAAATAAACTATATTAATTATTACTTAACAAATTAATCGCATTATTTAATCTTTGTTTCACTTCACTTTCACCAAGTAAAAGCATCAATTCATATAAGTCTGGTGTATTTAATTTAGTAGTAACTGCTACCCTTATTATACCGCTAACATCTGCAACGCTACCTTTATAAGCTTCAGGGTTTTTCTTATATTCTTTCATGTTATTACAAAAGTTTAATTGTGGACACATGTTTTTAATTTTTTCAAACCATGTTTGTTTATCGTCGCTTGAGGAATATACATCTAAATAACTTTGTAAAACTTTTACCCTATCATCTTTTGAAATTTTTTCATCAAAATTGTAGTCTTTTAATTTCAAATTGTTTAAATTATTAAACATATAAAAATATAATGAACTGACTATACTCCATTTATAAATATCTTTTCTTGGGTTAGAGTTGTTTCTATCTATGCTAAATAATTTTAAGCAGTAATCTTTTTTATCTTTTATTATGTTGTAAAAATCAATATCAAATTCTTTAGCCCAAGACAAACAATTTTCATATATTTCTTCAGCACTAAATCTGCTAATAACTTGTTTAGAGCAATCATCTAGTTTAACAAAATCAAACATAGGATTGTTTGACCCTATTTTTGAAACTTTAAAAGGAAATTCATAATAAGATAAAGTTGGGTTTTGTTTTCTCCAGTCCTCAAAATCACTATTAATTAAGTTAAGTAAATATTCCATAACGCTAGTAACTGGATAACCTTCTTCAATAAAATACCTGGAGTCAGCTTCTGGGTCTTTTCTTTTGCTTAACTTTCTTTTATTACCATCTTCATCTAATTTACAAATAACAGGAGTATGAGCATATTTAGGTGGTGTTAAATTAAAAGCCTTAAAAAGTTCTATATGTGCTGAAAGAGATGGGTACCATTCTTCCCCCCTAACAACAGTTGTTGTTCCCATTAAAGTATCATCTACAACGTGAGCTAAACAATAAGGTGGAATTTTATTACTTTTTAAAATAATAATATCTTTTGTATTTTCTCTTACTTCTCTTTCGCCTTTAATTCTGTCTTTAATTTTAAATACTTTATTTTCGTCACCCATAGATTTTAATCTTATTGCAAAAGGAATTCCTTTTTTTAAGTTATTTTCTATTTGTTCAAAGGTTAAATCTCTGCAAGCGTCTTTTTCTTCAATATCATTGTTTTGTTCTAATTGTTCTTTTCTGCGTTTTAAAATATCTTCTTTGTTTCCTGCACTACCGCAAAAGCAAGGATATGCTCTACCAAGTTCTACTAATCTTTTTGCAAAAGCGCAATATAACTTTGACCTTTTACTTTGTATATAATCACCAAATTCACCTGTTTGAGGTTTATTACTACCTGCATAACCTTCATCTGGCTTTAAACCGAAGTAACTAAGCATATTATAAGCAATATCGCCTGTATTTTTAACTTCTCTTTTACCGTCTGTATCTTCTAAACGCATAAAATAAACACCATTACTATGGTAAGCTATAAGTTTATCTATAAAAGCACCATAAACGTGACCTATATGCAAAAAACCAGTAGGACTTGGTGCAATACGTGTAACTTCAGCACCCACTGGTAAAATACGTTTTGGATAAGATGCTAAAATTTCTTCAACGGTAATATCTATGTCTGAAAAAAGCATTTGCGCTAATTTTATATTGTCCATTTTATCTCCTAATAATTATAAATAACTAGAAATTGTATTTAATGCATTGCAATAACTTTTATATCTACCATTTAAAAAGTTTTGAATTATTTGAAAATACGATTTTTGTTTATAACTTAAATTTTGAATATAAATAGTTTTATTTGCAGAAGCAAAGTATGCCCTAACATTAAAACCATTTAAACTTTTTATAAATACATTATGTTCTTGAAAATATTCTATTTGTTGATTTTGCATATTAGCAAAATAAGTTTTAATAGTAGATTTATTTGAACCAGCAAAGTCTACTAAATTTTCTGGATTATTTAATGCTGAAATAACAGATTTTGCAATAGTAATATAATTTTTAAGTATTGTAGTAGAATTATACCACGTGTTTATTTCACCCAAAGGATTTGAAGCAACAAAGTTTAATAACTCATAATTGAATGAAACACTTGAAGTTTTTAATAATTGATAACGCAACATATCTCTTACATTACCATCAGTTAATTCTTCTTTAGAAAAGTCTACTTTTCCACGACTTTCTACAAAATAATAATCTGCAAATGTGTTATTTAAATCATATAAACTTTTTATTAAAGTATTGTAATCATTTAAAACATCTTTATAATGCAAATTTCCATTGCTAATTTCAAAAACTGTTTTACTTTCCTCTAAATTTAAAAGATTATTTTTTACCATATAAAGTTTATAATAAATATTGTTTAATTCTTCTTGAGAAAAACTTTTGACTATACTTGAAATTTTACCAACCCTTTTTATAATGTCACTAAATAAAGAAGATGAGGCTTGCAAATATACATTATACACTTGTGGGAAAATATAACTTTTATCTGTTGAAGACATATTAATTCTGCTACTATCAAAATTAACTACAAAATACTCACCCTTAAAAAACTGAGAAGTTCTTTCATCTGTTTTCATAGAAGAATATAATTCATCAATATTTTCCTTTGTAAAATTTGCTTCTTTACAACCTATAAGACCAAAAGAACAAATACACAATATTAAGCAAAGTATTGTTGATAAAATTATTTTTTTCAAAACTAATTACCCCTTAAAGTTGTTATTAAAAAACGTTAAAGCATTGCTTGCATTTGTTTTATGAGCATCATCTAAAGTTTTAATATAATTTGAATAATTCCCTGCCCATTCGAAAATATTTAAAGTATTCAAATTATTTTTAAAATTTTTAAATGCGGTGTTTGTAACACTATCAGCATTTGAAAATTTATTACTGTTAGCTAAATATAAATAATAAGTGTTAACTAATTGATTTGATTTTGGGTTTGCTGTGTAATTTTCTAAAGCAATTTTTTTAGTCATATTAACTTTAATAAAGTTTAAAGAATATTCCACTATACCACATTTAATTATATAACTTTGAGCTTTATAACTAAATAATCCTGTATTATCTAAAGTATATTTATTTACTACTTGTGTTAAGTATTTAAAAAACTCTAATCCATTTTTATAGCAACCCAAATAAGAATCTACAACATGACCTGCTAGCATTATACAATTAGTTCTTACATAATCAGAGCCTTCATAGTCACCTTCTTTTTCCTCGGCTGACTTATAAGCATCTATATATTCTTCGTAAATACCTTCAGTTTCATAAAAACCCGAAATATATTTATCATACAAATTAATTAACTTATCTTGTTCACCTTTAGTAAGTTCTTTTTCATGAGCTAAGTAATCTGTAAAATAATCTATCCCCTCATTTAGCTGAGTAACAGCACTGTTAATATAATTAGCATATGGGTCATTAGCGCCCTCAAAAGCTACTTTAACGTTATTTGCTATGTTAGTTTGTAATGTATCAAAATCCGTTTCTTCTTGAGAACGAGAAATATAATTATAAGCCTCAAAAGAAATATTGTGATTTCTAAAAATTGCAACGCCAACAAAAAATATTATACCTAAAATAGATATAACAATTATTATTTTTAAAATAACAGACCAAAACTTACTCATACTAATTGTATTTTATCACCTATAAAAGCGTATGTCAATTTAAAAGAAATAAGAAAGACTTAAGCTATATATTACTGTATAAAACAAAAATTAATTTAAAAAGCCCTTTGCTTAGCAAAAGGCTTTATTTTTAATTAGAATATGTATTTTTGTATAATTCTTTAGCACTCTCTATTACACGTTTAGCTTCTTCATGACCTGAGATATTTTGTACATCAACTTTTTTATCTTCTAATTGTTTATAAACTTTTAAAAAGTGTTTAAGTTCATCAAATATATGGCAAGGCAATTCAGAAATATCTGCAAAGCCATTATATTGAGGGTCGCCAAAAGGGATTGCTATGATTTTACTATCGTCTTTATCTCTATCTTTCATAGAAATTACACCTATAGGGTAGCAACGAACTAAACTCATTTTTTCTATAGGTTGAGAACATAACACAAAAACATCCAACTGGTCACCATCTTCACAATATGTTCTTGGAATAAAACCATAATTTAAAGGATAATGGGTTGAAGTGTAAAGAATTCTATCTAAAATAATAAGCCCTGTTTCTTTATCTATTTCATATTTGTTTTTACTACCTTGCTCTATTTCAATAAATGCCACAAAATCTTCTGGCGTAATTCTTTCATCACTTATATCTAAGTTAATATTCATTTTATTACCTACTTTTAAATTAATATAAAATAATATAAATCAAAAAAGGAATTTTGTCTATTAAAAAATTTTTTGTAATTTTTATACTTAGTAAAAGTTTTTTAATTACTTTATTTTTATAATTACATAAAACAAGAATAATTTAATCAACTTATTTGTAAAATTTTTGTTTTATTAAAGTTAAATATTTGATATAATATTTTTCATGATTAAAATAAATCAAGATTTGCAAAATTTATCAGACATTATTTCAAAAAAATCTCCTTTATATATTGTTGGTGGTTTTGTTAGGGATAGTTTATTAAATATTGAAAATAACGATATAGATATATGTTCAAATTTAAAAATAGACGAATTAAAAGAATTATTAAATAATACAAATTATAAAATTTCTAACTGTAACTACAACTTTGGAACTTGTAAAGTTATAGGTAAATATACATATGAATACACGACTTTTAGAAAAGATACTTATAACTTAAATGGCAACCATTTCCCACTTTCTGTACAATTTTGCCAAGACATAAAACTAGATAGCACAAGACGAGATTTTACTATTAATGCATTGTACTATGACATAACTAATAAAAAAATAATAGACTTTTATAATGCACAAGAAGATTTAAAAAACAAACTTCTAAAGGCTTTACCTCCTGCTGAAAACACATTAAAATTTGATGCAGAAAGAATACTTAGAATGATAAAATTTTGTGCTAAATATAATTTAGAAATTGAACAATCTACATTATACTGGGCAAAGATTTTTTCAAAAAATATAATTAACTTAAATAAAAACATAATTAATAAGTTTATTGAAAGTATAAAAAAGCTTAATCAAAACCAACAAAAAATAGTAAATGATTTGCTATTAGAACTTGGATTTTGTTTGAAAAATAATACACTAAAAGGATTATAATATGGATATACAAGTTTTGTTAATAATAATTAGTAGCATTTTATCGCTTGTAACTTTAACACTATTAATAATAAGTTTTATTAAACGTCCTAAAGGTTTTGAAAATTTAGGTAGCATTATTGAAGAAACTAAAAAACAAAATGAATATTTAGAAAGAACTATAAAAAATCTTTTTGAAAATCAATTTAATTCTAATAAACAATTTAACGAGTTTGTTATCACAACAATTAAAACATATAACGAAAACGTTGCAAATTACTTATCTAACCTATCTAAAGGGCAAATTCAACAGCTAACTAATATTGAAAACAGACTTAACGAAATCTTGAAAGCCAACGACCTAAAGTTAAATAGAGTTAGCGATGTAATTTCTAATAATTTAAAAGAAATTCAAAATAATAATGAAAAGAAATTAGAACAAATGCGTCAAACAGTTGATGAAAAACTAAGCACTACTTTAGAAAAACGTTTGAGTGATTCTGTTCAACTAATTGTTAAAGGGTTAGACACTGTTTCAAAAGGCATAGGCGAAATGCAAAGTCTTGCAAATGGTGTTGGAGATTTAAAACGAGTATTAACTAATGTAAAAACTCGCGGTGGTTGGGGTGAAGTTCAATTATCTAATTTACTTGAACAAATTTTATCACCTAGCCAGTACCAAGAACAAGTTAGAATAAAACAAAATAGCACAGAACGTGTTGACTTTGCAGTTATTTTACCTGGTAAGAATAATGAAACTTTATACTTACCTATTGACGCAAAGTTTCCTTTAGAAGATTATTCAAGATTATGCTCTGCTAGTGAACAAAATGATATAAAGGAAATTGAAATTCAAATTAAAAATCTTGAAAATAGAATTAAAGAAGAAGCTAAAAATATTAACGAAAAATATATACATCCACCTCTTACCACCGATTTTGCTGTTATGTACTTGCCTATTGAAGGCCTTTATGCTGAAGTTATAAGACGTCCAGCACTTTGCGAATTTTTGCAACATAAATATAAAATTATGGTTTGTGGGCCAACAACATTAACTGCCCTTTTAAACAGTTTACAAATGGGATTTAAAACATTAGCAATAGAAAAACGTAGTAGTGAAATTTGGAATACATTAAGCATATTTAAATTAGAGTTTAATAAGTTTGTAGATTTACTTTCTAAAACACAAAAGAAAATTGATGAAGCTTCTAATACTCTTGATTTTGCAACAAAGAAAACAAAAACAATTCAAAAGAAATTAAAAGATGTTGCAGACATTGACCCAGAAAATGCCATAACCACAGGTTTTGATGCTGAAGATTTAATTGATTTTTAAAAATAAAATATGTTTTACAAAAAATAAATTTAAATAATAAAAAAATGTACTTATAAAAATAAGTACATTTTTTATTTTATTGCATTTCTTGTCCACCACAAATCATTTCATTTATACCATTAGATGTATTCATTACTTCATTTACCATTTGTTCAGTAGCAACAGCAGTTGCAGAAATACCATTTGCTACTGCTGAAACAAGTTTTTCTGTTGTTCCAGATATACTATGATTTGATGTGCCACCTGTAATTGTTTGACTTATTCCACTTGTTTGTCCTATAGAATTAGTAAATGTATTATTCGTCTGTTCACTATCAACATGAACTTCAGGTGCTTCAATATGAGGATTACCCGCATCTAAAGTTACATTAATACCAACTTCTTTATCCGGCCCTGATGGAAAAGCTGATGCAGTATATAATGCTTGAGCTTGATTAGTTTGAGTTTGTTGACTTTTAAGAGTAACTGCAGATTGACCTTGTGGTGGTGGATTTTGTCCTCTATCTCTTAAAAACACACCAGGAGGTAAAAGAGTAGGTCTAAATCCTTGTTGTAAATTATTACTATTTTTACTCATTTCAGTTTCCTTTTATCTATATAAAAATTATAACATAATTATTTTATAAAACAAAAACAAATAATTAAATAAAAAATTTTTTACACAACAATATTAATAACATTGTTTAATATTAATATAAGTATTTGTAAATACTAAGTTTATGAATGAGGTTTCAATAATTATGAAGTTTTTAAAAAAATTTAAATGTGTATACATTTCTTTTTTACTTTGCTTTGCAATTCCCTTTGTTTTGTTTTTTGTGTTTAATCAATTTATATTTTCAAATAATTATAATACCTTTAGTCAAGGAAGTATTATTTGTGGCGTAGATGTTAGTGGTCTTTCAAAAATTGAAGCTGAAGAAAAACTAAATAATTATTTTGAAAATGAAACAACACCTATTAATCTAAGTATTAAATATCAAGATAAAGAATGGAGCTTTAAAGAAGAAGATTTTCAAATAAAAACAAACATACATACAATAATTGATAACTTTTATAAATCCAACAGAAAAAAAGGATATTTTAATAAAAAGAAAACAATTAATAAAGCAAATAAAATGGGGTTTTCTTCAGATATAATTATTAACTATGCTTTTTTAGGTATAGATGAAAAAATTGAACAAATATGTTCACAAATAGAATATCCTGCAATAGATAGTAAAATTGAATTTAATAAAAAAACTAACAATTTAGTTATTCTACCTAGTAAAACTGGAGTTAGCGTTGATAAACAAAAATTATATAATGATATTATTTCAAAAATTCAAACTGATAATAATATAACAATAGAAATAGAAACAACTTCAATTTTACCTAATATTACAGAAGATGTAATTAAAAAAGCAACTGTTAAGCAATCACAATTTTCAACAAGCTATGCAAATTCTAATAGTGATAGAAAAAATAATATTAGAATTGCAACTCAAACACTAAATGGTTTTTGCATAAATCCAAATGAAGAATTTTCTTTTAATGAAGCTCTTGGAAAAAGGTCGGAAGATAAAGGTTATAAACAAGCCAACATTATTAAAGACGGAGCTTTTGTAAAAGGAGTTGGAGGTGGAGTTTGCCAAGTTTCAACAACACTATACAATGCCTTATTATTAGCTAATATAGATGTTACTGAAGTTCACAAGCATTCATTACCTGTAAGCTATGTAAAACCAGCTTTAGACGCTATGGTATCATGGGATAGTGCTGATTTGAAATTTAAAAACACTACTGACTTACCTATTTTTATTTTAACCAACTGCGACGGGAGAACTTTAACTTTTAGCATTTATGGCGATACAAAATCGCCTAATTTAGAAATTAAAACTACTTCTGAAATTACAAAAAAGATACCACATAAAGGTGATAAAATAATACAAGATATCGACGGATTATATAGCGATAAAGTTATGTTTAAAGGCGAATTTTATAGAACTAAATATCCAAAAGATGGTTATGAGGCAAATGCATACTTAGAGTATTATATAGACGGAAAATTTAGTCACAAAAAGCAAATAAGACATTCTAGCTACGACCAACAACAAGGCATAGTATATGAAGGTTGTGATATATTACCAGAAGGAATGTCATTACCCAAAGATAAATATACAGAGCTACCTTTAGTAATTTAACTGAATATACTAACAATATCTTAAAGATATTAAAATTTTAACTATAATATTTAAAAACTAATAAAAAAAGAAGTCAATATGACTTCTTTTTTACTATGAAAAATTAAATAAAATAACATCACCTAACACGAACCAGTTACAAGATACAAAAGAGCTTAAACCTGCTTCTGTAAACCAAGATCTCATTTCTAAGTCATTTGCATTAATATTATCAAGAAGAATAAATTTAAATATTAATGCATTTTTATTTTGTTGATATTCTTTATCTATTTTTATTTCTATAATAGCATTTTTATTGCCTTGAATTAGCAAATATTCCGCATAATCAAAAACTTCTTTTAATTCTTTATCGTTTTCAATATAAAAATTATTAGTTTTTAAATTAAAAGAATACTGTGTGTTTCCATAATAATCATAATTATATATTTTTTCATTTATGTTTGCTTGGAAAAACACTTCCCTTACTTCGTCGCCAAGTGCTAAGAAATAAGCTTGAGTTGGTATTTCGTAATATTGCACTTCATTATTTTTTACTTGAGAATAAGTTGCAACCCCCCAAGTAATGTCTACACCATACCAGTTATTTACGTTATAATCGTCATCTTGTAAAAAAACTTTATTCCAAGCGTGATTGCCATCTTCAACCGTTCCATTTATTTTTACACAATGTATACCTTCAATATTACATAGTAAAACATAAGCCTTTGATAAACCATCACAAACTGCATATTGATTATTTAAATCATAAAAAACACCTTCTAGATAAAAACTACTAAAATTACCAAAGTTTTGAATAGTGAAATCATTTTTATAATCCATATATTGATATAAAACATAATCATAAACAACTTCATTACATAAATATCTATAAATGTTTAAAGCTTTTTCATAATCAGATAAATTATCGCTATTATTAATGTCTTGTAAAACTAATTTTGCATTTTCATAAACACGTTTAGCAACAGTTGCATTTTCGCTAAAAACTGGTCTATCCCCGTACTGAACAACCATAAATAATTGTTCTGTATTATTTACTAATACCTCATCTTTTTCTTCAACACTATCATCGTCTATTTCAAAATTTCTACTTGTAGAAACAGATTCTTCAATATAATCTAACTTATAAGTTTCATCTTTTTTATGAAGATATTTTTCCACCTTATTATAGGCAGTTTCATCCATATTTTTTAAATGAGTATAGTTATCAGTAAAATCGTCTTTTAAGTAATAGCTAAAATTTTTAAGAGTTCCAACATTTTCTTCCATGCTAGAATAAAAGCTCATATCGTTTAAAGCGTCATACTCAGGATAATTATTAATGGCTTCTACCACTAAAGCATTTAAATTAAAACCATTTATTTCTTTTGTTTTTATATAAAATGTAATGTTATTTTCACGGTATAAAATAGTATGCCAAACAAGTTGTTCTAATTCTTTTTTATTAGTAATAACATAATCATACCACTCGCCATTTATATAAAATTTTGGACGTCTAGCAAAATCTGTTTCGTAATAAGCATGATAGTCATACTCAAATTCATTCACAGAATTATTAATTATATTTCCACTTTCATCATATGCTGTAAAAGTTACTTCAAATTTAGCATCTTTAATAAAAAGAGATTCAAAATATTCACTAATTACACAGCAAACAATATTTTTATCAACACCTTTTAAAGTTTGGTCATCAAACTTTCTACTTTCAACTATATCACCTTGTGCATTAAAAAAATCGACTGTATAATCTAAAATAATACAGTCGATTTCATTTTCTTCTTCATTTTGAAATGTTATTTTTTGAGTATAAGTTTCTTGTGCTATTTTAATATCGTCGTTCGACAATACTTCAATTTTAAAACTGTATTTGTTTTTTTCGGTGGCCACCTTTTGAACTTTATATTTAGCTATATATTCATTTAAGTCTTGTTTATCTAAGCTTTTTACAGACATTGAATAAGTTGTTGCCCCTGGCACTTCACTAAAAGTAACAAATTTGCGCGAACCAACCATAACATTATCGTTGCCAGGATTAAAGACAAAATAGCCTAATATACCTAAAGCACAGAATGTACAAACTAAAAATATATATAAACAAATTTTAGCTCGCTTTTTCACTTATTACTCCTTTTAATCTTATAATTATTTTATACAAAAATAAAATAAATAAACATTATATAAATATTTTATTTATAATAAACCACTTTTACTACTACATTATATAACATTATTAAAATAAATGCAAAAAAAATTTTTATTTTTTCATAAGTAATATAATTTTATATATTATGAACAAAATATATAATATATGTATTACAATTACCATGCAAAAGCTAAGCAATTAATAAAAGAAGGATTATTATTAGATTATAAAATACTTAACAACTGGAATAATATTTCACCAGCCTTAGTTTTGTTTTTTAAAAACCATAAACCTATGCCCATTAGAAAAGAAAAATGGGATATATACTTAAAACTTATAGAAAATTTAAAAAAATAAAATTGTTTTATAGTTTGATAAAAATTAATCTAATATGTATGTTGCTAAGTTATTTATTAAAAGTGATAAAAAAAATTTTAAAGATATTATTTCTTTTTTGCTGCAACCCTTAGCTAATATTGCAGAAAGCGCAACTGCTAAAGAATTAATTTCTTCAGGTGTAAGATTATTCATATTATATTATATTAACTTTTTTTAATAATTGATTAATTCTAAAAAATTAATAAAAATCTTAATTTTTATTTTTTTCTATATCTAAAGCTATAATTTCTTTACGCAATTTAAACTTATCTAATATTATAAAATTGTTAATAAACTTTTTAGCTAACAATCTTTCTAAGTCTTTTTGAGAATTTTTATTAGTTGTATAAATATAACTTTTACCATCGCTTATATTTATAATATTAATTAGCCAACCTTCATCATGTTTAAAAATTGAACTTATATCTTTTAAATTTTGTAAAATAGGGTTTATATCATATACTAATAATTGACCAAAGTTTTGTGGCAATAAATATTTGACAAAGTCTGTTCTTATGTCTCCTTTAACAGCCGAAATAACATCTTCGTTAATTGTTTCTTGACATGATATAAAATATTCTTTATCAAATTCTTGCGTTAAATTACCTAGTTTTTGCAAGTCTTTATACGCTTTAATATCTCTATCTGTAGTTGCTAAAGATTTTAAATTTAACGTATTGTCAAGTATTGCTGCTATTAAAAGTTTACACTCGGCTTGCGTTAAAATATTTGTTTTATTATGTTCAACAAATTTTTCATAAATTAGCGTAGCGACTGCCCCTACATACTCTATTTGACAATTAAAATTGCAATCTTTCCATAATTCTTCACTACCTTTATGATGGTCAATAATTTCTATAATTTTATTATTATCTACTATTTTATCAAATGTAACTGGACTAGAAGTATCTTGAATTATAAAAAAGTCCTCTTCTTTTTTTGAATAGTTAGTTTGTACTTTAAAATTTAAAGATAAAATTAAATTACTAATTGAAGTATTAAAATTAGCTGTAGAAACAAACTTTGCTGGTTTACCCATAGCATTTAAAAGCTTTTCATAAGCTATACCACTAGCATATGCGTCTATATCTAAATTTTTATTTCCAGATGTTATAATTATCATTCATTTCTCCTAAATATAATAATATTATATACTAGTAAATTAAAATATCAAAATATTAAAAATAAATTAAACTACTTATATAAAATTTTGTATAATATTTGCAAAACAAAAGCACTCGGTTTAGTATCGAGTGCTTTTGTTTTATTCTGTTAATACATTTTCTTCTGCTGCATTTTTAAAGATTTCATGACTATTTGAATCATTAGCTGATAAATCTATAGCAGATTCATCTTGAATTTTTTTTACTATTTCATTTTGCTCATAATTATGGTTATACTCGCTTACAACAACGGCATTATTATCGCTTAAATCTTCTCCTTCATTATTATCATATTGTTCATCAGAATCACTTAGATAACTTTCTTTTGAACTAATAATGCTGCTAATTGTATCTTTACAATTTCTCATTTGTTGATCATCTACTTCTACATTTTTCATATTATTAGAAAAAAACGCATTTATATATTCATCTAAATTTTGTTGCCCTTTTTCAGAACTACTAAAAAAATGTTTAAGTGATTCAGGTTTTGCAAAATTGAAAGCAAAAATCAGCGATTCTACATCTTTTGGAAAAGAAATATAATCGCGGCCACCTACCTGATATACAACAGGTATACTAGGAGTTTCAATATTTATAGGCATAGATTTTGCAATATTGATATAAGCAGATAGTTTATGATCACTTAAATTTGTTATATCTTCATGAAAGACCGCCAATCCATTATAATCAGAGTCAAATACACCTTCTAAAATACGAAAATTATCAAAAATACAATTTTTATCACTTGCATTTATATTTTTATTTAAACTAGAAATATTCTTATACTGACTACCATAAACTGTATTTATAGTAGATTTCAAAATTCTTTGAAGTAATGTTTGCTTTCCACTATATCTCATAAATAATACCCCTTTTAAACTTGGAACATTATAACTCTATTATTTTTCTATTTCAATGTACAAAATAACTAAAAATATTAGTAATATAATATGGTTTTTTAATTTTTTCTTACTTTACCTTTCTCCTTTATAACTTTACTTAAGTAGTTTTTAGCTTTAAACAAATAAAGCAACAAAAAAGCTCACTTAATATATTATTTTTTAAACAATTAGTAAATATCATTTATTAATTGCTTTTATTAAAAAATCCTCTTTATTAAGTTGATTTTATTATTTTTAGATTATCTAGCTAATTATATTATATTCGTTTTATCTTTTTCTAAATATATTAGACAAATAAATGTCTTAAAAGAACTAATATTTAATTTTTTAACCTAAATAAATATTTTTAAAAAATAAAATAAAATAAAAAGAGAGTGAATTTCACTCTCTTTTTATGCACAATTTAACAGAAAATGTGGATAAATAAAACAAAAAAACCACCTCGTGCGGTGGTCTTAATGATGCGATGGCGATGTCCTGATTTCCCGGGTCGTTTCCAACCAAGTATGTTTGGCGATGAAAAGCTTAACTTCCGTGTTCGGAATGGGAACGGGTGGAACCTTTTCTCTATCTTCACCATCACTGGTATTATAACTGTTTTCACAGGTATAAGCAAGTAAATTTAATCTCTTTATTAAAAAGAGGGGTGAATAGCACCATCACAACTGCACATTTTATATATTTTAGTAAACTTAAGTAAAATCAAGCGTTGTTCAAGATTATTCTTGATCAAGCCCTCGACCTATTAGTATCAGTCAGCTACACACATTACTGCGCTTCCACC
>CALATF010000051.1 GCA_937891595.1 uncultured Clostridia bacterium
AATGGTTTTCTGCCGGTAAATTTGTCAAGAAAGCTGAAAACCTGTTCAGCAGATGAAAAATCGCAAGCAATAATAACGTCCTTACCCATTATGAGCGCCTCCTATAATATCTTTTAAATTATTTTTCTTCTTCGTTTTTTATTATTTCTTCTGAATCTTCTTCCATTTTTATATCATTTCCTTTATTTTTCTTTGTTTTGTGTTTTCTATTTTATTTATCTATTAATTAAGTAGTCATTTAAAGCAAGTTTTACATGTTCATATGTTAAACCGCCTTGAAGATATAATATATATGGTTTTCTTAAAGGGCTATCGCAACTTAATTCTATAGTACTTCCTTGAACAAAACTACCTGAAGCCATAACAACTTCACAGTCATACCCTGCCATTTCGGATGGAACAGGAGTAACAAAGCTATCTATAGGAGACATTTTTTGAATAGAAGCACAAAAATTTACTAAATCTTCTTTATCTTCAAAAACCACACATCTAACTATATCTGCAAGCTCGTTAGTATTATCTATTGTTTGATATCCTAACTTTTGCATAACTTTGCCTATAAGCAACGAACCTTTCTTAGCTTGCATAACTGTATGTGGGGCTAAAAATAAGCCTTGGAATAAAAGTCTATAGCCAGCTTCATTTGATCCAACTTCCATTTGTAAAGAAGGCGAAGTAAATCTGCCAGCAATCAAATCAACATATTTTTTCTTGCCAACAACATACCCCCCGTTAGAAACTAACCCAGCACCTGGGTTTTTAATTAATGAACCCACAGCGATATCCGCCCCTACCTCAGTAGGTTCTTTAGCCTCTACAAATTCGCAATAGCAATTATCTACAACTATAATGACTTCTTTATCATATTTTCTTATAACAGAGATAATATGTTCTATATCTTTTATTTTTAAAGCTTTTCTATATAAATATCCGCAAGATCTTTGGATATAAACTATTTTAGGTTTTTCTTCTAAAGCTTTTATTATATTTTTTTCGTCAAAATAAGAATTTTCTATTAAATTAATACCTTTATATTTAACTCCAAAATCTTTTAAGCTTCCATTATCTTCACCATTTTCAAGCCCAAATATTGTTTGATCTAAAGTATCATAAGGTTTTCCTGAAATTGAAAGCATTAAGTCATTTGGTCTTAATAAACCGAATAAAACAGTTGTTATAGCATGTGATCCACAGGATATTGCTTGCGAAACAATAGCTTCTTCTGCTCCAAAACTATCAGCAAACACCTTGCATAACTTTTCTCTTCCCAAATCATTATAACCATATCCTGTTGAGCCATAAAAATGATTAGATGAAATTTTATTTTTTATAAAAGCTTGCAAAACTTTATTTTGATTTTCTAAAGCAATATTTTCTGATTCTTCAAAATTTAATTTTAATTCTTTTTCTGCTTCTAAAATATTCTTATCTATGTTAATCATAAATTTCTCCTTCAATGTATTTAAATATAGATAACTTGTCTTCTATTGGATTAAACCACTTAACATGTTCAAACCCTTTTATAAAAGTTATTTGTCTTTTTGCGTAATTTCTAGAATTTTTACTTATAAGTTCTTTAATTTCTGCTAAAGACTTTTCATTATTAAAATAATCTCTAAATTCTTTATATCCTATTGCTTGCATGGATTGCATATCAAAATTTAAATTATAAACATTAATTAAATCGTCAACTTCTTGTAGCAACCCCATTTCAAACATATTCTCTACTCGTTTATTAATTCTATCATACAATACTTCCCTTGAAAAATTTAGAGCTATTAAAATAACATTATACTTTGTAGATTTTTGTTCTACATTTAAACTTGTTTTGCTATTACCTGTAATTTCACAAATTTCTAAAGCTCTTATAACCCTTTTTGTATCGTTACAATGAATTTTATTAGATGCCTCAAAATCTTTTTTCTTTAACAAATTATGAATATATTCTTTACCATAATCTTCTAATAATTTTTTATATTTATTACGAATGTTTTCATCTCTTGGTGCTGAACAAAATGAATAAGGATAAATAAGCGATTTTATGTACAAACCAGTTCCACCAACAATTATAGGCAATTTCTTATTTTTAATAAGATTATTAATAATTATATCCGCGTCCTTTACATATTGCTGAACACTGTATTCTATGTTAGGTTCTATGTAATCAATTAAATGATGTTTAATTTCACTTTGTTCTTCTTTAGTAGGTTTAGCTGTTCCTATATCCATTTTTTTATATATTTGCATTGAATCCGCCGAAATAATTTCACCATTATATTTCTTTGCTATTTCAATAGATAAAGCAGTTTTACCTGTAGCAGTAGGACCTGTAATAACAATTATAGTATTATCTTTCATTAAACAATCCTTTTAAACATTTTTTCTATTTCTACTTTTGTTAACTTTAAACAAATAGGTCTACCATGAGGGCATAAAAGCGTTGTTTTATTATTAAAAATTTCTTTTAAAAGAATATCAATTTCATCTTTACTTAGTTTTTGTCCACCCTTCACTGCTGATTTGCAGGCAATTTTTGCAAAATAGTTTTTAATTTGTTCATTATTAGTTGATATTGATGTTAAATTTTTCAAAATTTCATTAATGAATTTTTCTAAATCAATATCACTTAATATATTAGGTACTTCATTTATTTTATAAGTTAATCTCCCAAAATGTTCTATTTCAAATCCTAAGTTCTTTAAAACAACAATATTGTTATCTAATAAATCATCTTCTAATTCATTAACAGTAAAAATATATGGCAATAATAAAGGTTGACTTATTAATTTATTTTTTTCAAAATTACTTATTAATTTATCATATAGCAACCGTTCGTGACCGGCGTGTTGGTCTAATAATAAAAATTCCTCATCCGACTCAATTAAAATATAGGTATTAAACAAAGATCCTATAACATTGTAATGCAATTCTTTAATTAATTCTTCTTGGATAGAGATTTCTTTAATAGAGTTAGCTTGGTCAAACAAGCTTTTATTCATATCAAACTTAATATTATCCGTTATATTAATATTTGAAAGGGTTTTCCCTTTAAAATCTTCAAATAAAGGGCTTTTTAAAACGGATAGATTACTATCTTCTTCATATTTTGGATTAGAAACATTTATATTATTTATTTGATCACTAAAAGACTGCAAATCAGAGAAACTAAACCCGCCTTTGACTTTTGGTAAATTTTTATCTTGAACAAATTCTTGAATTTTTACTTCTTCTTCAAAAGTATTATTAAATTGATAGTTTACTGGTGCATTATTATCATTTAATGTTTGTAAAATAGTAGAATAAAACAAACTAAAAACTTTTTTGTTGTCTTTAAATTTAACTTCTAACTTACTAGGATGTACGTTAACATCTATGTCATCATAGTTTAATTGAAAATTTAAAATAAATACTGGAAATTTTCCTTTCATAAGAAAGTTTTCATAAGCATTTGATATTGCTACTGATATTAAATTATTAGCCACATATCTTCCATTAACAATTAATGTTTGATAAGTTTTATTTGCTTTACAAAAAGAAGGCAATGAAATATATCCATTTATTTTAAATGGACCTTCTTCTTTTTCTACATATATTAAATTTTCAACATATTCTTTGCCATATATAGTATAAATCTTTTCTTTTAAACCACTT
>CALATF010000052.1 GCA_937891595.1 uncultured Clostridia bacterium
CCAATTTCGTTGAAGCGAGCCTGTACTTTGGCCTCGTAAGCGGCATACGAAAATGTAACGGCTGCATAGGGGACAAAAACTACCTCCTTGACGCCTTGCAGGAACTTACCAATCTGCTCAATGGGATATTTCAGATATTCCTCTCCGGCATTGGTAGAGTTTGAAATGAGTAAAAGGTTCATAATCAATTGGTTTATAGTGTTTTAATAATAATATTACCTATGGGCGTAGTAAAATTTTTCATTTCCAATGCCAAAATTAATAAAAAAGTGTTATTTTTGCACTGCGATATGCTTAAAAAAGATTGAAACCAATCAATAATAAATTTGTTTAACTAAAAAAGTAAAATTATGTCAGAGATTCAGTCAAAGGTTGTTGAGATTATCGTTGACAAGTTGGGCGTTAAGGCCGAGGAGGTAGTACCCGAAGCAAGTTTCACTGCTCATTTGGGTGCAGATTCACTCGACGTTGTTGAAATGTTAATGAGTTTAGAAGAAGAATTCAATATAACTGTTCCTGAAGAATATAAAGACATATACCCTAAAGCAATTTTCGGCAACAAACCAAGTGCTGGGTATGGAACTCAAATTCAATTAAAAAAATATTCCTTAAATAACTTTTTTAAAAACAACAATATTAACTTAACAGTAGAATATTATTACTTAACAACCGTAGAAGAAAGTCTAATATTCTTAAAACAAAACATGGAAAACGATATTCTAATTTGTTGTCATTGTGCAACTTTGTATGACGCCCCTCTTGCAGACTGGGGACATATGTTATTAATTGAAAATATTGAAAACAATATAGTTACTCTTCTTGACCCTTCAGCCAAAAGAGATTATGAAAAGGTAACTATAAACAAATTAGTTAAATCTATTACCACCCACGGCAAATCTAATGGGGCAGGTTTTTATTTGATAAAAAATCTAAATAAAATATAAAGCTTTAATAATATCAAATGTTAATTGTTAATTATAGTAAGCACTTCTTCTAAACTTTTACGGCTTCTTTCATATTGTGGTTCGCCTCTTTCTCCTAAAGCAACAGCACAAATTAATCTGTGATTATTTAAAATAAATTGATTTCCAGTATTTCTTAATTCTTCTTCTATGTATTCAGCAATTTCTTTATGAACATAATATGTGTCTGCTATCCAAAGCGAACCCAAACCTAATTCGGTCGCCTTTAGTACCATATGCTCAACGCTAGCACCTATGCTTAAAATATCCGAAATACTTTCAGTTCTATCTCTATTAATGTAATCGCTATCTGCAAAAACCAAAATTATTGCTGGACAATTTTCTATAATTTTTGATGTAGCATAAACGCTTGAAGCCCCTTTCATTTTATTTTCGTCATTTTTATTTTGCAAATAAAAGTTTGCCATAATAGACGAAATTTTTTTACTTTTTTCATTATCAGTAAAGTCTGTTTTAATACATACAAATTTCCAAGGTTGAGCATTCTTTGCAGATGGAGCCAACCTTCCTGCATCTACAATTTGTTTAATTGTGTCATCACTAATTGCTGTTGGCAAGTAAGTTCTACAGCTGTTTCTTGTTTTAATAATTTCATCTAAATTCATATTAAACTCCCAAATTTTATTTTAGTTAATTAAACCTATATTTTATAATAGCATATCATTTTTTAAATTAATAATATAAAAATAAAAAAGTCTTATAAAACAAGACTTTTATTTTTTGGAGCAGGTAACGGGAATCGAACCCGTATCCTTTGCTTGGGAAGCAGATGTTTTACCACTAAACTATACCTGCAAGTATTTCGTAAAAATAGAATATCACTTTTTAAAAGTTATAACAACTAATTACAAAGATTAGTTAATAAATTGACAAAAGTTTTTTATTTATCTACAATTTAAATATTATTAAAGGAGCTACCTTTGGAAAAATTTGTTTCATTTAAAAATTTAAATAATCCTATTGATTATTTTTATAGCAAAGAACACTTTTTGCTTTTGTTAATAAGTTTAGTAATAATTATATTTTTTTCTATGTACGCATCAAGGCAAAAAACTAAATTTCAAAAAGTTTTTGTGTTTATCTTTTCTTTTTTAGTAACTTCTCTTGAAGCTGTAAGGATTTTTTGGAGATATAAATACCTACAATTAAATAATTTAAGTTTAGATTTTTTAAATGTTGTTAACTTAGATATTTTTACAATTTCTTTATGGCTAAGCATTCCTTTTCTTTTTTATGGAGCATTTAAACAAACTAAAAAAAGAAAAACAATATTTGGATTAAATTTTGTTTTTAGTATAACAACACTTATGGCAATAATAACTTTAATATATCCAGAAGGACTAAATGCTAATTTCCCTTTTTATCATTGTTACAACCTTATGTATGTTACAATTCGTAGTTTTGTTATTATGCTTGGGCTTTTCTTTGCTTTTACAAAATGGACCCCTGTTAGTGAGCTTATGAATATTTGGAGGTCATTGCTCTCTTTAATTATTTTGGGAGTGATGTGCGTAGGTTTTTATTATTTCTTTGGACAAGAAAATAACTTATTTTATATTGAGTACTGCCCACTGTTTGAAAGTTTAGGAATATACTTACCTATGCCTTTACACTTATTATTACTTGGATGTTTTATTTTTGTTTTCCAACTAATAATGCATTTACCTTTTATTTTACACAGAAGACATAGATTTAAAAGAAAATAAACCATGGTAATTACCATGGTTTTTTATTTAAATAAAATCAAAGTCTAATTTAATTCTTTGTTTTGAAACACAGTTGCAATATATGTATTTCTTAAAAGCATAGAAATTGTCATAGGACCAACGCCACCCGGCACTGGTGTAATATAGCTAGCTTTTTTGCTTACATTTTCAAAGTCTACATCTCCACAGAGTTTTTTAGAATTAACATCTCTGTTAATACCTACGTCAATTACTATAGCACCCTCTTTTACCATATCCTCTTTAAGCCAGTGTTTTTGGCCAACAGCTATTACAACAATGTCTGCATTTTTTAATTTTTCATTAATATCTTTTGTTTTGCTGTGGCACATTGTTACAGTAGCATTTTCATTTAAAAACATCATAGCAAGAGGCTTTCCAACAAGCAAACTTCTATTTACTATTGCAACGTCTTTACCTTGCAATGGAATATTATATGCTTTAAGAATTTTTATTACTCCACTTGGTGTACATCCTTGAAGTCCAGTTATATCTTTAGACATTAACTTTCCAAGGTTAATTTTGGTTAAACCGTCTACATCTTTTTCTGGCAATATTAAATCTACCATTTTTTGTCCGTCAATATGTTCAGGAACAGGAAGTTGTAGCAAAATGCCATTAACAGTTTTATCTTTATTTAATTTTTTAATTAAAGAACCAAGTTCACTTTCTTTTGTTTCTTCAGGCAATCTATACGTTTCAGAAACAATACCAACCTGTTCGCAAGCTTTAATTTTTCCTGCAACGTATACTTGGCTTGCTGGGTTATTACCTACAAGAATTACAGCTAGTTTTGGGGCACTTAAACCTTTGTTTAATAAATTTTCTTGAATGTCTTTTTTAATACTTTCTTTTGTTTCATAAGCAACTTGAGTGCCGTTTAAAATTTCCATAACCTTTGCTCCTTTACACTGATTATTTTAACATAAAAATTCCTTAAAGTTAAATATTTTGTTTTTATTTGTAATATTATTTTTTATAAATTTGGCAAATTAACTAAATATTTTTTACTTTATCTTTTAACCTTGAAATTTATTTTATTTGTAGTAATATATAATTATTATAAGGAGAAAAATTAATGAAAAAACTTGCAAAATTACTAGTATCATTAACCTTTGTAGTATGTGTATGTTTTATTGTGGGATATTCAGCAACATCACTATTAACAAACTCTAACACAGCAACTTCTCACAATTCAATTAGCTCAAAGTCACAAATCGAAGCATTGCCTGAAGATTACACTAACCCAACACAAAAACCTAGCCAAACTACTAATCCAGAATACAAAGAAAACGAATCTGTTTATATTAAAACAGATGCAGACAAATTTTTTGAATTAACTGACCCTTCGTCTGATTGTTACATAGACGCTGCTCAATTTAAAAACTTTAAATTTGATTTAAAAGTAAAAGTAAAAAAATCTGAAAAAGTCAATTTAGAAGTTGACATAAAAGCTCAAGTAGAAAAAACATCAACAGGTTTGCCAAACGTGTTAGCACAACTTGATTGTAACCTTATAACTAAAAATACAACAACAAATGTTGAAATACATGTTTACATTAAACAAAATATTTGTTATGTGGAAATTTTAGGTAATAAATATAAAATAGATTTAAACAATGCAGTATTAAAAACAAGCGAAGCAATATCATTTGTGCTTGATTATGTTAAAGATTTTGATTTAACAAAAGAAATTGAAAAAGCAATTCAATCAGTAAAAACAAACCCTAATTATTTAAAGATAAAAAATAATATTTATAATAACACAACTTCATTTGAAATTAAAATTCCAACCATTGTAAACAATGACATAGTAAACACAACAATTATTACTTTAAAAGACAACAAGTTTTCAACACTTAATTATACCAACCTTGTTTCAAAAAGTGTTTTAATTAGTCTTAATATGACTCTTAACGGAACACCTATTAGTTTTCCAAGTTTTGAAGATTTTAAAAACTTTTAAAAAATTAACTTAATAGCAATAAAAAAGTCACTTCGCTTATGAGGTGACTTTTTTACATTATATTTTAATTATTTTATATATTGTTAATCGGATGTTTATATCCTTAACTACATCTTGTTTTAAAGATAACATTTTTTAGCTAACTCAAAAGTTGTATTTTCATTACAATCTAAGTTAAAATCAAAAACAACGCCTTTTTCAAAGAATTTATCACGAAAACTAAAGCGTGCATTTCTTTATTCTTTAGGATTAGAAACAAACCCATCAAATAAGCATTTGTTTTCTATCATATTTTCTACTTGCTTTTTGTTTTTTTCATTTTTACATCTTTTAATAATAATGTTTAATAAATTTAATTATCGATTAAACAAGTTTTTATACTAAACATTACTACCTATTTTTTATATGCAATCACTAGTTATTAAACGTAAGTTTTAAAAAGAAAGTTCTTCTGTTTGGTCAGAAAATTGTGTATCTGCAACGCCACTTGGGTATTTATTTTCTCTACTTTCCAACATCTTTTTTACAATTTCTTCTACTGATATATTTTCTGCTTGTACTTGATCGTCTTCAGTTTCACTTGGAACTTCTTCTTTTACAAAATCATAATCTTCTTGAGTTGGCAATTCACCGCTATAAGAACCTTGAAACTCTTGCATCCTGTTATAAGCTTCGATAATTCTATTTTCATACATATTCATTCTTTCAGCATAAAATTTTGGACCTTTGTCTTCTTTAATAATGCTATAAATTTGAGAACTATACTCCCTTATTGTTTGTTCGTTCGGAATTTCAGTAAGATTACATCTAGTAAAAGCATCTATAAGTTTAATAAAATTTGTTTCAGCATTTTCTCCATACAAATATTTTATAAAAGACGAATATTTTGTGTAACTTAAACAAGTAGCTAATTCTTCAAAACTTGTTGGTTTATAATGTGAACAATAAGCTTTTTTATTAAAAATAATTTCTCCTTGCAAACCCAAGTCTTCAACATCTTGTCTAACCATTTCTTGATTTTGGTACATTGAATTAATATCAAAAACAACACCGTACCTAAAATACTCATGACGATAATTAAACCCCTTTCTACCATCTTTAGGGCTAGTTACAAATCCATCAAACACGCTTTTTCTTTCTATCTTGTTTTCATGATAGCCATCTAATAATTTACCTAATTTACCCATTAACATATCTCCCTATTATACAATAAATTATAAACACATAATATTGTTTTATCAATGTACAAACTAAACAAAAAAAGTCTATAAAAAACAGCCTAAGTTATTAGGCTGTTTTTTATTACATTTCCATAGACCTTCCATTATCTTTTTTAACAACTCGTTTGTTTTGGGAAATATCATAATGAGTTTTATTAAACTTGTTTAAATCACTGGTACTTTCTGCAATAAATTTATACTCTTGTTCTTTATTAGGCTTTTGAACATTAAAGGTTGCATCATTTATATTTGCTTTTTTATGTTCTCTCTCTTCATTAGCCATTTTAGAATTTAATTGTTGAATTGCATTCTGTTGAACAGGCTTTATTTCCTTAGGTTGCTTTTGTTGGTTGTAAAAATCTTTTTTAACTTCTTTAATAGCTGGTTTAAGCGGTTGATTTGAGCTATCCTTTGCGTCTTTATTTTGTTTAGAAGCCACTTTATCAACCTTTTTGTCTTCTTTTTTATTTTTTACCATTAAGGCAGTGTTCGTTTTTTTCTTCTTTTCTTCTTGCTTTTTACTTTCCATTAAAGCCGTATTTATTTTATTCTTTTCTTCTTGCTTATTTTGCTTTTCTTGTGTATTAGATTTCTTTGCAACTAGTTTATCCTTTAAAGAAGATTTTGTTTGTTTTTGTGGTTTTTCTTTATAACCATATTCTTTAAAAAGCTTTTTCTTATCTTTTTTTAATTCTTTTTGGGCTTTTTTATTTTGTTTTTTCGCAATCTTTTTTTCTTTTTTAGTGTTATTATTTTTTATTTTTCTTTCAATTCTTTTTACTAAAACATCTTGCTCTTGTTCAGACTTCTCGTTTTCTTCTTTTAATTTTTGTTTGTCTTTTTTAGAAAGCTTTTTATTAGACTTTTTGTTTAAATATTCATTAATTCTTTCATATTTCGATTTTTGTTTATTTGGCTCTACCCCTACTATACTTTTTGAAAGTTCTAGTTCTTCGTCTAATGAGCATTCGGCATTAAATTGTTTAATGCTTCTTTTAAGTTTAGCTTTAAGTTTATCGCGCTTTTTCTTTTGTTTCTTTTGGTTAAGTTCTTCTTTTTCTCTCTGACGTTTCTTATTTTTATCTTCTTGTGCGTAAAATCTATTAAAATCTACATCAATTTCAATTTTCTCTCCTTCAAAATTTGAAAAAGTAGAACTAATTAAAACTTTGTGTTTAACATGCTTTAAGTCAATTTTTTCTTCTTTAAATTCTGTTTCTTCTTTATTAATTTTTTTGTTGTAACTATATTCTATGATTTGTTCAAATTCTGCCTGTTTTTTTGAATATTCTTCAAGTAAATTATCTCTTTTTGGAACATCAAATTGTTTGGACTTTTGGTACGTAGCTTCCAAAAACTTTTTTAGCGTTTCTTGAGTATTATATACACTTACTTGTTCGGCAAGATATTGCGAACTAGTCATTTGCAAATCAAGTACTTTTTTATAAACCTTAAAATTTTCTTCCTTTTTTAAATCTTTTTTTGTTGTTTTATCTTCCAGCGTTTTTATTAAAACATGATTTAAAGTATTTTCTAATTTTTTACTTGTGGCAAGCTCATTAATTTCTTTTTTATACTTAATTTTATCACTATACGCCTTAGTTATTTTTTTGCCATATTCACCTTCTTTATTAAGGTAATTTAACGAAGCTAATAACGTTTTTTGATTAACACTGCTTGCAAATTTATTTGCAAGTTGAACAGTTAATGTGGCTTTAGCTATATTTACAACCAAGTGATTTATATTTACGTCGGAATCTTTCCAAGCTTTAGCATATTCGTCTGGATTTGCTTTAATACCAAACTTATAAAAAATTTCTGCAAGAGGAACCGGTTTTTGATTATGATAAGTAAGCTTCCAAATTAAAGTTTCATAATCTTCTTTATGATTAACATTTTCAACATAAATATTTTCAACTAAAATTAATTCAGCTTTATCTTTATCTACTAAAAGTAAAAAGTTAAGTTGACCAAATTTAGACATATAAGTTCTTAATTGATATACATCTTTACCAACCCTATCCATTGCCTTTTTTGTTACTCTAATAATAATTTTAGGCACAACCATAAGTTCTTTTCTTGTATAATCATCAAGAATATATCTTCCATATTCGTCATGACGACCTATTCTACCCACATCCATATAGTGGCGTTTAGATTGTTGATGATATTGTTCAAGCAAGTCTTTACCCATTTTTGTTTTAGTGTTTAAATTAACGTAAGTGGTGTACTTATGTTTATGTGTTTTATATTCTTTTTTATTTTCTTCTATAGCCATTTTAAAAAATCCTTTTTATTCAAACAAATCTTTAAAACATTCTAATTTAGTTTTCTTGAAAAATTTTAAATATAAGTCTGAAGATTTATTTGGTGCAACGCCATTTAAAAATTTAAGAATACTAGCATCTATACCAAACTTTTTATATCTTTTTCTTTTGTTTATTGCTTTTACTATCTTTTTAGCCATTTTTTCACAAGGCATAAATATCTTGTTAGCTAACTTTTTTGTTTTGTCATCTAAAATAGGTTTTGAAATGTCGTTATTATTAAACAAATTAGTATTTGTAGAACCTGGCAAATAGGTAGCTATAAATATTTTACCTTTTTCTTCACTTGATATAATTTTTGAAAAAGCTACCTGCGCACTTTTCGAAGCAGAATAAATACTTTCGCCCGGAATAGAACACAACGCAGAAGCACTGCAAATATTTACAATACCGCAATCTTTTTGAGTTTTAAAATATTCACAAAAAGTTTTATAACCATAATAACTTGAATAAAAATTTGTTTTAAATATTTTTTCTACAAATTCATCTTCTATTTTATAAGCCGGCATAAAAGCATGCATAGTTCCTGCATTGTTTATTAACAATTTTACATTTTTATCTTTTGTATTATCAAATATGTTTGCCCAGTCTTCTTTTTTAGAAACATCTGCAACTATATAATCAAAATTATCATTGAATAAACTTTTTAGTTCTTTTAATTTTTCTTCCCTTCTAGCTATTCCTATAACAAAAGCGTTATGTTTGTTTATAAGCAATCTTGTAATTTCCTTGCCTATGCCACTAGAAGCACCCGTAACAATAATTGTCTTATTTTTTAGCCAACTTTTCATGTAAATATTATAGCAAAATTTCTTTTTAAAGGCAAACTATTAAAAACATGTAATTAATTTGAAAAATATTTGTTTATATTTATTTTTGTGCTTTTAATTTTTAAATAATAATAGTATAATAAATACATTAAATTTTTACTTAAGGGGATTATAATAAATGAAATTAGGCGTAGTTGGGCTACCAAATGTTGGCAAAAGCACTTTATTTAACGCGATAACTCAAGCAGGAGCTGAAAGTGCAAACTATCCATTTTGTACAATCGAGCCAAATATAGGAATAGTAGATGTTCCGGACGAAAGATTAAACGTATTAACAAAATTATACAAAGCACAAAAAACAACTCCTGCTCAAATAGAGTTTGTAGATATTGCAGGTCTTGTAAAAGGTGCAAGTAAAGGCGAAGGTTTAGGTAATAAATTTTTAAGCCATATTAGAGAAGTAGATGCAATTGTTCATGTCGTAAGATGCTTTGAAGACGAAAAAATCATCCACGTGGATGGAAAAATAGGTCCAAGACGAGATATCGAAACAATTAACCTTGAGCTTATTTTAGCAGACTTAGAAAGTGTAAATAAATATATAGAAAAAGAAGCAAAACTTGTTAAAGCTGGTGCTGGTTCTAAAGAAAATTTGGAACTATTAAATAAAATGAAAATAACTTTAGAAAACGAAAAACCTATAAGAAGTTTAACATTTTCGGATGAACAAATTAATTTTGTAAACGGATTATTTCTATTAACTTCAAAACCTGTAATTTATGTAGCAAATATTTCAGAAAACGACTTAGGAAAAGATGAAAAAACTTTACCTCTTGTGCAAGAAGTTGTTTCGTTTGCAAAAGAAGAACAAGCAAAAACTTTGGCTCTTAGTTGTAAAATTGAAGAAGAGTTAATTTCTCTTGACCCTGAAGATAGAGAAATGTTTAAAGAAGAACTTGGTTTAAAATATAGCGGATTAGAAAAACTTATTGTTATTAGTTACGATACGTTAGGTCTTATGAGTTATTTAACAGCAGGTGAAAAAGAAGTAAGGGCTTGGACTATTGTTAAAGGAACAAAAGCCCCACAAGCAGCAGGAAAAATTCATAGTGATTTTGAAAAAGGCTTTATAAGAGCCGAAATTGTAAAGTATGAAGATTTAGTTTCACTTGGCAGTTTTAACGCAGCAAAAGAAAAAGGCAAAGTTGCTTCCGTTGGCAAAGATTATGTTATGCAAGACGGCGATGTAGTTTTATTTAAATTTAATGTTTAATTTATTTAAGTTTAATTTTAAAATCTAATTTTTGAAATAAAAAAAAGAAGTAATAATTTTACTTCTTTTTTTATTATTTATTATTCAGCAATTTTTGATACTACGTAATTTTCGCCAACTAAGTTTGATTCATATCCATCTGCAACAAAGTTAAGTTCTGGATTTTCTGAATTACTATGAGATGGGTCATATTTTACAAATGTTCCACCAGTTACAACGAAAGTTGCATTTGCATTATCTTTATCTAATGCATTTAAAGTATATCTATTGTCAGCATATTTTGATAATTGTTTAATATTGTATGTTCCGCCTTCGATAATTGCAAGACCATTATCAATTACGTAAACAGCTGAAATGTTACCTGTTATTGTACCGTTTTTAATAGTAACTTTAGCTGTTTCTCTAACATCAACAGCATAGCAATCGTTTTCTTTTGCATTTAAAGCACCATTGCCTGTTATGGTTAAATCGCCTTCACCTTGAACAGAAATTAAAGACCAAGTATCAATAAGTTCTGTATCTTCCCAAATATCTGTAGTATTTGAAATTTCTTTACCATTTAAATCTAAGGTCAAAGTTTTTGTTACTACTAAAGTTTGTTCTAAATCAATATCGTCTTTTAAAACAATTTTGCTGTTATCTTTAGCTTCTGCTACAGCAGTTACTAATTCTGCATTTGTAGATACATAGATGTTTGTATCAGCTGGATCTTCTGCACAACCTGCTACAGTAAAAATTCCAACTAAAATTATGCTTAAACAAGTAAGTAAACTTAAAATTTTCTTTTTCATTTTATATAACCCCTTTTGTTATTTATCAATATTTATAATATACACCTATATTTGATATTATGTCAATATATTTTAGTAGTTTTCTACTATATTGACATATTTTATATTTTTTTTAATAAACTACAATCATGAATACAAAACTATCAACTAGAATTTATGAATTAAGAAAAGAAATGAATTTATCTCAAACAGAATTAGCTAAAATAATTGGCGCTTCACAAAAAGCAATCGATTTTTGGGAAAAAGGAATAAACGAACCAAAAGCAACTTTTATTATAAATTTGTCTAAAACATTTGGTGTTTCCAGCGATTATTTGCTTGGTTTGGAAGATTAAATAAAATAGTTATAAATAAAAAAGACGTAATGTTTTACGTCTTTTTTTATAATTTAAATTATTTATTATCAACTTTTGCCATATATTGAATTAAATCTACAACTTTATTGCTATATCCCCACTCGTTATCGTACCATGCAACAAGCTTAACAAAGTTTTCATTAAGCATAATACCTGCAGAAGCATCAAAAATTGAAGTACGTGAATCATGAATGAAGTCAGTAGAAACAAGAGCTTCTTCTGTGTATCCAAGAATACCTTTAAGGTCTGTTTCACTATGTTTTTTAACAACTGCTTTAATTTCATCATAAGTTGTTGCTTTTGCTAATCTGCAGGTTAAGTCTACAACAGAAACATCTAATGTTGGAACTCTAAAGCTCATACCTGTAAGTTTTCCTTTAAGAACAGGAATAACTTCACCAACAGCTTTAGCTGCACCTGTTGAAGAAGGAATAATATTACCGCTAGCAGCTCTGCCACCACGCCAGTCTTTTTTAGATGGGCCATCAACTGTAAGTTGAGTAGCTGTTGTTGCGTGAACAGTAGTCATAAGACCTTCAACAAGACCAAACTCGTCGTTAATAACTTTAGCAAGTGGTGCCAAGCAGTTTGTTGTACAACTTGCGTTTGAAACAATGTTCATATCTTTTGTGTAATTAGTATTGTTTACACCCATAACAAACATAGGAATTCCACCTTTAGCAGGAGCAGTTATAACAACTTTTTTTGCACCACCTTCAAAGTGAAGTTTTGCGCCGTCTGGGTCTGTAAATTTACCAGTTGCTTCAGCAATATATTCTGCGCCACAACTTTTCCAGTCTATTTTGTTAGGTTCCTTTTCAGCAAACATTTTAATTTCTTTGCCATTAACAATTAAAGAATTTTCTGTGTGTTCAACTGTTCCATTAAATTTACCATGAACACTATCATATCTTAAAAGATAACTTGCATAGTCTGGTGAAATAAATGGGTCGTTAATACCAACAACATCTACATCATCTCTTTCGCAGGCTGCTCTTAAAACTAATCTGCCTATTCTTCCAAATCCATTAATACCTATTTTTACTTTCATTTACATTCTCCCTTTAAAATGTTTGAAATATTTAAATACAAGAAGTTTAATAAAAAACTATTGTTGTATGTGTTTATTATACTTTTTTAAAAAAATAAACACAAATTTTTTTAAATAATTTATATTAAATTTTCTGGATTCAACCCTAATAATTCATCAATAACAAATCTTCCGTCTTTTCTTACTAACACATCATCTAAATAAATTTCTCCACCGCCATATTCAGGTGTTTGTATTTGAATTAAATCCCAGTGTAAAGAAGATTTATTTCCGTTATCACATTCATCATAACAACTGCCCGGTGTAAAGTGAATTGAACCCATAATTTTTTCATCAAATAAAATATCTAACATAGGTTTTGTTATATATGGGTTAACACCAAAAGCAAATTCTCCAACATACCTTGCCCCTTCATCAACATCAAAAATATTATTAATATCTTCGTTACTTTTTGAAGTCGCTTTAATAATTTTCCCGTCTTTAAATGTTAAAGTAACATCTTCGTGACGTTCACCATTGCTAGATAAAATAGGAATATTATATTTAATAGTTCCATTAACTGAATTTTTAACAGGAGCTGTAAAAATTTCGCCATCTGGGATATTGTTTTTACCTGAACATTTTATGGCAGGCATTCCTTTAATTGAAAAACTTAAATCTGTTCCAGGAGCTTTAATTCTAACTTTATCCGTTTTTTCAAGCAAGTTTTTAAGCGGTTCCATAGCTTTATCCATTTTAGAATAATCCAAGTTACAAACATTAAAAAAATAATCTTCAAAAGCTTCTGTACTCATGCTAGCATTTTGAGCAACCAAGCTTGTTGGATAATTTAAAATTACCCATTTTGTTTTTGCAACTCTTGTTTCGTGATGAACAGGTAAACTATAATGCAAATTTACTGCCTTTAAATTATCTTTATTAACATCACTATTTTCAAAAACGTTTTTGCTTCTTACAGATATATACGCATCCATTTTTTCCATAATAGGTAAATCAAAACTGCATCTTAGTTTTTCCCTTTCTTCACTTGTTCCTTTTAAAAGTTCCCTATTTAACTTTGGCATTAGAACATTAACAAAAGGTTTCGCCCCAACTTTATAAGTTTGTTTAACTAATTCACATAAAAATTCTTCGTCTACATCCATAGCTTCTATTAAAATGTTTTCGTTTCCTTTAAGTGAGCAAGAATAATTTATTAAATTGTATGCTAATTTTTTTAATCTTTCATCTATCATTTTTTGTTCCCCTTTTTACTTTTTATTTATTTGATTTTTATTATTATTTGTAACTTTTTTATCACTATTTATTGTTTGTTTTTTTACTTGTTTTGATTTCTTTTCTTTTTTATTTTCTTCTTGTTTTTTAATAGTTTTTGGTGACTTAGATTTTTTTAACTTTTCTTCTTTTTCTTGTTTTACTTCATACTCAATAATTTTAAAATCTACATTTCTATTTACACTATTTCTAATATCAAAATAATGTTTTGGCATAACAATTAATGTTGAAAATATACACACAATAACAGCAGTAATCGTTATAATATTATAAACAGAAACATTTGTTTTTATTAAAGAATTTATTAAAATAAGTGAAATTACTAAGCCACACGAAACACCTAAAAAGCCATACGCCATTTTTAAGCAAGGAGTTAGTTTTTTAAAATTTAATTTATATGTTTTTGTTTTGTCGTCTACATAAATACTTCTACTTTCAAACCCGTGTAAATTTTTTGTATTTTTTAAAAAGCAACATTTATTTGGCAACACTTTTAAAACATCAATAACATGTTTATCTATAAGACCTAAAGAAATTATATTACACCTATCTTTTTTACCGGTAAACATTTTTATCATCATGTTGTAAAACTTTTGAAAAGTTCTAATAAAAAAACCCTTAATGCCTTTTGCTCTTTTTATTATATGAACAACATTAGCTTTTTTCATATATTTTTCAAGACATTTTTTAAACAAAATATCTAACCTTGCAATTTTACCATCCGCTAGTAAAATAATATCTGCTTGAAAATAATTTATCGAATAATAAAAAGCATCATTATATGTAAAATCATTATCTAACAACAACAGTTTATTTTTGTTGTCGGATATAGAAGATAAATATTTAAAATTATTTTCATCATTTTTGTTACATACAAAAACAAAACGACCTTCTTTATTATTTTTATAAAACTCTGACTTTTTAAAATTTTCTAAGCACGTCTTTGCATCATCTTCTTTAAAGAACGGAAAAAAATAGTCTATTGTCATATCAAAGTCCTTTTTACTTAATATAACTAAATTATATTATAACGGTTATTTTTTTAAAAATGATTTTTAATATTTTCAAAACATTAAATTAAAAATTAACGAAAAAGTTTAACATTTACAATTATTTGGGTTAAAATAAATATATTAAATATTATTAGGAGATTTTATGAAAGAATATTTACTTAAAGACGCATTAAAAAACAACTACGCAGTTGGAGCTTTTAACTTTGGAACTTTAGAAGTATTAAAAGCAATTATTGCAAGTGCAGAACACAAGTCATCCCCTGTTATTGCTCAAGTTTCTGAAGGAGCTTTAAAGTTTATGGGGGAAGAATATTTAAAGCAAATTATAGTTGCAGCAAGGAAAGAATGCAAAGTTCCTATTTCTTTTCACCTTGACCACGGAACATCTTTCGATAGCATTAAAAAAGCTATTGAATTAGGTTTCGATTCTGTTATGATTGATGCTTCTATGCTTCCTTTTGAAGATAACATAACAATAACTAAAAAAGTTGTTGATTATGCTCACGAAAAAGGAGTTTTTGTAGAAGCAGAACTTGGCTCTCTTGCTGGGGTTGAAGATAATATTGCTGTAGATGATAAAGATAGTTGTTTTACAAACCCTTCACAAGCAAAAGAATTTGTAGAAAGAACAGGAATTGACAGCTTAGCTGTTGCAATAGGAACAAAACACGGTGCATACAAATTTGGTGGCGAAGCAAAACTCAGATTCGATATTTTAGAAAAAATTGAAAAAGAAATTCCTAATACACCTCTTGTTTTACACGGAGCTAGTGGCGTAGAGGAAGAAAGTGTTAATAAGCTTCTTGAACTTGGCGTAGATATTAAAGGAGCAAAAGGAATTCCTGAAGAATTTTTAGCCGAAGCTTCAAAAAGACATATCTGCAAAATTAACGGAGACACCGATTTAAGAATTGCATTGTTAATAGGAATTTTACACAACGTAGAACAAAACAATAAAAATATTGATTATAGAAAATATTTAACAGAAGGTATGACAGAAATAAGCACAGTATTAAATAAAAGAATGGATACTTTTGGAAGCACAAATAAAGCATAATTTTAATTAAAAAAGACTAAAAAAAATCGTTATAAATTAACGATTTTTTTTATTAATTTTTTATAAAAAATTTTAATATTTTTTACAAAAAAAACAATATCCTTTTTTTTCTTTTTTTATTATTTTATTTATAAAAAATTTAAACATTTTTTAAACTAAATAATTATAAAAATAACCAAAAGAACGCTTGCAACTATTGATAAAACAGATAAAATTAATGCAAAAATTCCAACTGCTTTTCTGTTAAGTCTTATCTGTAAAACAGATAAAATAAAGCCATAAATTGCCAGCAAAATAGAAATTATAACACCACCCAAAATATAAATAACCATCATAAGTACATATGAAAAACCTATAATATCTAAACCTATAACACTAGAAAACAAACAGCTTACAGATATTAATAAAGCAATAATAGAAAGAATTAAAGCTACAACACCATATTTTTTTATATTCTTTCTACTATCATCATCACTTTGTTTATCGCTATTATAACTATTTAGTAAATTTCTAAAAAGAAAAAATCCAGTTACTTTACCTATAGGGTCTTTTTCACTTCCTATGCCAGTAGAGTTTTTATTTTCTTCACCCATGTTTACTACCTTTTATAAAAAAATATTTAATAATAGTTTGTGTTTTTTTTTAAATTTTATTTGCTTATTGTTTTATTTTTCTATTATTTTTTTACCTTTTTATAACAAAAAAAATCATAAAAATTTTTAATTTTTTGTTTAAAAATCTTTATGATTTATCATTAAATTTTTTAATTTTTTTTGTTAATCTTTTGTTATGAAGTGCATAAATTTTTCGTCATTTTTTTCAAGTTTTTCAACAATGATTTCTGGGTGTAATTTATAGTCTTTTAATTTGTTTCTATCTACCCATTTATATAAATATTTAACTAAATTTCCATGGTCTATTTCTTCATAAATTCTGTCTTCTAATAACACTTCCTCAACAGGTTCTGCTAAATAGTAAAAACATATTTCATGAAACTTTTTATTTCTATTTTCATAAAAGTTTTCATGCAAAGCAAACAAACTTTTTATATTAACTTTAAAATAAAGTTCTTCATTTAATTCTCTTTCTATTGCGTGCAAAGAGTCTTCTAAAATTTCTACATGACCCCCGGGGAAACAATAATAGTTATTATAATGCATTCTACAAATTAAAACTTTATTGTTTTTTATTACAATGCCAGCAACTCTAAACTTATACTCTTTGTAATCTTTTAATATTTTTATATCATTATTTTCCATATTAATACCTTTTAAAAAAGAGAACGAAACCATATAGGCAGTTCTCTTTTTTTTATTAATCAAAAACATTTACCAAATCTGTTAAATAATTATAAAGTGAATTTAAATTAATTTTTGCTTCAAAACTATAATCGTATGAAATAGTGCTCATAGAATCACTAGACATATTTTTTGTAACTGCCATTACGGTTAAATCTCTTTCATTAGTTGAATCTACCTCAAAAGCAATATAATTATAACTATCTTTTTTACCATTCGCTTCAATAATTAAGCTATCCACATAATAAAAAACTACTGTAAATTTATCTTCACTATTTTTGTTTTTGTTAATTATATTATTTGAAGATTTAACATATTTTGCTTCATTTTTATCCTTAAGTTCACCTTTAAATAAAGCACTCAAAGCATTTTGTTTAAAACCTTCATTAAACAAGTCATAAATTCTATTAATTTTTTCAACGTCGTTTTCGTCCATACTACGCAAAGTATATCTTGAGTTTGGTAAGTTAGCTTCACTTGTTTTTGAAGTATAAATCCAAACTTCATTTGGCTTTTCTACAATATCGTTATATCCTACTGGAATTAACGACATTACAAGCGCAAATATACCAAAACACAACGCCAAGCCTATTGCTATACTGCTTATAATAATTTTTTTCATATTTTTCACCTTTTAAAAATAATCTTTAGTCTTCTTTTTTATTTTCAGAAGCTTCTTTTGGTTTTTTTAAAGAGGCTTCTTTTTCTGCTGTTAAAATATCTTTTGCATTTTGGTCTATATCATTAGCAATAGATTTATTTTCTAATTTTTCTGTTTTAGTTTTAGCTTTTTTAGGTTTTTCAAACTTAAGCTTTAATTCTTGTACTTTTTCTTCAGCCTGTTTAATAACTTTTTCAGAATCAGTTTTAACCTTTTCTATTTCTTCATCATTAATTAAGCCACCGTTTTTTAAAGCTTCAGCTGTTTTAATTCTAATTGCTTGCTCTTTTTTTATTCTTTCTAAATCTGCTTCTGCTCTTTCAATTTCAATTCTTGCTTTATTTCTTGTTTCGTCTTTTGCCATTTTTGCAAGAATTTGTTTTGTTGTTTTACCCTTCATTATTAATTCTACTTCGTTAAAGTAGATTGTTTCTTTTTCAAGTAAAACTTCTATCATGGTGTTCATTTCTTTTATATGAGAAGTAATAATTTCTTTAGCTTTATTATAACATTTATCAAAAATTGCTTTTATTTCATTATCTATTTCCGAAGCAGTTTTATCACTATAACTTACTTGAGATTGATAATCTCTACCTAAGAAAACTTCTCCTGTTGAAGAATAATTTATAGGTCCAAGATTTGCACTCATACCCCATTCAGTAACCATTTTCCTAACAATTTTAGTTGCCCTTTCGATATCGTTAGAAGCACCTGTAGAAACATCTTTAATTAAAATCTCTTCAGCAACTCTTCCGCCAAGCATCATAGTAATTGTGTCAATAAGTTTATTATAAGACATATGGCTTTCGTCACTATCTGGACGGCTAATTGTATACCCCGCAGCCATACCTCTTGGAATTATAGAAACTTCTTGAACAACATCACAGTGTTCTAATACTTTACCTATTATTGCGTGGCCTGATTCGTGGCAAGCTGTTATACGCTTATCATTTTCAGTAATAATTCTACTTTTCTTTTGAGGGCCCATAAGAACTTTATTAATACTCTCTGTAATATCAGTCATTGTAATAGTCTTTTTATTAAGTCTTGCTGCTAAAATAGCAGATTCATTTAATAAGTTTTCAAGGTCAGCACCTGTAAAACCACTTGTAAGTCTTGCTAAGTTTTTAAAGTCTACCGAACTATCAATCGGTTTATTCCTAGCATGGATTTTCAATATCATTTCACGACCTTTAACATCCGGCGGATTGATATAAATTTGTCTATCAAATCTGCCTGGTCGCAAAAGCGCAGGGTCTAATACATCACTTCTGTTTGTTGCAGCAATAACGATTATGCCTTCGTTAGCTTCAAAGCCATCCATTTGAACAAGAAGTTGATTTAGCGTTTGTTCACGTTCATCGTTACCACCACCTAAACCAGTTCCTCTTTGACGACCTACAGCGTCAATTTCGTCAATGAATACAATACAAGGTGCTTGCTTTTTAGCTTGGTCAAATAAATCTCTAACACGTGAAGCACCAACACCTACAAACATTTCAACAAAGTCTGAACCACTTATTGAAAAGAATGGAACATTGCTTTCGCCAGCAATAGCTTTTGCTAATAAAGTTTTACCTGTTCCCGGTTGACCTACAAGCAAAACACCTTTTGGTATTTTAGCACCAAGTTCAGTGAACTTTTGAGGATTTTTTAAAAACTCTACAATTTCTTGCAATTCTTCTTTTTCTTCATCAATACCAGCCACGTCAGTAAATCTTACTTTTACATTTTGAGCAACTTGAGCTTTAGTTTTACCAAAATTGAAACTCTTTGAATTTGCACCTAAAATATTTTTAATTAAAATAACACCAAATACAACAACCAAAATCACGCTTAAGTATGGTAGTAAGTTTTCCCACCAAGATGGACCAACTACACCCGAACTACGAGAAATAATAACCCAGTCAACATCTGTTTCGGATATTTTATTATTTTCCTTAGCTTTTGCATTATAAGCATCAATTAGCTCATCTATTCTAGTAATATCAGATTCCGAAATAAAATAAAAATGGTAATCACTATAATTTGTAATGTTATCTACATTATACTTGCTATCCTTAGTAATTACATAACCAACATTGTTGTTATAAATTCTAATATATTTAATCTCGCTTTCTTTATCGCCGGTACCTATCATTTCTTCTAAAGTTTTAACACCGCTAGAAGAAGAGCTTCCAAATATATCTATCTCTGCACCATTACTACTACCTTGAAAAAGGTACATAAGCATAATAACGGCTAAAATTATCATTATTAAAAAAAACCAGCTTTTGCCTCTATTTTTTTTCAATGCATTGTCCTCCAATTATAGATAATATAATATTATCATATAAATATTTCCAAATCAATAAAATTAATACAAAAATTAAAAATTTTTATATACCGTATAATCAGTCGATAATATATGCTTTTAATTAGGCTTAATATAAAATTTTTAATTTATTTTTGTCGAACATGTAGTTAAAAGATATAGTTATTATTTTATAACTATATTAAATACAAAAATCTAAGTTGTTTTTCTTTTTGTGTTTAATCATTTCCTGTTTTGATTAACACCACACATATAATTTCAAAACACTTCGTCAAAATTATATTTAAGTTTAACACGTTTATATTTCAAACCTATTAGTGATAAAAAACGATTATACATAAATTTATTTTGTTTGCTTTATGATTTTTACGAACAAATTTTAAATGCGTTTTTTATTGATACAAATATATTTATTTTTTTCGACATTAAGAATGTTTCACGTGGAACATTCTTAATATATATTTTTATTTGCTTTAATAGACACTTTTAGTTTTTACATTTAAAACTGAATGTTCATACAAAAAAACATTTTGCTTCGCAAAAATGTTTCACGTGAAACATTTTTGTTCTCTATATTAAACTTGCAGAAAAACTTATATATTAAGTTTTTAATGTTTTAAGCACCTCCTTTTAAAAAATATTTATATTGTGTTATGTTTAAAATATTTTTTGGTTTTATTATTTTTTTTAAATATAAAATTAAAAGTGCTTTTTAATATAAAATGTTTCACGTGAAACATTTGCCTTTTAAGTTTTGCAGGAGTAAAACCAAAATAATTTTATAAAAGATTAACATATAGGTGATATTGTTAAACCAAAAATAAAATTAAAAAATAAACGAAAAAGAAATCTAATCTCCCGTTAAAAGAATAAATTAATATTGCAAGATTTTAAACAAAAAAAGAATGTTCCACGTGGAACATTCTTTTTAATTTCTTTCTAATGTTTTAATAAAGGAATATATTCTATCCAAATCATCTTTGTTATAATAATCAATAACTATTTTACCTTTTGCGTCGTCACCATTAATAATTACTTTTGTTTTAAACAATCTAGCGATCCTGTGCCCAAGTTCTTTAAGTTCTATGCTTTGTACTTTTTTTGCTTTTGCTTCAGGCATTTTCTTGTCTTGAGGCTCTTTGTAATTTTTTATGTAGTTTTCTAATTCTCTTACAGTAAGTTTATTTTCAATAACAATCTTTGCTAGCTCAACTTGTTTTTGTTTGTCGTCTAAACCAACTAAACATTTACCGTGACCTGCAGATATTTGATTTTTTTCAATCATGCTAATCACATCAGTTGGTAAAGTTAACAACCTTAAAGTATTGGCTACAAGCGGACGGCTTTTTCCTATTCTGTCTGCAACAGTTTCTTGCGTAAAATCATATTCTTGCATTAACTCTTTAATTGCTTTAGCAGCTTCTATAGGATTTAAATCTTCTCTTTGTAGGTTTTCAATTAAAGCTACTTCTTTAATTTGTTTTGGAGAATATTGCCTTACGATAGCAGGGATAGTAGTTTTGCCAGCAACTAAAGAAGCCCTAAATCTTCTTTCGCCAGCAATAATAGTGTACCTTCCATTATTTTCGTCATTAACAATAATAGGTTGAATAACACCATGTTGTTTGATAGATTCTGCTAACTCTTTTAAAGCATTTGGTTCAAAAGTCTTCCTAGGTTGATTTTTGTTTGGGTCTACTTGTTTCAAACTTAATTCAACAACACCATCTTGTAATTTGTTTGTTTGTTGTACAACAACTTCTTGTTTTGGCTTTACTTCAATTTCTTTTTCATCATCTTGATAAATAGAGAACAAAGCATCCAAGCCTCTTCCTAAACCTTTTTTCATATTTTCATTCCTTTATTATTATTTTAAAAATTTAGTTATTTTTTTATAACTATCTTTATTTCTTTGTAAAAATTCTTCCGCTAATTCGTAATACGCAACCCCACCTTTACTTTTTGCTTCATACATGATAATAGGTTGGCCATGACTTGGAGCTTCAGCAAGTCTTATACTTCTAGGAATAGCAGTTTTATAAACTTTTGCGCCAAAGAACCTTTGAATTTCTTGTGAAACTTGCATAATTAAGTTTGACCTATTGTCTTTCATTGTTAAAATAACACCCTCAACATCTATTTCTGGATTTAAATGTTTTTTAACAAGCTTGATTGTATTCATAAGCTGGCTCAAACCTTCAAGCGCAAAAAATTCACACTGAATAGGAATTGCAACTGAATTTGAAGCTGTTAAAGCATTAACCGTTAAAAGACCTAATGATGGAGGGCAGTCAATTAAAATATAATCATATTGACTACTTACTTTGTTTAATAACTTTTTTACAATTTTTTCTCTATTATCCATATGCACAAGTTCAATTTCAGCACCAGCCAAATCTACTGTAGCAGGAACTATATCTAAATTCTTAATTGCAGTTTTACGAATAACATCTTCAATATTAACAGAACCATCTATAGCATCATAAAGAGTAGCAGTTTCTTGACTTTTTTGAACTCCTAACCCACTAGTTGCATTCCCTTGTGGGTCCATATCAACAACAAGAACTTTCTTTTCCATTACTGCCAAGTATGCAGCTAAGTTAATACATGTGGTTGTTTTTCCAACTCCACCTTTTTGATTAGCAAATGATATAATTTTTCCCATAAAACACCTTTACAAAATAATTATATCAAAAATCTTTTCAAAATAAAAACTAATTTTGCAAATTTTATAATATTAATATATGTTAAGAGCTTTGTACTTAATTCATGAGTTATACACAAATTTATTAAAAATGTGGAAAACTAAAAAATAAAGCAGAAAAATTTTTCTGCTTTTTTAAATAATAGGAGATAGCCTTGGTTTATTTCCACCTCTTGGATATTTATTAGGTGTGCTTTTTATTTTATTAATAAAAACAAACTTCCTTTCAACCCCTTCTATATTTACAGTTAAAATATCTTTTAAAATTCCGCCCAAAACTTCAATAGCTTTTTTGCTTACTTCAAGTTCTTCTTGTATATCGCTAGATTTATATGCAACCATTTGTCCACCAACTTTAATAAATGGTAAGGCATATTCAGAAAGGGTAGTTAAGTTTGCAACCGCACGAGAAACACAATAATCAAATTGTTCGCGATATTCTTTTTTGTTAGCAAGATCTTCAACTCTCGAATGAATAGTCGATATTCCATTTAAAGCTAAACTATTTATAACTTCTTGCAAAAAGCCTACTTTCTTATTAACACTATCAACCATTAAAACCTCTAAGTCAGGTCTAATAATTTTTAATGGCAAACTAGGAAAGCCCGCTCCTGCACCTATGTCAATAATTTTAGCGCCCTGTTTTAAATATTTACTTGCTATAACACTATCTAAAAAATGCTTAACAATTACGTCATCTTGTTCTGTAATAGTTGTTAAATTAAATTTGTTATTTGTTTCTATCAATAAATTATAATAATTAAAAAACTTTTCTATTTGTTCTTCAGTTAACAAAATTTGATTTCTTTCGAATATTTCAGAAATTTTTATATTAAATTCTTTTGTCATTTTACCCCTGCCTTTTTTCCATATTTTTTTGCATAGACAAATAAACAGTTAATACAGAAATATCTGCAGGAGAAACACCACTAATTCTACTTGCTTGACCTAAAGAAAGAGGTTTAAATTTATTAAGTTTTTGTTGCGCCTCTAAACGCAAACCTTTAATTGTTGCATAGTCAAAATCGCTATCTAGCTTGATACTTTCGTTTTTCTTCATTTGTTCTATTAATAATTCTTGACGTTTTAAATATCCTTCGTATTTAACTTCTGTTTCAACATATTTTAAAACTTCGTCAGAAATATTTTTAAATAAACCAAATTCTTCTTTTACCTTATCTATAGTTATATTATTTCTTTTCAACATTTCTTTAACAACGCATGCTGTGCCATTAAAGTTTTCATCATTTTTTTCCAAAAATTCTTTAGCTTTTTTAGAAGGCATAGATGTTGAAATTTCTTTCTGAACTTTATTAATATCCTTAATCTTTTTGCTAAAAATTTTATATCTGGCATCATCAACCAAGCCAACTTGCCTGCCAATAGGTGTTAATCTAATATCTGCATTATCTTGTCTTAATAATAAACGATATTCCGCCCTACTTGTCATCATTCTATAAGGCTCGTTTGTTCCTTTTGTAACAAGATCATCAATTAAAACACCTATGTAAGCTTGGTCACGTCTTAAAATTAAAGGTTCTTTGTTTTGTAGATAGTTACTTGCATTTATTCCTGCAATAATACCTTGAGCAGCTGCTTCTTCATATCCACTAGTTCCATTAATTTGACCAGCAAAAAATAATCCGTTAATTTTTTTAGATTGTAAAGTAGGTAATAAATCTAAAGAATTAATGCAGTCATATTCAATAGCGTAAGCATTTCTTAAAATTCTAACATTTTCAAAACCCTCAACGCTTTTATACATTTGTTCTTGAACATCTACTGGCATAGAAGAACTAAAACCTTGAACATAAATTTCATTACCTATCTTATCTTCAGGTTCCAAGAAAATTTGATGTCTTTGTTTGTCTGAAAATCTTACAACTTTATCTTCCATAGAAGGGCAGTACCTAGGGCCAACACCCTTTATAACCCCAGAATACATAGGCGCACGTGGAAGGTTATTCCTAATAATTTCATGTGTTTTTTCGTTAGTATATCCAAGATAACAAACACAAGTGTTCTTAGGTTGTTTTTTAGTCATGAAAGAAAAGGTTTGTATATTTTCATCACCCGGTTGAACTTCAAATTTTGAATAATCAATAGATGAACTTAAAACCCTAGCAGGGGTACCTGTCTTAAATCTTAAAATTTCAAAACCAAGATTTTCTAAACTTTTAGAAAGTCCGTGTGAATTAACAAAACCATTAGGACCTGAATTTTGAGAAAATTCACCTATGATAATTTTACTTTCAAGATATACACCTGTGCAAATAACAATAGTTTTTGCTTTTATTATTTCGTTAAATGCCGTTTTTATGCCTATAACTTTATTGTCTTCGGTTAATATATCCACAACTTCACATTGTTTAATTGTTAAGTTTTCTTGATTTTCAAGTGTTTCTTTCATGGTAGAATGATAAGAGTGTTTATCAACTTGTGCCCTTAAGCTATGAACCGCAACACCTTTGCCCATATTTAACATTCTAAGTTGCAAAATGTTTTTATCTGCATTTTTACCCATTTCGCCACCTAGAGCGTCTATTTCACTAGCAAGTTGACCTTTTGCTGTTCCACCTATTGAAGGATTACATGCTAAAAAAGCTATGCTATCTAAATTAAGCGTCGTTAAAAGTGTTTTATTATTAAGCCTAGCCAAAGCAAGAGCTGCTTCACATCCTGCATGACCGCTACCTATTACAATCGCATCAAAACTTTCCATAATTATCCTTCTTTAAAAATCAATTTGCTCTACGTCACCGTTTTTCATTACTTTATAATTTTCTGTTCTAACAAGAACAGGCCTGTTTCTGTCTTCTTTATTTTTAGATAAAAGATTTCTTAAATATTTAAGAACTTCACCATGCCCAACAATTAAAATATTTTTGCCTTTATATTCTTCTAAGTCTTTTAAAAAACTACTAACACGAATATAAACATCTTCATCTGTTTCGCCATTAAATTTATGAGGGTCTTTAAAAAATTCATCATATTTCCATTGTGGATTCTTAGTTCCTTCCAAGTCACCCTTAGCAACTTCCATTAAACGTTTGTCTGTATGTAAGTCTAAATTATGATACTCTAAAATATATTCTGCCGTTTGCGTAGCCCTGTTAAGTGGAGAAGATACAACATAATCAAATTTATAATCTTTTAGTTTTTCTGCAATCTCTTTTGCTTGCTTTAATCCTGTTTTATTTAAAGATGTATTAAGTTGTCCTTGGCTTACATTAAACAAATTAAAATCTGTTTCGCCATGCCTTACATAATAAATCATAACTTTTCCCTTATTAATTTATTTTCCCAAACAAAACTTAGAAAATATCCTATCAATAATTTTTTCGCTTGCACTTTCGCCAGTTATTTCTCCAAGCTTTTCCCAAATTGTTTTTACATCTAGCGCAGTGCAATCAAGTGGCATATCTAAAATATTTAAAAGAGTAGAACTTAATAAATTTTTACTTTCTTTTAAAACTTCCACATGTCTGGTGTTGGTTAAAATAATACTATTACTTGTATCGCAGTTGTTTAGTGTCAAATTATAAATTTGTTGTTTAAGCTGTTCGGTATTAATTTTTTCTTTTGCACTTATTTTAATACATTCACCATCAAAATTCCACTTAGCCGGCAAATCGCATTTGTTTAAAACAACTATAGATTTTTTATCTTTAATAATTTCTAAGTTTTCTCTGTCTTGTTCGTTTAAATCTCTTGAACTATCTAAAACTAACAAAACAATATCACTGTTTTCCAAAGTTTTTTTAGCTTTTTCAATTCCTATGTTTTCAACTTTGTCATCTGTTTTTCTAATACCTGCAGTATCAAAGAAATTGTATACAATTCCATTATATTCAATGCTACCAGTAACAATATCTCTTGTAGTACCTTCAATGTCTGAAATAATAGCTTGGTCATAATTTAACAATGCGTTTAACAAACTACTTTTACCAACATTTGTTTTTCCAACAATAGCTACGTTTATTCCTGATTTAATTATTTTACCTTGATGTTCAGTTTTTAGTAAATTACCAATTTTTGAAAGTAAATTTTCTAGCCTAGCTTTTATACTTTCTTTTGTTTCATATTCAATATCATGTTCAGGATAATCTAAGTTAACTTCTATTTCTGAAATAACATCAGTTAATATGTTTTGAAAATCAACAACAGTTTTATATAAATTACCATTAGTAAGTTCATTGCTAGCTTTTAATTGACTTTCTGTTTCGGAATTAATAGTGTCTATTATTCCTTCAGCTTGGTCAAGAGACATCTTCCCGTTTAAAAAAGCCCTTTTTGAAAATTCACCTGGTTGAGCAAGTCTTGCACCAAACTTTAAGCATTGTTCAATAATTTTTTTACTTACAGCTAACCCGCCATGACATTGAAATTCTACTACATCTTCGCCTGTAAATGAACGTGGTGCTTTAAAATAAACACATAATCCCTTATCATAAATATCGCCTAAATTAATTTTACCTAAGTACATGTAATTTGGCATAGGATTTTCAAATTTACTGCAACAAAAAATTTGTTTGGCAACATCCAAACTATTTTTTCCACTTATTCTAATAATACCAATACCACTTTTGCCATTAGGCGTGGCTTGTGCAATAATTGTGTCTTCAAGCATGAAAATATTATAGCACATAACTTTCAATTTTCCACCATTTTTTTTATTTTTTTTTACAGCTCTTACATAACATAATTTTAAAAATTTTTAGGTTTAAAAATATAAAAAAATTTGCTTTTATTTTGCCATAAAATACTAAAACGGTTTATTGAAAATTTTAAAAAAATAAACCGTTTTATTTTTAATATTGCTTTTATTAAGCAAAAAAAAGAAAAACTATTTTTCAAGTTTTTCTTTTTTTTATTTTATTCGTTTTCGCTTTCTTTAGTAGGTATAATTACTAAATATCTATTAGGTTCTTCACCTTCACTTTTTGTAGTAACCCCATTAACATTTTGAAGTGCAGTGTGAATGATTTTTCTTTCATAAGCATTCATTCTTTCAAGTTTAATAGGCTTTTCAATTTTTAAAGCTTTTTTTGCCATTCTATCAGCCAAATTAATTAATGACATTTCTCTTCTGTTTTTATAGTTTTCAACGTCAAAATAAAATTTATATTTTCTATACCCAGCATTCTTTAAAACATTAGATATAACATCTTGAATAGCATTTAAAGTTTCGCCTCTTTTACCTATTAAAGTGCTAACTTTTTCACCAGAAGCATTAAAAGTCATACTTGTTGAATCGTTGAAAGTAGTAATTTCAGCTTCAACATTCATTTTTTCAAATAAACCTTTTAAGAAATTAATTCCAAAGTTAGAAATATCTTCATCAGTATAAGTAGGTTTTTCAACTTCTTTAGTTTTTTCTTCGCTAACTTCTACTTTTTCTTCTTTTTTAACTTCTTCCTCTTCTTTTTGTTTTTTGGTTTCTTTTAAAGCTTTTTGTTCTTCTACTTTTTTAGCTTCTGCAATTTGTTTTTCTTCAACTTCTTTGTCTAAAATAAGTTCAACTCTAGCTTTCTTGAAAAATCCACCTTCTTCAAGAATTTTAATATCAACTTGGTCTTGGGTAGCATTTAATTCTTTAAGCCCAAGTTCAATAGCCTTTTGAACATTCTTTGCAGTAATTTCAATTTTTTTCATTAATAAACCCTTCTCTTTTAAATAAAAGTTATCTTCTATAGTCAACCTTTATTTGTTCCTGTCTTTTTAGTTCTTTTTTATCTTCAATTTTATTACATACAACTGTGCTAATAGGAGTGATAATTGTTGACATTAACGAGTTAGTAATAATATATAAAGCAAATATTGCACTAGATGAAATAGTAAACAACAACATAGCAATAGGTAAAATCCACATCATAGCTTTTGCAAGGCCAGGTTGTTGAACATTAACTGCTTGCCCGTTCTTTGCTTTTGGTTGTGATATTTTTCTAATAAACCATTGTGATAAGAATGAAACCAACACAACAATAACAGATAAAACATAAAAACCATTTACATTATTAGTATTGTCATAACCTTGTAATAATAATCCCATTACCAAGTTATATTCTTCTTTGCTAACCTCAACATCTGTTGAAGCTTTAAAACTTTCGTAAGTAGAAATTTCTTTTACAGAAGCTTTGTCTGGTAACCATATATTTTTAATCCAAAGCCAACTGTCTTTAATGTCTTTGTATTTTTCAACAACTGCTTTTTGAGCATTGTTTATTGCAGTGTCTTTATTTTCTTTAACAGCAGTTTCATCACCTATTAAACTTTCTTTTTCAGCAATTAATGCCTTTTGTTCGTCTGCTTTTAAAGTTTTAAAGTTTTGTAAATCATCAATTCCCAAATAATCTTGATAATATTCTTTTTCATAGGAAGTGTAATAAGTTGTTTGTAATTCTTCATACTGTTTTCCTATTTTGTAACCAGAAATAAATTTTAAAGAATTGAATAATGTTAAAAACACTGTAAGTGTAACAACCATATAAACTAACATTACTATACAAGAACCACCCATTCCCATATTATGTTTTTTGTATAGTTCGTTTTGTTTTTGATATAAAAGCTGTTGATTTTGCCCATATCTTTTTTTAAGTTTTTCTAGTTCAGGTTGAAGTTTTGCCTGTACTCTAGATGTTTTATTAGTGTAATATCTTTGCAAAAAATCTAGTGGTGAAAGCACTAGTTTTAATACAACGGTAAAAAGAATAATTGTCCAAGCATAACTACCAACATCAAAAATCTTAATAAGACTGGACCAAAAATTATTCTCTGGCCAAGCAGAGCTTAATAAATTTATAAAATCCATTTTATCTTTCCTTTAATATTGGGTTTAACTTCGTCACGTCCGCCCTTATTCCATGGGTTACATCTAGCTATTCTTTTAAATCCCATAATCGAGCCTTTAAAAATACCATACTCTTTAACGGCTGTTAAAAAATATTTTGAACAACTAGGATAAAACCTACACACATGGGGAAGAAAGGGGGATATACAAAACTTATAGAAATATAAAAAGAAATATTCTATAATTAAAAGTGGAAAGAATATAATTTTACAAAAAATATTTAAAATTTTTAGCATATAAAATTAACTAATAAACTTAGCCTTTTTTAATAAATTAAAAAAATGCTCTTGCAAAGTAAAATAATCTAAGTTTTCACAACCTTGCTTTGCAACGAAAATATAATTATTGTTTGGCAATTTTTGTAAATTAAGCCTAACAATTTCACTAAGCTTTCTTTTAACTTTGTGCCTTACAACACTATTGCCAACTTTATTGCTTACGCTAAAACCAACTTTTTTATCTTTAAGTTTTGTTTTATGTACATACATAGCAATAAACTTTGAATAAAAAACTTCGCCTTTTTTGTAAATAAAATTAAATTCTTTCTTTTTTTTAAGTCTATTATTTTTTTTTAACATTTTTTCTTAAATTAAGCAGATAAAACTTTTCTGCCACGATTTCTACGTCTTTTTAAAACTTTTCTACCATTTCTTGTAGCCATTCTTTTTCTAAAGCCATGAACTTTAACTCTTCTTTTTTTGTTTGGTTGGTAAGTTCCCTTTTCCATAAAAAACCTCCTGTAAAATTTTATATAAGAAATTAAATTTTTTCTTTGTGCAAGTTTGTCCGTGGTAAAAGATTAATCGGTCGCTTTAAAACTGGTCTTCAATATTAAACTCGCTTGGCTAGTTTAGAATATTTTAACTTACTTGTCAACAAAAAAATTCTTGAAAAATTTATATACTTTGCACTAAAATTTTTTTGCTAATTAAAATATATTATTTTATTAATAATATAGTTTAAAAACAAAACCGACCAACTTGTATTAAACAAAATTGCTACATTCCTTTGTTTTAGCGGAATGTAGCAAGAAATCTTTTATATTACTAAAAACAAAAAACAGTTAGTCGATTTTTCGTTTTAATATTTTAACTTTTAAATTTATTTAAAATTTTATATTTCTTTAAATTTTATTTTTAACAAATCTAAAATCGTAAGCAATTTTATTTTGATTTTAGTTTTCAACCATATCAGAAGTAGCTTCGTTAAAATTTTGTTCACCGACTACACCGTCGAGATTTTCGGCAAAACTTTTGTCTAAATTAAATCTTAATTTGTCTACTATAAAACTTGCGCTTGCCCCCCAAATATCATTACTAAAACTCCCAAAATTCAAACTTCTCATTGTTTGTTCATTAGGAAAATAGTTGAAATTAACTGAAACATAGTTAGGGTCAGAAGAATATGAGTAAACTTCATTATCGCACATCTCTTTTGAAGAATGAATATTACATATCCCCTGAGCAACTGCTTGTTGTATCTCATCAAAAGAAAATTGCTTTAATTCAATATTTGTTCCCTTTTGTGGTTCTTTATAAAATTTTGTAGGAATACTAAAAAATTCATGAACATCAACCAAAGGCATTAAAGTTAAAAACAATTCTTCTACTGTCTTTTTTTCTGGTAAGTTATTGTCAGCACTGTTTACTAAAACTATAACATCATTTTGATAAGTATAGTATTTTAAAAGGTCATATGTTGATACATAATCTTTCCAATTTTCACCTTGTTGTTTTATTTCAAAGTATCTACCAACACCTTCTTTCCCAGCTGTCTTTTGTATAAATTGAGTTTCTAAAAAATTATTGATTATTTTTGGTCTTTCGCCAGTAAGAAAACCTCTTAATTCTTTATTAATAAAAAATTCATCTCTTTTTTCGTTAGGATTACTAAAACCATATCTAGATGCAACATCGTTATTGTACATACTATCAATTTTGTTGTCGTTATCATCTGTTAGAGCTCTAAAAATTCCTCTAAGTAGTTCTTCTGTGTACATATATTTTTCCTTTTAATTCAACTAAAATAGTGTATCATAGCTTTTTAAAAATATATATAGTCAGTTTGCACATATTTTTATTTTTTTATTATCCACAAACACTTAACTAAATGTGGATAATATCCTTTGTTTTAGCGACATATAACTATTTTTTAATAAATAAATATTTAAAAATAAAAAATATAATTTTTTTAAATTCTATTATTAAATTTTTTATATTAAATTATAAATTAATTAATAATATAATATAATAAAAAAATAAAATTTTTTAATTTTTTTTCATAAAAATAATACTTTATTATAATTTAATAAATAATATAGTTGTTTATAATTTTTTTCGTAATTTTTTAACGTAAAAAGAAAAAAATTTTTATAATATATTAATTAATAAAATAATTTTATGTTTTAAAAAAAATAATAAAAAAAACAACCCGATTAGGTTGCTTTTTTATTTAAATTTTATTGATTTATAATTCTAACAGGTAAAATTAAGTATAAATATTCGTCTCCATCATTTGGTGTTATTACACATGGGCTTGAAGGCATATTAAAACTAATTTTTATTGCTTCGTCAGAAATTGTTCTTAAACATTCAGTAAAATATCTGCTATTAAAAGCAATTGTTAAATCATTACCTTTAAGTGAAATACCTATGTTTTCTTTTATATTGCCTATGTCTGAGTTAGAAGTAAGTGTTAAAACTTTTTCTTTAATATCAAATTTAACTAAATTGTTTCTATCTACCCTAGAAAGCACTGAAGTTCTTTCAATAGCTTCTTCAAAAACATTTTTACTAATTGTAAGATTTGTTGAAAAATCTTTTGGAATAATTTGTTTGTAATTAATAAAATCGCCATCAATAAGTCTTGTAATAATTTTTGTGTTATCAAATTCAACCATTAAGAAGTTCTTTTGAATATAAACATTAATTTCTTCATCGTTATCTTCTAAGAACTTGCAAATTTCAGTTAAACTTTTAGCTGGAACAATAATGCTTGTATTAACTGTTGTTTTAACTAATGGTTTTTTAACAAATGCAAGTCTATAACCATCAAGACCAACAGAATTAATACAATCTTGGTTAATTTCAAAACAACAACCTTTTAAAACTGGTCTAGTATCATCAATAGCAGTTGAGAAAATTGATTTGTTAATAAGAGTTTTAAAATCTTTTTGTTTAATTGTAAAGAAATCACCATCTTCAATAATATTTAAATTAGGAAACTCTACAACATTAAAACATTGAACATAACTTTCACTATCTGTGTAATTAATTTTTAATCTGTTTTTATCAGATAATTCAAGTTCTATTTTTTCTCCAGTAAGTTTTTTAATAAATTCCGAAAAGAATTTACCAGGAATAACTGTTTCGCCTTCTAATTTTACATCTGCTTTAATTGTTTTTTCAATAGCTAACTCTAAGTCTGTTGCTGATAACTTTAATCTATCATTTTCTGCACTAAGTTTAATACCTTCTAAAACCGGATTTGTAGTTTTGTTAGATATTGCTTTTATTACTTGAGCAGTTGCAATACTTAAGTCAAGCCCGTCACATACAACCTTCATTTTATATTCTCCTTTTTTTTAATTTAATAATAATATTAAGCGTGTGTAAATGTGAATAACCTTTTTTTTAACAAAATGTTGTGTTTTTATTTTAGCACAAATTTCAAAAAACTCAATATGTTGTTGTGGATAATTTTTTTTAGCAATAATTAAAATTGTTGATAACTTTATCTTTGTTCGACCAAGTGTTCTAAAACACTTTCGCGCGTATTAAATTATTAATTTATTAATAATATTAATTATAAAACGTTATTAATAAGCATTGTGAATTTGTGTATAACTTTTTATACAACCCATATATTGTGGTTTTTTTAAAAAAAATTAAAAAAAATCAATAAATATTGATAAATTTTATCAACAAAAAAAGTGGAAAAATATGTATATTTGTTTTTAATTGTCAGATTTTATCATAGCGATAATATCTTCAATATTTGTTTTTAAAGACCTATCAGTCTTAATGTTTTGTGAAATTTTATCCCTAGCGTGCATAATTGTTGTATGGTCCCTACCACCAAAAGCATTACCTATTGTCATTAAAGGAACATCCATAAGTTCTGTAATTAAATAAATACAAATTTGCCTTGGGTCAACAATTTCTTTGTTTTTCTTTTTGCCAACAAGGTCTGCTTTTTTAACATTGTAATATTTACAAACAGTGTCCATAATCTTTTCGACTGTCAAGTTTTGATTTTGAGTGTTAGCAATATCTTTTAAAGCTTCTTCAGCTTCAAGCATTGTAGCTTTAGATCTACCTATTAAACTAGAAAGTGAAACAACTTTATTTAAACTACCTTCAAGTTCCCTGATATTTGTATCAATACTTTCAGCAAGAAATTCTAAAACATCATTTTCAACACTATAATTTTCTATTTCAACTTTCTTTTGTAAAATTGCAAGTCTTGTTTCAAAATCAGGTTTTTGAATATCTTGAATCAAACCGCCCGTAAATCTTGATTTTAAACGTTCCTCAAGTGTTTCCATGTTTCTTGGGTGTTTATCAGAAGAAATTACAATTTGTTTGTCTAATTGATATAAATCATTAAAAGTGTGGAAGAATTCTTCCTGAGTGCTTGTTTTGTTAGAAATAAATTGAATATCATCAACCATTAAAACATCAACATCTCTATATTTATCTCTAAAAGCTTTATTAGCATTTTCTTTTTTATCTGCTTTTAAAGCTTGGATATAGTCGTTTGTGAATTGTTCACTTGTAACATATAAAATTTTTATATTTTTGTTATTTTTTTTAATATAATTACCTATTGCGTGCAATAAGTGAGTTTTTCCTAAACCAACGCCACCGTAAATAAAAAGTGGATTGTATTTTTTACCTGGGTTTTCGGCAACACTTCTTGAAGCTGCGTAAACAAATTGATTGCTTTTACCAACAACAAAACTTTCAAATGTGTATTTTTCGTTTAATTTGTTTTTATCGTTTAACATGTTATTAGTTTCAATCATGTCCTCAGCTTCTTTAACATCTTCTAAAAAAGCTTCTTTTTCACCTGGTTCTAAAACTAAAATATCTTCAATGTTGTCAAAATGTTCTTTAACAACGTTTAATAATTTTTCTTTATGCAATTTTAAAAGTTGATTTTTGTTTGTAGAGGTTGAAGCCAAAACAACTAATTTATTTTTATCAACCTTAATAGGCTCTAAAGTTTCAATATATAAATCGTAACTTACTGCAGTTACCAAATTTTCCATTTCTTTTAGAACTTCATTCCACCTAGTTAAAAAATTATTCATACAAACCTCTCAAATAAATATATAATTATATTACTACAATAATTAATATTTGTCAAGAAAATAAAGGTTTTTAGCCTTTTTTAGTAAGTAATAAATTTGTTCAATTTGTACAAAAATTTAATAAAATTTATTATGTATAAAATATAAAAATACTTTTAAACAAGCAATAAAAATTTTTGGTTAAAAATAACAAAAAATAGTATATTTTGGTAAAAAATATCTATTTTTACTTAAAAACAATAAAAACAAATGTTTTTTAATAAAAAATTATAGAATTTAATTTATTTAAAAATACCTTTTAAAAGTGTTTAAATTATGATAAAATATTCACATGTATATAGAAAGTGTAAAACTAGAAAATTTTAGAAATTATAATACGTGTGAAGTAAAATTAAAGCCAAATCTAAATGTTTTTAAGGGTAACAATGCTCAAGGTAAGACAAATTTTTTAGAAAGCATATATTTTTCAAGCATAGGTAAATCTCCTAAAACAAATAAAGAAAAAGACTTAATTTTATGGGGCGAAGATAGTGCAAAAATAACAATTAACCTAAAAAAACAATATTTTAGTCAAAAAATAGAGGTTTTTTTAAACAAAAGCACTAATAAAACAATAAAAATAAATAGTTTGAATATTAGAAAAATAGGTGACTTAATAGGAGAAATGCCAGTTGTTTATTTTTCTCCCGAGGAAATAGGTTTAATAAAAGATGGTCCTGCAGATAGAAGAAGATTTATGGATATTGATATTAGTCAATTAAATAAAAACTATTTTTACTTGCTTTGCAGGTATGAAAAAGTTTTGGCAGAACGAAATAAATTATTAAAGCAAACAAGAAAAATTGAAAATCTTTATGAAACCATTGAACTTTGGGATTCTCAACTTGCAGATATAGCTAGTAAAATTATATTTTTTAGGTTGGATTTTATAGAAAAAATTAAAGAACCCGCAAAAAAAGTTCATTCCAATATAACTTCTAATCAAGAAGTGCTTGAAGTAAAATATCAGGGTATTCAATTAAAAAATGTTGAAGAAATTAAAGGAAAGTTATTAAAAGCTTATAAATCTAGTTTGCAAAAAGATTTTGAGTTTGGTTATACAACGGTAGGCCCACATAGAGATGATATAGAAATTACAATCAACAACATTGATATTCGAAATTTTGGTTCACAAGGTCAACAAAGGCTCGCAACTCTTTCTCTCAAAGTTGCCGAACTTGTTTTATTTGAAAAACAAACAGGTGAAAAACCTATTTTACTTCTTGATGATGTTTTAAGTGAATTAGATGCAAAAAGACAAAAAAATTTATTAAATGAAATAAAAAATTATCAAACTATAATAACAACTACAAAATTTGGTAAAATTTCAGATGAAAATAGTACAATTTTTATGGTAAAAAATGCTGTTATTGAAGAAAAACAAAATATAAAAAATTAAAAAAGATTTAAATTATACAAATTTAAGTCTTTTTTTATTAAAAAATTGCCAAAATTATAAAGAAAATATAAATAAAAATAAAAAAATATTTAAAAATAAAAGTCAAAAAACAAATTATTACAATAAAATCTAAAACTTTTAAATAAATATTAAATTGTATAAATTTAAAATTAAATTAAAACTTTATATAAAAAATGATTAAAATTAAATATACACATAAAAGTTAAAATTATAAAAATTATAATTAAAACTATTTTATTTTTTATAGTTTTTTATAAAAATAATTAAAACAAAAATACTTTTAAATCTTAAAAAATGTTTTTTTAAATTAAAATTTTTGTTTAAAAATTTTTATTAAAATAATAATTTTATTAAAAATTTCTAAAAAAAAGCCAAAAAAGCATCAATTTTCACTTAATTTTCATGTTTTTCACACACTTTGGCAAACGCTAAAAATTTTAAATTAACATAGTTATAAAATTATAATTATTATAATTTAATGATTTGTCTTAATTTTTATCTATTTTTAGGCAAAATTTTATCCTGAAATTATAAAAAATTTTTCATAAAAAATTTACAAATTTGCTTTTTTTTTAAAAACATATATGATATATTATATATATAATATATATTAATAATATTATAATAGGAAAAACCAAACATCGAACACAAGTTTGGTTACTTAATTTTTTTTGTAAGGAGTAAAAAACAACATGCCAAACAAAAACGAAAATTTAGAAGAAAATTTAACCAAAACAACAAAGTATACTGAAGAAGATATTCAAGTTCTTGATGGTCTTGAACCAGTTAGAAAAAGACCGGGTATGTATATAGGTTCTACTGACGAAAGAGGTCTTCACCATTTAGTAATAGAAATTGTTGATAATAGTATCGACGAAGCTATCGCTGGTCATTGTACAAAAATAGATGTTGTTATTAATAACGACGGAAGTTTGTCGGTTGCTGATAATGGTAGAGGTATTCCAACCGGTATTCATAAAACAGAAAAGAAAAGTGCTGTAGAAGTTGTTTTAACAAAACTTCATGCTGGTGGTAAATTTGGCGGTAGTGGTTATAAAATATCAGGTGGTTTACACGGTGTAGGTTTGTCATGTGTAAACGCATTAAGTAAATATTTAAGGGTAGATGTTTACCAAAACAACAACCACTATGTTCAAGAATATAAAAGGGGTATACCTCAATATCCTTTAAAAATTGTTGAAGAAACTAATAACCGTGGTACAACAGTTACTTTCTTACCAGATGATGAAATTTTTGAAACGGTTGATTTTAACTACGAAAATTTAAAAGCAAGATTTAGGGAAATAGCCTTCTTAAATAAAGGTCTTATAATTAACCTTGAAGATAAACGTGCTGGTAGGGAAAAACGCGACGAATTTATCTTTAAAGGCGGTATCATAGAGTTTGTTGATTACCTAAATAATGGGCGTAATACTTTATTCCCAGAACCTTTCTATGTAAATAAAGTAAATAAAAATAATGAAGTAGAAATTAGTTTTCAATATAACGACGGTTACAGCGAGACAATTAACGCTTATGCAAACAATATTAATACAGAAGAAGGTGGTACCCACCTTGTAGGTTTTAAAAATGCTTTAACAAAAGTTATTGTGGATTATGCTACTAAGAATAAAATAATTAAACCTAACGAAAAATTAACAGGTGAAGATTGCAGAGAAGGTTTAACAGCTATTATAAGTGTTAAATTGCAAGACCCACAATTTGAAGGACAAACAAAAACAAAATTAGGCAACTCTGAAATGAGAGTTATTGTTGAAAAAGTATTAACAAATAGTTTTGGTGATTATTTAGAAGAAAACCCAACAATAGCAAAAGAGCTTATATTAAAATCAATTACGGCTAAACGTGCAAGAGAAGCTGCAAGAAACGCAAGAGAATTAACAAGAAGAAAAACTGTTTTAGAAAACACAACCCTTCCTGGAAAACTTGCAGATTGTTCCGAAAAAGACGCTTCTAAATGCGAAATTTATATAGTTGAGGGCGATAGTGCTGGTGGAACAGCTAAACAAGGCAGAGATAGAAGATTTCAAGCTATTTTGCCATTAAGAGGTAAAATATTAAACGTTCAAAAAGCAAGACTCTCTCGTATTTTAGAAAACGAAGAAATAAAATCAATGATAACTGCTTTTGGTTGTGGTATTAATGACGAATTCAAAGAAGAAAAATTAAGATATGACAAAATTATTTGCATGACCGATGCTGACGTAGACGGAAGTCACATTAGAATATTGCTTTTAACTTTCTTTTATCGTTTCATGCGCCCACTTATTGAAAAGGGTCATGTATACATTGCTCAACCTCCTTTATATAAAGTTGTAAGGGGTAAAGATGTTTCATATTTTTATTCAGATGATGAACTTAATGCTGAAATTGAAAGAGTTGGTAGCAAGGGCGTAGAAATTCAAAGATATAAAGGTCTTGGTGAAATGTCTAGCGAACAACTTTGGGAAACAACTATGAGCCCAGAACATAGAACATTACTTCAAGTTAAAATGGAAGACGCTGTTGAAGCTGATTCAATCTTTAATATTTTAATGGGTGAAAATCCTGAATTAAGACGTGAATTTATTGAACAAAACGCAACTATTGTTAAAGACTTAGATATTTAAATTAAAGAGAATAAATAATGGTAGATTTAAATAAATTACAGCAAGAAATTTATCAAAATAAAGTTAACAAAGGTTTTAATGTTTCAGATAATAAGGAAAATATATACAGGCAATTTTGCTTAATACAGGGTGAGCTTTCCGAAGCTTTTGAAGCTTATAATAAAAACTTAAATAATTTAGGTGAAGAACTTGCAGATGTTTGTATTTATATTCTTGGTTTAAGCCAAATAAAAGGCATAAATCTTGAAGAAGAAATATTAAAAAAAATAGAAGTTAACAAAAAAAGAAAATATAAAAACGTTAATGGAGTTTTTATAAAAGAAGAACAAAAATAGGTAAAAATAATGCAAAAAGAAACAATTTTAGTTGTGGCAACTGATGAAGAATATCAAAAAGTAAAAGGCAGAACGCCATTAAAAATAATTCAAACGGGCATAGGTTATGGCAACGTAATAAATGCTTTAAAAAATTTAGATGCAAAAAAAATAAAAATATATAATGTTGGATATGCAGGCAGTAATTTGCTTAAACGTGGAACGTTAGTAAAGGTAAAAAATAGTTATAATCACCACGAAAATGCACAGTTTGATGAAAAACTATACACTTTAAATGGTACGACCGATTGCTACACATCAAGTGATTTTGTGCTTAGTACAAAAATTCAACAACCTGTTGTTTTTGATATGGAACTTAATGCAATATGCTCCTTTGGTTTTGAAGTTGAGTCCTATAAAATAGTAAGCGATAACTTATCTATGCAAGAATATGAAGAAGCAGATTTTGAAAAGGCATGGGTAGAAGTTTTAAATTTAATTAATAAGGGGAATTAAAAGAAGATGAAAAAACAAGATTATTCAAAAGAATATGAACAAATTGTTGACAACACCAAGTATATTAAAGTTCACCTAAACGAAGAAATGAAAAAATCGTTTATTTCTTATGCTATGGCTGTTAACGTAAGTCGTGCTATTCCTGATGTTAGGGACGGTTTAAAGCCTGTTCATAGGCGTATTCTATACGCCATGGGCGAGTTGAATTTATCTAACGACAAACCTTTTAGAAAATGTGCACGTATCGTTGGTGACGTTTTGGGTAAATATCACCCTCATGGTGACACTGCTGTTTATGAAGCTCTTGTAAGATTAGCTCAAGACTTTTCTATTAACGAGCCACTTGTTTCTGGACAAGGTAACTTTGGTAGTATAGACGGCGATCCTCCTGCTGCTCAACGTTACACAGAAGCAAAGCTTTCAAAAATTGCTGGCGAAATGTTAAAAGAAATAGACAAAGAAACGGTAGATTTCTACCCTAACTTCGACGGTACTTTGCAACAACCAGTTGTTTTACCTTCACGTTTCCCTAACCTTTTAGTAAATGGTTCAGATGGTATTGCTGTTGGTATGGCTACAAATATTCCACCACATAATCTAGGTGAAGTTATTGATGGTGTTATTGCCCTTATTGATAACCCAGAAATTGAAATTGAGGATTTAATTAAAATTATTCCTGCCCCAGATTTCCCAACAAAAGGTATTATTATGGGTAGAGCAGGTATAAGAAATGCCTATAAAACAGGTAGAGGAAACATTGTTCTTAGAGCAAGAACTGAAATTGAAGAAGAGGAAAGAAGAAGTCGCATAATTATTACCGAACTTCCTTATCAAGTAAACAAAGCAAAATTAATTGAACTTATTGCTAACCTTGTAAAAGATAAAAAAATTGAAGGTATTAGCGATATTAAAGAAGAATCTGACCGAACAGGTATGAGAATTGTTGTTGATGTTAAAAAAGATGCAAATCCACAAGTAGTTTTAAATCTTTTATACAAACACACGCCACTTCAACAAGGCCAAGGAATTATTTTCCTAGCTCTTGTAGATGGCGAACCAAAAATATTAAATTTAAAACAAATGCTTTATTATTACTTGCTTCACCAAAAAGAAATAGTTACTAGAAGAACTCGCTATGACCTTGAAAGAGCACAAGAAAAAGCACACATTTTAGAAGGCTTAGCAATAGCTTTAGCTAATGTAGATGAAGTTGTTAGAATTATTAAAAAGAGTGAAGATAAAGTAGACGCAAATAACAAATTACGCCAAAAATTCTTGCTTAGCGAAAAACAAGCCACCGCTATTTTGGAAATGCGTTTGCAACGACTAACTAGTCTTGAAGTTCAAAAAATTCGCGAAGAATTAGACGGATTACGCATTCAAATTGCTGAATATAAGGCTATTTTAAAAAGCGAACAACGAGTTTTGGATATTGTTAGAAACGAACTTAACGAAGTTAAAGAAAAATATGCAAGACCAAGACAAAGTGAAATTAGCGTTGACTTTGACGATATTGATATTGAAGACCTTATTGAAAAAGAAGATGTTGTAATTTCTCTTACTCATTTTGGTTATATTAAACGTCAGCCTGTAAATGAATATAAAACACAAAAACGTGGTGGTGTAGGTGTGAACGCACACAAGACAAAAGAAGAAGACTTTGTTAAAAAGATGTTTATTGCAAATACTCATGATAATTTGTTATTCTTCACAAGCAAAGGACGAGTTTTCTGTCAAAAAGCTTACACCATACCAGAGGCTCAAAAATCAGCCAAAGGCAGAGCAATCATTAATTTACTACATTTATCCGAAAATGAAACAGTTACCGAAATTTTAACTCTTTCTAATGACTTAAAAGGCTATTTAATTATGGCTACAAAAGGTGGCTTAATTAAAAAGACTTCTATTGATGAATTTAAGCATATTAATAAAAATGGTAAAATAGCAATTAAGTTACTTGATAACGACTCGTTAATAAGCGTAGACATCACAAATGGTAGAGATGAAATTATAGTTGCTACACATGAAGGAAAATGCATAAGATTTAGTGAAGAAAATGTTAGAAAAATGGGTAGAAGTTCACAAGGTGTAAAGAGTATTAGTCTTAATAAGAAAGATTATGTTGTAGATATGTCAGTAATTAAAAAAGGTTGTCAAATCTTAACAATATCTGAAAACGGTTACGGTAAACGTAGCGACCCTAACGACTATCGCTTACAAACACGAGGTGGTAAAGGTATTAAAGCTGGTGTATTCAACCAAAAAACAGGTAAACTTGTAAACTTAAAACAAATTAAAATGGAACAAGATGTTATTCTAATTTCAGATAATGGAACAATTATTAGGTTAGAAGCAGAACAAATTAGCAAAATAGGTAGAAATACTCAAGGCGTTAAGATTATGCGACTTAAAGATAAGAGCTATAAAGTAGTTTGTGCGTCTGTTGCTGAACACGAAGAAGTTGAAGAAACTGAAGAAGTTGAAGGCGAAGAATAATTTCTATTAATAAAAAGTAGCAAGGGTTAAATAAACCCTTGCTACTTTTTATCATTATTATAAAAATAACATTCAAACAAATGATCAAATTAAAAAAAATCGCTTAATATAAACATATTATTAATTATTATAGTTAAAATAGCAATTTTACATTATATAATATTGTTTATTAATTATCATACTATTTTTTTATCTTTCATATTATTAAATATACAAAACAACATAAAAATGTGTTTGTTAATCTTTTTTAAAAGGAATTAATATGGAAGTAATAGAGCAAGAGAAGGCAAAGGAATTTTATGAAAGCCAAATTACCTTAACTAATAGAGCAAAACTAACTTTATCTGGCGTTGAAAAGGTGTATGAAACAAACGAAAGTAAAGTACAATTAAAAGTTTCTGGTTCAAACTTAGTTATTGCAGGTGAAAAATTAAATATTTCTAGGCTAGATGTAGAAAGCGGTGTTGTTCAAATAGACGGGTTAATAAATGAACTAAAATTTCAGGTAGGAGATAACAAAGGGGGGTTATTTAAAAAGATTTTTAAATGATACTTTTCCCTACATTTAATCATGTACTGTTGCTGTTTTTATATGTTTATTTAGGACTTGTGTCTGGTATAATATTCAAAATTATTGATAAGTTTTCCACCTTGATAAAAGCAAAAGTGGATAAACCCTTTTCTCATTTAAAAAAAGAGAAAATAGAAACGTCAACAAACTATGGTAAAACTAAAAAAAAGTTAAAAAATACTGAAAATATATCAAAAATAAAAAAACAAAAACAAGCAAAAAATCATTTAATTATATTTAAAATAATATTGAATAAAACTAGAGTATATTTAGTTAAAGGTTTTTCTTCTTGCATTTTAATAGTTACTTTAGTATGTTTGGTTTTTGTAAGTTTTTTAATAAACTTGCAGTTAAATTTTGGCGAAATTAGAATAATATATGTTTGCGTTTGGGTGCTTTCCTTTTTTGTTGGTAAAAGATTTTTTAATTTGCTTGCCAACTATATAACTAATTTTTATAATTACTTATGTAAAAGGAAAAGTAAAAATGGCACAGCAGAATAATAACAACAAAACAAAACTTTTAATATTTATGCTTTTAGCTATAATAATACTTTTAGTTGCAGGAATTGTTTATCAGTTTGTAGTTATAAAAAGGCTAGAAAAACAACAAAACGCAAATGCAATTATTAGCGTAGTTAATGAAGAAAATTCGAAAATGTTAAATTATAAAAATTTTTTATAAAAAATCTTCGCAATTTTTAGTTATAAGTTGACTAATTTTAAGAATAATTTTATAATATATGCATATATTGATAATAAAAGGGGAAAATTAATATGGCAAAAAAATCTGATTATTTTGGTTTAGGATATCTTGTTAGCTTAATTCTTGCAATTATTCCTGTAACTGCATGGATCTGCGGAGCTCTTACAAGATTTTCAGAAGGCAAAATCGTTGCTGGCTTAATTAGATTAATCTTCGGTTTCACAATCGTTTGGATTATCGACTTAGTATTAATGATTTTAAGCAAACATATCTTTAGATTACTTAACGTTTAATCAAAAAAAACAACCTTGAAAAACAGGTTGTTTTTTTTATGCTCATTAAAAAATAATTAATAAAGTTTATTGTTTTGTAAATAGTCTACAAGTATTTCTCTTGTTGTTTCTTCATTTTTTGGAATAAAATAAGAGCAGGAAGCAAATGTTAAACCTATAATAGCAAAACAAGGAATAAACATGAACGGCCCTATAGCCATTAAACCATGAATAACAATTTGAACTAACCTAGACGCCTGAGCTCTGTTATTAAGCGCCACGTTACTTACACCCAGTATTTTACATCTTGTCATCATTCTTGAATAACAGAATATGCTAATAAATGAATATAAAAAGCCTATTACACCAAAAATTATTACATCTAGCCAAATTAAAGTTGCAACAAAAGGAACAGCACAGACTAAAGCTCCTGATGCAATACAACAGATGCACACTATTTTTGTTATATCTATTTTTTCATCTAACTTTCCGGCAATAAAGTTACCTAAACCAAAACTAGCATAAAATGAAGCTTGAATGTAAGCGGTAAAAGTGTAACTTTCGGCACTAACCTTAAACAAATATAACGAAAATAAATTCATTAAAGCATCTAAAACACAAAAAGCAAAGTATATTCCAAAATATCTTAACAAAAGTTTCTTAGTAATAACTTTTTGCTGGTGCTGTTTAATTTTAATATCTTTAAAACTTTCTACAGCATTAGAAGTTGCATCCTTATTAAATGTCTTTTCATTTTTTTGCCTAAAATAATAAATTAATAGCGGAATTACCGAGATTAAGTAACAAACGCAAGCAATTACAGCAACAATCCATTTAGGAAGGTTATCTAAAAATAAACCACCTAAAATAATAGCGGCAATAACTCCAGTGTATTCAAGTAATCTTGAAAAACCATTAGAGGAAGACCCCTTACCATAGGAAGCATAGTTATATGTTAATTCCATAGGTAAATCTTTAAAGGCAACAGCAAGTGAATGGAATAGTGCAGAAAGTATTATGCCAAGAACAATCATTTGGGTATCAAGCAAAATAATAGAAAGTGAATATGCTAAGAAAGGAAAGGTCCTAATAAATAAAAACACCTGAGGTTTCTTTTCCATTTGTTTTAAAAATATTTGAGAAAAGAAAATTCTAAGAGTCATATTTAATGCTAAAAACAAAAAGGCATAAGAAAAGTTATGTGTGCTTTTATAAATTATTAAAGCCAAAAAAGCCCCTACAATGTTAGAAGCAAACTGGGAAAATATCTTGTGAAAATTTAATAATTTTAATTGCATGGCATTACCTTTTTACGTTGAGTATTTTTAAATAAATATATATTAAAAATTAGTTTAAAATTATATTTAAATTTTACTAAAATAATGCTTGAAAATCAAACAAATAAGTATATAATTTAAATATGAATAAAAAGAAATTATTACTACACAGTTGCTGTGGACCATGTAGCACAAGTGTTATAGAAAAATTAAAAAACGAGTATGATTTAACAATATTTTATTATAACCCAAATATATATCCACAAGAGGAGTATATAAAACGACTTAACGAACAAATTAAGTATTTAAAATTATCTAATCAAAATATTATTGTTATAGACGGCACTTACCAAGATAATGCGTTATTTGAAAAAGCTTACCAAGGTTATGAAACTTGTAAAGAAGGTGGCAGTAGATGTGAAAAATGCATATATCTTAGACTTAAAAAAACTGCAGAATATGCAAAAAATAACAACTTTGATGTTTTTGCCTCTACCTTAAGTGTAAGCCCACACAAAAATGCTAAATTAATAAACGATTTAGGCACAAAACTACAAGAAGAATATAAAATAGAATATTTATTATCTGATTTTAAAAAGCAAGACGGATATTTAAATAGTATAAAAATATCCAAAGAATATGATTTATATCGTCAAAAATATTGTGGCTGCAAATATTCAATTTATTAAAAAAATCCTCTAATTATTTAGAGGACTTTTTATTTATTTTAAGTTTTATTTTTTTATGTTTTTTCAAATCGTTTTCTAGGGCCTTGTCGCTACTTTCTAAAACGTTTTTCATCCATTTAATTTCTAGCAGTTTTTCGCAAAGCTTTTTAAACATTGCGTAAAAAGCAAAAATTAAAACACAAACAACTAATATAAATATTTGGTTTTGATTAGATAGTTCTACATATCCAAAGAACTCTGTAGGAATTAAAATAAGACAAGTTATACAAATAAACAACAATCCAAAACAAATATATGCTCTAAACTTATTTAAAGGAATGCAAACATTAAATAAAATAGCGAAAGCTCCAAGTGTTACAGTGTAAGAAAGTATAGTAGGTAATATTTCAAAATTATTAGTTATGCTGCAGTAAATATAACAAGCCATAGCGCTTAAGAATAATATTAAAGCACCGGGTAGTGCTTTAGACGCCAAACTACCTATAAATGAACCTTTAATTCTTTCATTATTAGGTTGTAAAGCAAGTAAGAAAGCCGGAATACCTATAAAAACTGTTTCCCAAATTAAAATTTGGTTTGCTTGTAATGGATAAACAAAAGTAGGTGATATTAAAACAAAGATTGTTAAGAAAATTGTAAAGAAAGTTTTAGTTAAGAATAATGACGATGCTTTAGAAATATTATTAATAACACGTCTTCCTTCAGCCACAATTTTAGGCATTGTAGAAAAATTATTTTCTAACATAACAATATCGCTAGCACTTCTTGTTGCCGCACTACCGCTTGCCATAGCAATAGAACAATCAGATTCTTTTAGCGCTAAAATATCGTTAACACCATCGCCTGTCATAGCAACAATTTTGCCTTTGTCTTGTAAAGCACTAACAATAATACACTTTTGCTCTGGTGTAACACGTCCAAATACATTATATTTGAAAGCCGCTTCGGCAACTTCTTCCTCGCTCATACCTTCAAGACTAATGCAATTATCTGCTCCTATAACACCAACCTTTTTACTTATGTTACTTACTGTATCTACGTTGTCGCCCGATATAATTTTTATGTCAACATCATTAGTATTAAACCACTCTATAGTTTCTTTAGCGTCTGGTCTAATATTATCTTGAATGGTAATCATAGCAAGTGGAGTAGTGTTTAATTCAATTTGTTCTTTTTTAATATCAGTTTTATTTTTGCATAACAAAACCACTCTATAGCCGTTTGTTGTAAAGTCCTTAATTGTTTGTTTTACACCTTTTTCTAACTTAGAACATACAAATTCAGGGGCCCCCAAAACATATGTGCCTTTGTCTTTAAATGTAACTACAGAATATTTTCTTTCGCTACTAAATTCAATAGTGTCTTTAACTTCCCAGTCTTTTTTTGTTCCAAAGGGATTTTTTAACGCTCTTTGTGTTTGGTTAATAGCTTTAAATGCTTGAATATAATTTGGCATTATAACTTCAATGTCTTCATAAACGCTATTTATAGCAAGTGTTCCAGTTACCGACATTGTTCCGTCTGTAATAGTACCTGTTTTATCTAAACATAAAACATTAGCCCTTGCCAACATTTCAATGCTATAAAGTTCTTGAACTAAAGTCTTTTTTCTAGCAAGTTTTAAAACACTTACAACTAACGAAACGCTAGTTAATAAGAAAATTCCAACCGGCATCATTCCCATAACCGAGCCAGATATAGTTATAATAGCTTCTGAAAAATTATTTCCATTATATGCGTCAAAGAAAGACAATAAACCAAGCGGAATTAAAAGAATGCCAACTGTTTTAATTATAAAGTTTAAAGTTCTTAAAATTTCACTTTGATTACCTTTAAGCTCTCTGGCTTTCTTAATAAGAGTAGCCGAATAACTTTCTAACCCAACTTTTACTACTTGTGCTTTACAAAAGCCACTTACAACATAACTACCACCAAGTAATGTTGCGTTATCCGTTTTTCTAATAGGTCTACTTTCCCCAGTAATTAAACTTTCGTTAACTTCTACTTTTCCTTCAATTACAACACAGTCTGCACAAATTTGGTCGCCAGTTTCAAAGAAAATAATATCGTCTTCAACAACAGCGTCAATATCTACATTAATTTTTCTTCCATGACGCAAGACTTTAACCTTCGTTTTGCCAAGAACTGTAATTTTATCTACAACTGATTTGGCTTTAATTTCTTGAATTAAACCTATAAGCAAGTTAGCAGCAAAAATAAATATGAATGTTATATTTTCAAAACTATCCGCAATAATTAAAAGGGTAGCCATAAAAACGCATATTAAGTTAAACCAAGTGCAAAAGTTATCAATAACAATTTTAAAATATGACTTAGTTTTTTTTGTGTTTAACTTGTTAACTTTATCTTGCTTTATGCGTTCTTCAACTTGAACTTTGCTAAGGCCTACGTCAAAATCTATTTCAGTGTTAAGTTTTAATTCTTCCATACACTTATTTTATCAAATATTAATAAAAATTACTACTACAAAAATTAAAAAATAAAAAAAACTTTTAATTATTTTATAATAATGTATAATATTAAGTATGAAAGAAATAAGTAAAAGTATACAAATAGAAAGAAGTTTAATAAAAAAATTTAGAAAAGATATTTTTGCACCTTTTGTACGGGCATTAAAAACATACGATATGTTGCAACCAAACGATAAAATTGCCGTTTGTATTTCAGGTGGTAAAGATTCTATGTTGCTTGCAAAATGCATGCAAGAAATTGCAAAGCATGGTCAAATGCCCATAGAACTTGTTTTTTTAGTGATGAATCCCGGCTATAACCAAAAAAATCACAAAAAGATTTTAGAAAATGCTAAAAAATTAAATATTCCTATTACCGTTTTTGAAACACAAATTTTTGATGCTGTAAAAGATGTGCAAGATTCTCCTTGCTATCTTTGTGCACGCATGCGCAGGGGATATTTATATTCAAAGGCAAAAGAGCTTGGTTGCAATAAAATAGCCCTAGGACATCATTTTGATGATGTGATTGAAACTATTTTAATGAGTATGCTTTATGGTGCAGAAATGAAAACCATGATGCCAAAAGTGATAAGCCAAAATTTTGAAGGAATGGAGCTTATTAGACCTTTGTATTTTGTAAAAGAAGAAAGTATAATAAAATGGGCAAATTATAATGATTTAGATTTTATTCGTTGTGCTTGCAGGTTTACAGAAAATCTTGAAAAAGATGAAATGTCTTCTAAGCGTGAAGAAATGAAAAAGCTTATTAGCGAACTTAGAAAAGTTTATAAAAATGTGGATATAAACATAATGCAAAGTGCACATAATGTAAATCTTGATACGCTGGTCGGTTATAAAAAAGACGGAAAGACGTATGACTTTTTAACCTTATACAATATACGTAAAGAAGATAAATTAAAAAATAAAAATTAATTGTTTTATTTTATAACGTACCAGTAGTTTTACTCTTATTATCCGCAAAATTAAAGCAAAACAGGCTGTTTATAAATAATAAACGTACAATAAGTCGAAAATAAAAACAATAAGTTATGCCAGTTATATAATAAAAGACCTGCTTTAATTGAGCAGGTCTTTTTGTTTTTATTTGTTAATTAAGTTGTTTAACAACACAACTGCAAAGGTTATCTATAAATGCTTTAGCTTCGTCTGTTTCATAATCATATTCGCTATCAACCTCTTCAGTTAAACTGCCTATAACACCATTGTAAGCAAAATTAATTGTTGCATCATCTATTTTGAATAAAGTTCCTTCTTCTTCGCCTTTATGACAAATAGCTGTAAACAAAGTAACAATAACTTCTTTGCATTTATAAAGCATTTCAGTAATAGTGTCAGCATCTTCTTCTGTTAAGAAAGGTGCATAGTTATCTAAGAAAGTCCAAGGCATAACCATCCAAAAGTTTGCTTTCATAGTAATAATTACAGCCTTAATAAAAGTTTTTAAACTTGCCCTGAAAGTAGAAACCTTAAAACCATTAGAGAAAAATTTAATCATTCTATTTAAATAGTAAATAATACTATTAAAAACCATTTCGTCTTTACTTGCAAAATATTCATAAATAGTGCTTTTGCCCATATTGCATCTTTTTGCAACTTCAGATAGAGTTATAGACTTATAGTCCACACGGTCGTTAAGCATTGCTAAAACTTCTTCATAAATTAATTCTCTTTTCATGATTATCTCCACAAATTTATATATATTTAAAATTATAACTACTTTTTAAATATTTGTAAAACAATTTAATTAACATTTTTTAACTTAAAAAAACCAACAAAATAAAGCAAAATAGCAAAAATAATGCATTAAAAAAGTAGATAAAAAATTATAAAAAATATATAATATATTTGTAAATCAAATAAATAAGGAAGATTTTAAAATGAGAAAAACTAAAATGGTTTGTACAATAGGTCCTTCGACCGACGGGTACAACAACATTGTAAGACTAATAAAATGTGGTATGAATGTTGCTAGACTTAACATGAGCCATGGAACACTTGAAAGTCATCAAAAAACATTAGATAATGTTAAAAAAGCAAGAGCAGATTTAAATATGCCTTGTGCAATCATGGTGGATACTTGTGGCCCAGAACTAAGAATAGGCACTTTTGAAAGTGGGAAAATAACTCTTACCAAAGGTCAGCTTTTTGTTTTTTCAACAACAAAAGTCAATGGTACAGTTAACGAAGTATATTGTGGCTACCCAGCACTTTTAGATATTTTAAAACCAAAGCAAAAATTATACGCTAATAATGGTTTATTAGAATTTACAATTCAGCAAGTTGAAAATGGTAAAATTTTATGTAAAGTTGACGTAGGTGGCGAACTTAGTAACCACAAAAGTATTTCTATACCAAAAATAAGATTGCCATTGCCATTTATTAGTGAAAAAGACGAAAAAAATATAGAGTTTGCCGCTAAAAATGATGTTGAAATGATTTCTGCTTCATTTGTTAATAGACCAAGCGACGTTATTGAAATGCGTGAATGTATTAAAAAGTATGGCGGAAGACAAGAAATTATTTCTAAAATTGAAAGTGCTGAAGGTATTGCTAATTTAGATAAAATTATTGATGTAAGCGACGGCATTATGGTAGCCCGTGGTGATATGGGTACAGAAATACCTATCGAACAAATTCCAGCTGTTCAAAAAAATATGATTGAAAAAACAATAGAAAAAGCAAAAAGGGTTATTGTTGCTACTGAAATGCTTGAATCTATGACTTATAAACGTCGCCCAACAAGAGCAGAAACTACCGACGTAGCACAAGCAATTTATGACGGTGCAACAGCAACAATGCTTTCGGGTGAAACAGCATCTGGGCAGTATCCTTTCGAAGCTGCTTCAACAATGTCAAAAATTATAACAGCTACCGAAAAAGTTATAGATTATGATAAAGAACTTCCAAGTACTTGTAAAAACGAACACAAAAACCTTGTTGCAATTTGCTATTCTGCTTGTGCTGCAGCTAGGTCGTTAAATGCAAAAGCTATTGTTTGCTTTACAGACAAAGGCAAAACCGCAAAAATGATATCTCGCTTTAACCCAAAAGCTAAAATTATTGCAATTACTCATGACGAATTTATTTATAACGATTTATCTCTTGCATGGGGCGTTTACCCTGTAATGTCAAAAGTTTTTGATAACTTCGAAGATATGCTTCAAAACGCCGAAGATATTGTAAAAGATCTTAAAATTGCAAAACCGGGTGATACTATTGTTATTACTTTAGGTATTCCAACTAAAGATAAGGGCACAACAAACAGTATAAAAATTACACAAATTCAATAATAAACAAAAAGACTAAAAATTTAGTGCTTTTTTAATTATTAGTGTTATTAAATATTTTAACTTTTAAACAAAAAAAAGAGATAGCTAATGCTATCCCTTTTTTAATAAAAATATGAATTATTTTTTTGCACACATTGCAAGAAGTCCGCTACCAGCAAATCCGATTACAACTGATAAGAATGCAAACCAGTTAGAAATTGCAACAGCTGTGCTGCCAGCATCAGCTGTAACTTTATTTGAAAGAGTAAATATAATTACTGCTACAGCAAATAAAATTGCGGTGATAATAAGTACAAGGCTTGCAAGTTTTTTAATTCCTGCCATTTTAGATTTTTTACCACTAAGGAAATCTAAAACAATAGCAATAGCAAGAATTGCAAAAGCAGCAATAGCAACAATAGCAACAACCATAGCAATAACTCTGAAAGTATCAGCAAAGCCATCGTTAATAAGATCAAAAGTAGTAACAACCGCTTTGTCAGGAGCAGCAAATATACCAAAGGTTGTTTCTGCCCATGTAGATTTTTCGCCTAGTGTTATTTTTACGTCGAACATATTAACAAAAGCCATGATTGATGCAAGTACGCCAAGTGCCAAAGAACCAATATTGCAAATTAATTTTTTCAAATTTCTATTCTCCTTTTAATAAATGATAATTTATTATACTATAATTTTATTTTTCCTTCAAAGTAAAATAACAAAAAAAATTATAAAACAGCAAATTAATATTTTTTGTTTAAGTATTTTATACAATTCTTTATAAAAATGTTAAAAGGAGCACAATAAGTTTATGATTGACAAAATTAGCACATAACAATAATATATTAATGTATTCATTAAAGGGAGAAAAGTTTATGAACATGTTCTTTTCAGTGGGTTGGACGTCACTAATTGTTTTTTTTGTTGTTGGTTTAATAGGACTTTGGGTTTCTTTTAGTTTTTTAAACAAAAATGGCCTATATTTATTTTGTGTTTTAGCTTCAGTTATTACTAGCGTTTTACCAAGTGCTCAATTATTTTCTCATAATATATCTCTTAGCACAGTTCTAATGCCTATAATCATTTTTTCAATTATTGCCTGCTTTAATAAGTATGGCAAAGCAGAGGCTGTAAAATTATTTTTGGTAACTATTATTTCTCAAATTATTTTATTTGTTGTAGCTTTATTACAAAGTGCATATATAGATGCATTTGTTAAAACAAAACTATTTATGTCTTGGCAAATATTTGGCGGTTATTTTGCAAATATATTATCACTTTCATTTGCTTGTTTTGGAGTAATGGTTTTTCAAGAAAAAGTCAATTTAAAAAAGTTAAATGCAAGTCTTCAAACCGCTTGCCTTATTGCGGTTGCTTGTGCTATAGAAAATTTAATATTTTCGGTAATAGCTTATGCAGGTTTACTTTCTTTTGGTAACATTTTAATTGTGTTCTTAATTAAACTTTTAATTACTGTTTTAACTTCATTTATTTTAGGGTTTTTTGAAAAATATTTAAACAGGCAACTATCTTTCAAAATTGCAAAAATAGAAAAGGAAAACAAAAAAGAAACTGAAGTAAAAGAAGAAAAGCAGAAAAAAGAAAATAATAAACAGATTAAGGAAGAAGTAAAAAAAGAGCAACCTTTAGAAGAAAATTCTGAAGAAATAAATTATGATAATTCAGCAGATTAAAAAATACTTGACTTAAACATAAAAAGGTGTATTATATCAAAGTAGTTTTTAATAAAAGGGCAAAAAGCCCTTTAAATTAGGGCAATTAACTCAGTTGGTAGAGTGTCACTTTGACGTAGTGGAAGTCAGGAGTTCGAGCCTCTTATTGCCCACCATTTATTTAAGCACCTTTTCTAAGGTGCTTTTTTGTTTTATTTACAAATTAAAATATTTTTAATTATAGATAATTAATTATAATTTTTGTAATTTACTTAAAGGGTGTCTTTTGATAAATATTGACAATTTTACAATTTTATAGTACAATATAAACATAATACAAAGGGGGGAAATTAATATGCCAAGAGTATATAATTCAGCAAAAACTGCTTTTTCTACTGTTTTAGAAGATAATAAAAACAGGGTAGAAAACGACATGGCTATATATGGTCCTGGAAGTACAAAACTAACAATAATCACAGATAATAGGGGTGAAAGACCAAATTGTTCTAAGAAAGGACCTATTTCGGAATCAGATGTTTTAGAAGGAACCACCGGTAATGGAATTAATTCTTTTGAAGGTAGAAATTATACACTTACACAATCAGATAATTATACCCAATTACTAAAAAGTGCAACAAAAGATGATTTATATTTGTTTGCAACTTTGGCAAACCCAACTATTTTAAATGATGAATCAGTTAAAACATCTTTTTATGACAGATTATCTGGTGTTCAAAGTATTGAAATTGCTAAAGTGTTAAATGACAAGGATAGTTGTGACAAATTACTTAAAGAACAAGCTGACGAAAAAGCTCAATTTGAAGAATTTTTTGGACTAGTAGAAGGTGCTGTAATGGCTCCTCAAAAAGATACTTTTTATCCAAAAGGGCATGACCAAACAGAAGATTCTTCACTTGAAATTACACAATAATATTAAATAAATTTTATATTAAGCAAACTTAAAAATCTTTAAATAGCAATGTTTTTTAAGCAAAACTCTATTTAAATATTTATTTTAATTAGTATTATTTGAATTATAGCTCGAGGATTAAAGCCTCCGAGCTTTTATTTTTAAGTTTTTAATTTTTATAAATAAAAAAGTATGCATAAAATACATATTTATTGTTTTATATGTTGAAACTATTAGCGTTAAAATTATTGCCTTAAAATTTTTATTAATATATTATATATTATGGAAGGTGAAATTATGTTAGAACTAGTTAATTTTTCAAAGATTTATGAAAATGGTAAGGTAGGAGCACAAGATATTTCTTTAAAAGTAGAAAGCGGGGATATTTTTGCATTTATAGGTCACAATGGTGCAGGGAAAACAACAGTTATTAAAAGTGTTGTAGGAATAAACGATATTACAAAAGGTGATATTTTAATTAATGGAATTTCTATGGCCAAAGACCCTCTTGCATGTAAAAAAATAATTGCTTATGTGCCTGATAATCCTGATATTTATGATTCATTAACTGGTGTGCAATATTTAAATTTAATAGGTGATATATTTAAAGTAGAAAAAAAGGAAAGAGAAACTTTAATAAAAAAATATGCTGATTTATTAGAATTAACTAATCAACTTAATAACTTTATTTCCACATATTCACATGGCATGAAACAAAAATTAGTTATTATTTCAAGTTTAATTCATAACCCAAAATTATTAATAATGGATGAACCTTTTGTTGGCTTAGACCCAAAGGCAAGTTTTATTGTAAAAAATATAATGAAAGAATTTACTTCAAATGGCGGGGCAATCTTTTTTTCAACACATGTTTTAGAAGTTGCTGAAAAATTGTGCAATAAAGTAGCTATTATTAAAAATGGTAGCATAATAGCAAACGGAACAATGAAGGATATTAAAAAAGATGCCTCATTAGAACAAGTATTTTTGGAGAGTGCAAATGAGTAATCTTAAATTATTAGTAAAAAATAATATAAATGCATTTGTTGGTGCTTTTCAAAACAAAACAAAAAGCAAATCTGAAAAAACTGCTTTAATTTTTATTATTTTAGGTGTGCTTGGTATTCTTGCAATATATGCATTACAAGCAAACTATATGTTCATAGGGCTTGGCAAACAGTTGGGTTTGCATGATCTTTGCATGTTTCATTCTTTTACAACAACGTTAAGTGTTTGTGTAATAATAGGAATTATGCGTGTTTCAGATAAACAAAAAACGAACGATTCAGATTTATTACTTTCATTACCTATAAAAAAAATAGATATAGTTATTTCTAAAACTTTATCTAAATACTTATTTGATTTTGCTATTATATTTATACTATATATACCTTACTTGGTTTTATATCAAGTTTACACAGGTTTTTCACTTTATATTACTTTAGTAGGGTTAGCTTATCAAATTTTACTACCTCTTTTAAGCACGGGTATTTCATATATATGGTCATTTATAGTAACGCACATATTTAATAAAACAAAAATTGCTGGTTTTTTAAAATCTTTATTAACATTAATTGTGTTTGTGTTAATAATGGGATTGCTTCTAATAAAAACATCTTTTTACGGCTTAGTAAAATATGAAAAATTATCTGCTTATTTTGCCGATAGACCTATAACAAACTTGTTTTTACAAGCAGTTATTTATAAAAAAGCTTTATTAAATATTTACTTATTTGCTTTAATTTTAATACCATTTTTTACAGGACTAATGCTTTACTACAAAACGTTTGGCAAAACATTTATGGCTTACACTTCTAAAAATGAAAAATTGAAGATAGTAGCAAACAATAATAGTTTTGCAAGCATGTTTAAAAAAGAACTTAATTATTTTTGCAATACACCAGCTTATTTGATTAATACTATGATAGGTCCAGTTATAAGTTTAGTTCTTTCAATAATAGTTTTAATTATGGGTGAAAGCGGGTTGTCTTTCTTGTTTGGTGGAATGTTGCCGGGTAATATATTAAGTGCAATAATTGTTCTTGTTTTATGCGGTTGTAGTGCATTAACAACTATAAGTTGTAGTTCAATTTCATTAGAAGGTAAAAGTTTTTGGATTTTAAAATCTTCTCCTATTAGTGAAAAAACATTATTTTTATCAAAAGCAATGCTTAACGTCTGTTTACTATGCCCATTTAATATTGTTTCAGCAATTTTATTTACAATAGCATTAAAATTACCTATTGCAACAATGTTGTTGTTAATCCTGTTACCTAATTTATTAGCTTTAAATATCTCTTTTGGTGGAGTATTTTTTAATATTTGTTTACCAAAATTAAAATGGGATAATGAAACAACAGTAGTAAAACAAAGTATGTCCGTCCTACTAACAATGATTTTAGGAATGCTTTTAACTGCACTACCAGTAGGTGTTAATTATTTGTTTAAAGGCCTTTCATTAGAAATTGTTGCATTAATATCAGCTGGAATATATGTTCTTGCTTTAGTTTTAATTGTTGCAATATTGTTTACTAAAGGTATAAAAATATTTAGAAATATTAAATATTAATAGTAAAATATAATCCATGAAAAAACAGCATTATCTACTTAAAGACAATGCTGTTTTTTTGTTAATTTAAATAAGTTAATTTTAATCCTTTTTTAAAAACTTTTTTATTGTTTTTATAATTTCTTTAACAGGTAAAGTTGTTTCAAATCCTGCTTCTTTTTTATGTCCACCACCACCAAATAACTCAGCAATTTTGTCTGCATTTTCATCATAGTTTGTCATAATTTTTGCAGTAATATTTTTATTTTGCTTAATTAAAACAACAAAAACATTAATATCAACAATCTTTCTTAATTCTTCTGCAATATGTTTAAAAACAAAGTTTTTAGTTATAAATTTATATTCGTCTTCTTTTTTATCCACAACAACATAATAACAGCCGTCAAAAGATAATTCGTTAATTGCTTTAGCAAGAGCCTTTGCTTCGTAAATAGATGTTTCAAAAAGTGTTTTTTTAGTAATGTTAATATAGTCTATTTCATTATTTATAAGTGTTTGAGCTATGCCGAAAGTTTTGTTAGAAATTCTTCTAGTAAAGCCGTTTGTATCAGTTAAAATTCCTGCATATAAACAGCGACATATTTTTTTTGTTAAATACTTTTCACCATTCAAAACAATTAGATTATAAATCATTTCGCAAGTAGAACTTATCCCTGGCTTAGATAAAATATAATTAGATTGTTTTTTGTTGTTTTGGTGATGGTCTATATTAATAGTAAGTTGAGCATTTTCAAAATATTTTTCGTAAATACCAAGTCTATTTTTAGTGCTAACATCTAGCGAAATAAACACATATTTTTCTTCATTTATTTTGTCAACTATAAAATTATAATCATCTAACCATTTAATAATATCCCTATCTTCAGTAGGCAACAAAACGTAAGCCCTTTTTCCTATTGTGTTCAAATATTCTGCAAGTGCAATGCATGAGCATACAGAGTCTTGATCAGGAGTAATGTGGCCTGCCAAGTAAATAGGAGTAGTGCTAGATAATGTTTTTATTAATTTGTTTATTTTTTTATATTCTTTCAATTTTACACCCCAAAATCTATAACCTCACAAGGGTTAATATCATTTAATCTTTCAAGCCCTTTTTGCCTATAGTTAGTACTAGAATTATCGTTCTTTTCTCTTGGCAAACTAATTAAATTAATGTCTGAATAATTTAGTTTTAGATTAGATAATTCTTTTAAACTACTTTCAGGTTTACATTCTGGCCTTTCAACCCAGTCAGAACCAAGAAAAATTGCTGTTTTTCCGCCTTTTTTATTAACATTATCTAAATGCTTTAAAATTTCAATAGGTGGTAAAATATCGCAATCTGTTTTTACAACCTTATCTGTATTTCTTAGCGAATATAAAATATATTTTCTTTCGTTACAACTAAGAACAGGAGCTTTGCCTTTAACTAGCATACTATACTCGTCTGTTTTAACCCCAACAATAAGTGTTTTACATAAATCTGATGCCTGTTTAATGTATGTTATATGCCCGGGATGTAGCATATCAAATACTCCAGGTAAATAACCAACATCATAAACTGTATTTGGTTGATTATACAAAAATAGAGGAGCTATTTCATTTTTCAATTTAATTTGAGCAGATAAATCTATTCTTGTTGTAGCCGAAACATTAGTCATCAATTCTAAAGCTTCACGACGTTGAATGGTAGAGTACATAGGGGGTCTTCCGGTTACAAGTTCAACAAGTTCTTTGTTATAAACAGCCACTTCAACGTGTTTGTAACTTTCGCTAAGTTTCTTAATAAGTTCCAAATCTTTTTTTCTTAGCAAATCGAAAATTCCACTTAAAACACATGTGGTTAGTCGAAAGTTTCCTGCAATAAGTTTTCTTATTTTATCAAATTCGTCATAACGCATGTCTGCAATTTTATCTACAGTTCTTCTAAAAACTTCAACTACTTTTAAATTTTGGTCCTTAAGTTGAATTTGTTTTTTAGTATAGTTAAAAACACGCTCTATTTCGCATTCAATTAATTTATTATTTAATACAGTTTCTTTAAGTGCAAGATTTTTGTATATTTTATCTTCGTTTTTTAAAATAAATGAAGAAATAGCATAAGTTACGCAAGCGTCTTGATAAATTTTTGGATATTTATTAAAAATGTCTAAATTTCTATTAAAAATATTTTCAATGTCTTTTTGATTTTGCGATATTTCCTTGTTAGACATTATATTTTTGTTTAATTGCAAGTGGGCAAGAGCTTCAAAATAAGGGAATAAGCATGCCGAGATATATGATTTTTCACTTTCATCTATTAATAACTGAGATTTATAAACAGGTGCGTGTGTTGCAAAATGTGCGATATATTGTTCTCTTGTTTTAACTTGAATTTCAATGGGATAACCATTTAAAACAATGTTAGCCCTAACATTTTTATAGCCATTGCATGTTTGATAGCCTTTATTAGAAGGCGGGTCATATGCAGGAAAAGATTGTGCGTCTAAACCTTTATCTTTAATAAAATCATCTTTCCTATAATCATGAAAAAGGTTTCTAGAAAAAGGGTTTTTATTATTGCTATATGTTTTTGTTATATAATTTAATACAAAGTCAACGTCTTGGTTTGTTTTAACAACAACCATAAGGCCTATAATATCTTTCATTCTTGCCCAGCTAACATTGTACTTATTGTCTGAAGAAAATTTTCTTAAAGCAGATAACGGAGCTTTAATCCTTTCTGTTACAAAAACATAATCTAGTGGCAAATTTTCGAAGTTCGACTTTAAAGAAATAACCATTGAATGCACATTTTCGTCATCATTAGCTATTCTAATTTTTTCTAGTAGTTGTCTAGCTACATCTAAATTTGGTTCGTTCATAATTTCACCACAAATAGTAAATTAGTTGAATAATACAACTTTATGTATTTAATTATAAAATATTTTAATTTTATAGTCAATTTTAATAATTAATCAAACCAGCAATTAATTTAAAAAAACATATATAGCTGTTGTTTGACTTTTTTATATAAAAAAAATAATATATTAATGAAGAATATAAAATTTAGGGGTATTATTATGAGTGTAGGAATTAATACAAACATTGAATATGGTCTTGATACACAACAACTTTATCAAGCTATGCTTGATGCTGGCTTTAATAATATAATGATTGCTTTTAAAGAAACAGATATAGAACAATCTATTACCATTGCCAAAGAAATGGGATTAAATATTCCTTATGTTCATTTGTCATGCAGAGAAGCAAACTCTTTTTGGGTAGAAAGCCCTTTAAATGTAAAATATATTAATAAACTTAAAAATGAAATTGATATTTGCAGTAAATACAAAATTCCTATAGCAATAATTCATCCTAATGCGGGCAATCCTAATTCAAAAGCTGTAGGAGTAAATGAAAAAGGTTTAAAATCTATATTAGAAATTGTTAACTATGCAAATAGTAAGAATGTTAAATTAGCCTTAGAAAATGTAGATGAAGATAGTTTAGAATACTTAAATTATATTTTTGATAATATAAAAAAAGAAGAATTAGGCTTTTGTTATGATGCGGGGCATCACAACTTATATTACCCAAACATTGATATTTTAGGTAAATATTCAGATAGGGTAATAGCCATTCATTTGCACGATAATTATATGAACTATCAAAAATTTGATGACTATACAAAAGATGTTCATTTACTTCCTTTTGATGGCAAATTAAATTATGAAGAAATTTGCAGTAAAATAGCTTCCTCAAGTTATAATAATGTTATTATGCTTGAAGTAAATAGAAAAAACTGGGGTAACCCAGAAAAATATCTTTCATTTACATTAGAAGAATTTATTAAAGAAGCAAAATTAAGGGCAGATAAAGTTGAAAAAATGATAACAAAAAAGCAATCTTAGTATAGATTGCTTTTTATTTTTATTCAGGGTTTGTTGCATAATCTTGCCCGTTATTTTCAACTAAAACTTGTAAACTAATAAGTTGTTCATAAATTTCAGGTGTTAAGTATGGGCTTTCAAAAGCTTCACTCATTTTTTCTTTGTATGTTGATTTAAAAACATCTCTATCTTCTTCTCTTGCAGCAAACAAAGCTTCTTTAACATTATCAAAGCCAGCCATATCTTCTTCAGTTGATATATTAGTGCTAGAAGCAATAACTGCTAAATTTTCAGGATTGTCATAATTTATTTCTGTAAAAACTTTTATAGGCTGAACAGGAGTTGGCCCTCTTCTAAATACTTGCAAAACATCATAACACCCTTTTTTTTCTATGCATTCGAGAGTTCCCGGCATGCCTTTATAAATGTTATCGTGGTCGGACACTGTTACATATCTGCAGTAACCAGTATGTTCAATTTCACCCAGACATCTTGAAGCCATAGATAATCTACTATTAGCTTGGTCAACACCTAGTGCAGATACAACAATAGAATAGCCGTTTTCTCTAAGCATAGGAATACCGTCATTTGCTATGCGGTCATTTTTAAATGTTTGATGGAAAATTAAGTTGTAGCCTTGTTCAGCAATATATTTTAACAATTTACCCGTTAGTGGGTTTGTTAGCTGATTAGTTACTTGAATATATTCCTTAGGGTATTCAACTGAAAGTTGTTCTCCATTTGGGTAATATTGTCTAAGAGGGTCGTCTTCTAAGATAATAACATTACCATCAGGAAACATCCCTTTTGTGTAAGAAATAACACCGCTTTTTCCTGCACCAGATTGCCCACCTACAAGTACACATACTGGGTTTTTAACAGGTGTTTTACCATAAGTAAGAATTTCTTGAGCACGCAAGAAAGCTATCTCTTTAGCTTTATCTGAAATAGGATATTTATCTAAAATTTCTTGGTCTACAGATGGAGCTTTTTGAGACAGTAAAACGGCTAATTTTTTAGTTTCTTCTGAAACAGGATATTTATCAAAAAAATTATCTACCATACTTCACCTTATTTGTTTTTGAAACCCTTAGCACATGGTTAATAGCTTCTAAATCATAATTTTCAATTCTTTCTTTTAATTTAATTAATTGAACAAGTTCTTTATCTTTTGTGGTTAACTTAAGAACAGTAACAGCTTTAGCAATTTTACTAGAAATAATATCTTTTGCTACTTCAAGTTTAATATTGTCTTCCATAAACCACTCCTTTTAAGTTAGTTACATAAAAAAAGGAAATTTAGCTAATAAATAGCTTAGATTTCCAAACAAAATTAAAAAAAATCAGGTACGTTTTTCATATATTTACATAATAATACATAATATTTGGTTTGTCAATTTAAAATATTTTTTAAATAGCATATTTAAAATTATATTGTGCAAAAAACATATAAATATAAAGTATTTATTTGTTTTAATTTTACATTTTTATTTATGGTGGTATAATTATGATGTTATAAAAATTTTGTCGATATTTGTAAATAAAAAATAAATATTATTTGTTTATTATTAACTTTAACTAGGAGACTTACATGAAAAACACAGACGATAAAAAAATTGTAAAAAAACGCAAATGGTGGTTTAGAGCTTTAAAAAATATAATGAAAATTAGGTATAAAAAACCTCAATTTATTTATCTTGGCGATGAGTTTAAAAATGGTTGTATAATATTAAGTAACCATGAAGGAACAGATGCTCCTATGTCACTTGAAATTTGGAACGATAGCCCTATAAGAATGTGGGGTGCGCATGAAATGAACTCTGGGCTTATAAAAATGTATAAATATCAAACTCGCGTTTATTATCATGAAAAGAAAGGTTGGAATTTGCATTTAGCAAGATTGTTTTGTTTAATAGCAACGCCACTTACAAACATGTTTTACAAAGGTTTAAATTTAATTTCAACATATAGGGATAACAGATTAATTAAAACCATAAAAGAAAGTATTCAATCTTTAAAAAATGGTGAAAATATTGTTATTTATCCAGAGCAATCTGATGACGGATATCTATCTGAATTAAAAGGTTTCCACGCTGGATTTGTTGTTCTTGCAGAAACTTGTTTAAGGCGTGGTTTAGATATTCCTATTTACATAACTTATTTTAAGAAAAAAGAATGTCAATATATAATAGATAAGCCTGTAATGTATTCACAAATAGCAAAAGAATATAAAACTAAAGAAGAAATTACAAAAGCTTTATGTCAAAGATGTAATGAACTTGGAAAAATGCAGTTTGAAAAAGTTGTTGACAAAGCAACTGAACAAGAAGAAAGAGAAGTTACAGCCTAGTTGTTTTTTAAATTAAAAGCAAGCAGCGATGTGCTTGCTTTTTTGTATTTTGTAGTATATAAAGTTTTGGTCTATAAATAATAAAACCGCCTTTTGTTAGCGGTTTTATTTAAAAAATTTTAATAAATTTAAATTTTTATTTATAATTTTTATTTTGTATGGTAACAACCAACAACTTTTAAGTTGTCACAATATGTTTCTAATTCTTTGAACATTTTGTTACCTTTTTCGCAATTAACGTTGCCTTCAATTTCAATGTAAAAATAATAATTCCAAATTAATTCTTTCATAGGACGGCTTCGTAAACTTATCATATTATACTCATAACTACCTATTATGTTTAAAGTTTTTGCCAGTGCTCCAGCTTCATTTTTTACAGTAAACATTATTATTGAATGCTCGCTATCTTTTTTGTTAGGGCGGGCATTATTTTTACATCTAGTAAAAGCTCCAAACCTTGTAGTGTTATTATTACTTGTATTAATTTTTGTATCTAAAATTTCAAGATTATAAAGTTTTGCGTTTTCACTTGAAGCAATAGCTCCTAAATGAATATCATTACCTTCAGCAACTAATTTAGCAGCAATAGCTGTATTTTGTGCTTCTAATGTTTTTAAATTATTATTAGATAGGTAATCATAACATTGAGACAATGCTTGTGGGTGGCTAATAACTTTTTCAATATCAGTTTTTTTACTACCTTTCTTGCCTAATAAGTTGTGAACAACTTCAAGGTCGTATACTTGGTTAACAAAAAGAGAGCCCGAAAACATTAAATCCATAACGTGTCCAACGTCCCCGGCATAGCTGTTTTCAAGTGGTAAAACACATATATCGCAGTCCCCATTTTCAACAGCTTTATATGCTTTTGCAAAATCACCATAAGAATAATAATTAGCTTGAGGAAACATCTTCTTTGAAGCTATGTGAGCAAAAGCTCCCTCAACACCGCTATAAGCTATCTTTAAACCTTTTGTTAAACGACTTTGATAATTTTTTGATAATTCCATAGTTTTTTTTAAAAAATTTATATAATACTCGCGAATGGTGTCGTCTAATATATTTTTGCTGTTTATTTCTATAACTTCTTTTTCTCTATTTGAATTAGTAATAGGCAAAGCATGTTTAATTTTGTATTTTGCAATATCTTTACAAACAAGCATTCTTTGTTCAAATAATTTAGCTATTTGTTTATCTATATCGTTAATTTTATTACGTGAGTTTTCTAATAAATCCATTATATTTCACCTTTGTTTTTGTAATATTCAATAAGTTTTTTAAATGCAGGTAACGAGTTCTTAATTTGACTTGTGCTTACGCAATACGAAATTCGTACATACCCACTTGTGCCAAAAGAATCGCTAGGCACTAATAATAATTCAAAATTTTTAGCAACTTCAGAAAATTTATTTGCATCTTGTTCTAAAGCTTTAACAAAAAGATAAAAAGCCCCATCAGGTTTAACAACTTTGTAACCATATTCACTAAGGGTAGAGTATAGTAAATCTCTGTTTTGTTTGTAAATAGTTAAGTCTGATGTTTTGCCCAAACAATATGGTATAACATGCTGAAACAAACTAGGAGCGCAAACATATCCTAAAGACCTAGCGGAACCGCATATTGCTAAAAAAACATTTTTACATTGAATGCAATTAGGATTAACTAAAATATACCCTATGCGTTCGCCCGGCAAAGAAATAGATTTACTAAAAGAATAACAAACAATGGAATTATCATAATAGTTTGTGATAAAAGGATACTCTATGTTTGAATATATAAGTTCACGATAAGGCTCATCGGAAATTAAAAAAATTTCTTTGTTTAATTCATTTTGCTTTTTATTTAGTATGCTTGATAGTTTTTCAATTTCGTTTTTATCTAAAACAACTCCAGTAGGGTTGTTAGGTGAGTTAATTATAACCGCTTTAGTTTTGTTAGATATTACTTTTTCAAGTTCTTGTAAATTTGGTAAAAAAGTTTCTTCTAAAGATTGAACAACAACAACTTTTCCACCAGCCTTTTCAATAAAAACTTTGTATTCAGGGAAGAATGGCGCAAAAACGATAACTTCATCACCTTCGTTTAAAAGTGCATGCAAAGTACTAGTTAAACTAGCGGCAGCACCAACCGTTAAATAAATTAAATTACTATCAGTATTTGCATTGTAAGTTTTATTTAAAAAGTTTGAAATGGCATCCCTAGTATTTTTATCGCCTACTGCTGAAGTGTAGCCATGTAAAAAAGAAGGGTCTTTAGTTTGCAATAAATTAATTAATGCATTAGTTACACATTCTGGAGTAGGCACATTAGGATTGCCTATGCTAAAATCAAAAACATTTTCTTCGCCTATTTGTTGTTTACGTTTTCTACCATATTCAAATAAATCTCTTATAGTAGAAGGATTACTACCAAGTTCTAAAGCTTTTTTATTAATCATTTTTTTAACACCTATTATAAGTAAATTTTATAAATTGATGTTAGACATTATAACACAAACTTTTAAAAATAAAAATTATTTAATATATAAATTGTTATAACTAGATTAAAGAAAATAAAATATTTATTCAGTTTTATTATTAATCTTCTAAACCTAATAAAAAGCCAGAGGTACATTAAAATATTGTAAAAATTTTAGAAATTTATATTAAGGATATTTTTAACAATTAAATTTTAAAAAAAAGAGATTAATAAAATTAATCTCTTTAAATATATAGTATTAAGCTTTCCAAAGACTATGTAAGTTGCAGTATGCATAAACATTTTCAATTTTTTCGTTAGTATTTAATATAAAACATGTTTCAGGTTTTTCAAGAGGTTGTAAATATTTAATTTGAAAACCTTTGTTTGTTTGAAGTAAAACCCATTCTATGTAATGTTCAGCCGTCATAGGGTGTTCAACCGAACCTACTTTTATATTAACTAAATTGTTTTGTGTTTCTACAACAGGAACGTGTTTTTCAACGGATGCGTCTGTTGAACTTGCTGCAATTTCGTGCATGTTTTCACCGCAACAAACTACAGGAACACCGCTATCTTTTAATTTTGTTATAATATTTCCGCAGTGTTTACAAATAAAAAATTTTAGTTCCATATATTTTCTCCTTAATGTAATATACAAAAATTATATCAAAAATGTTAGATAAAACAAAATATCTAAGCAAAGTTTTAAATCTTTTTATAATTAAATATAATAGGCGAACAACTTGCGACCCCTAAAAATGGGGTGCTTTCACTAGGAACAATTCCAAACGATTTACAAATAAAAGCACCTAAATTAACTCCGCTGGTTACGCAAATAATAGTGTCTTCGTCGTTATATTTTTCAATAATATCGTCAATACAATTAATAATTCTTGTTTGTGCCTGCGTCCAAGTTTCATTTTTAAAACTTTTAAATTCGTTAAGTCTATTATCTTTTATGATGGGAACATTATGAAATTGATTAATTATTTCAGCTGTTTTTGTACATCTAAAAAAGCTTGAAGTAAAAATAGCCTTTAAACTATTTTTTATGCTTTCGTGTTTAAATAGTTCACTTACAAGTTGGCAATCTTTATAACCAAGCTCTGTTAAATCGTCTTTTTGTGAAGGGGGATTTTCTATTTTTCTATTACCATGATGAACATAAATTATTTTCATTTTTTATCCTTTTATTTTTTAAAATCAACCATTTTTATTTTTTAAAAAGTCTGTGCATTTAATAAAAAAATCAACTTGATTTTGGTTGTTGTTTATTTCGTTACTACTTATTACATCTATAATAACTATAATTGTACACAATAAAAAATATCCATATTATTTAATGTCGCGTTTTTTTAATTATTTTTTTATTTTAACTTGGTAAAAATTCAGATTGTTCTTCTATTTGAGTTTTGTTAGAAACAGTTTGTTTTATGCCGTTTTCTAAAACATTTTCTACTTCTTCAGAAGTTTCACTTTTATCGAAAGTTGCAGTAGAATTAGTTTCCTCGTTAAATCCAAAACCATCTTCAAAATTATCACATTCTGTTTTATCTTCTTGAGCAAAAACTTCTTTTAATTTATCAGTTTCTAAAAATATTGAATTTTCCTTTATAACGGCAGGCATTAAAGAACCATTTGTTCTAATAGGTGCGGGCATTAAATCTTTAAAGTGTGGGTAAATTTTTCCGTTAATTGCTTTTACACCAAAAATATTTTCAACTTCACTTAATTTATTTGGATGAATTTGGTTGTTATAAACATTAGGGTAATTATAAGAATAATTAGCTTGTAAAATGCCCCCTTTGTTCATAAAAGGCATTAAAGATTTAACATCTTGTCTAAATGCATTATGGTCAGAATAATAATCTAAAACATTTGATAGCAGTGCTACATCAAAAGTTTTGTCTTTTGGTAAAGCTGAAGAAAGGTTTTGTAAGCTTGCTTGAATAAAAGTTACTTTAGGGTTAGATTGTAATATCTCCCTTAATTGCATGTATTCTTCTTTGTTTTGTAAAAATGAGGGATATCTTACGCTAAACCTATCAAAAAGCCCTTCAATAATTTCTCGATGTGAAAAATCTTTACTAACTTCAGTCCAAAAGGCAACGCTCTCCTCTGGCATAATAGGAGCCAATTTTGAAACAATTTTACTAAAATTTTTTAATGCGTTAATAGGACGAAAAGTAAAAAGATTTTTAGTTTCTTTCATAGATAATGTTTGTATTGCGGCAGATTTTAGCTGAAAGAAATGATAAACAAAAGGGTTTATATCAAATAATGTTACATCACTTGCCCCGTTTAAAAGAGAGTATAAAGTTTGGTCACAACTACTACCAACAGTTATTACGCTTTTGCCTTGTAGTTCTAAATATTTATAAAAGTCTCCTTCATTAGAATGCAAGTAAGGTCTTTCAAATTTTTTTATTAAACCAACGTCGTGATATCTATTTATACTTTCAATTATTTCTCTTGCACGAGAAATTTGATTATCTAATTTTGTTTTTTCTTCCATAATTTTATTTTATCATGTTTTTAAATAGGTTACAACATCATCTTTTTATATGCTTTTTTCTATATTTACGAACAAGTTCAATTATACATATAACAATAGCATATCCTACAACGTAAATAGGAGCAATAACCCATGCTGTTAAAGGTGTTCCTGAAAGCATAGGCTCAACTATGTGAAAGGAATGGCTAAAACCAAAAACAGACATTTAAAAAGCTCCAACAGTCAAATAGCAAGTAAAACCAAATAATGAGCAATACCATTTTTTATAAGTAATATTAATTTGCTTAAATAATAAAAGAGCAACCACCATTGTTAAAGCTAATGGTGAAATATTATATACATTTGAAGAACCTGATTTTGAAACTTATTTTATTCAACCTTTAAGAAAAAATAAATTTGTAGAATAGAATTATAATAAAAACCGTGCATTAACACGGTTTTTATTATTGTTTTATTATAAAAAATCCATCCATACCTTAATAGTATGGATGGACAATTTAATGGCGGGGCGTGTGTAACCTAAAACGAATATTTTAAAATTGCCAAATTCCTTACTCGCTTACGGTCTTTGTGCCAGAGTTGAAGGTAATATAGGTAGCTTTGTTTTTCTTTCGTTGTTTGCACTTGTTTTTCAAGCCGTTTCAGATTATCAAATGCACTTATTTAGAAAAAACAAAGATGGTCAAACTTTTATAAAAAATGGACTTTGGAAATACTCAAGACATCCAAATGATTTAGGTGAAATATTAATGTGGTGGGGAGTAGGCTTATCCGCTTTGTGTACTTTGTGTAACTGGTATTTAGTGTTAGGAGCAACCTTAAATCATCTTTTGTTTTTGTTTGTAAGCATACCTCTTGCGGATGGTAAACAATCAAAAAAAGAAGGGTATGCAGAGTATGAAAAAGCAACAAGAAAATTGTTGCCTATAAAAAGGTTTAAATAAGTATAAACTCATTATTTATAACTAAGTGAAATTTTTAGACAAAGCAATTTTAAAAATTAATTTAAATTTTGGTTTATTTCATTATCTTTTTTTAATTTTTATATGTATAATTACTGAAAAGGATGGCGAAATGGGAATAGAACAAAATATAAGCATATATTGTAAATTAAGAAATCAACAATTTAACAATTATTGTGTACAAAATGGATTTCAGGCTGATGCAAAAACAAAGCAATCTTTTTTTGAAATGGAAAGAGAAAAGGTTGATGGGAAACCAAACCCAGTATTTGTAGAAACAATGAAATACGTTTCTGCATTTACACAGCCAATTCCAAACAAAGTTAATTTGTATTGTATTATTAGAGGACAAGGTTATAAAAGTTATTTATCACAAAATGGATTTCAAGATACTCCAGAATCTAAAAATAGTTTTTTCAGTTATGATTTATTGAAACAGGGAGTTCCAAATCCTGAGTTTATAAAATCTATGTCATATGTAGACCTTATGTCAGATACAAGTGTTCGCAAATGTGCAGAAACCTTTGCGTCTATAAAAAGCAAAGAGTATGAAGAATTTTTATCAGCCAATAAAATGACCGATGGATTATATACTAAAGCAATGTTTTTTACACAAAATAGAGATGCAGCTCTACAACCAAATTCCGATTTTAAACAAGTAATGGAGGCTGTTGTTGTTCTTAGAGAAAATTTAACAATAGCTAATAGATATGTACAAGAAAGGCAAGAGGAATATGTTTCTTTTGTTAGGGGAAATGGGCTAGAAAACAACCCAGAATCTGTTGCAAGATTTTTTGTAAAGGAAAGAGAAAAAATAGATGGTAAGCCAAACCCAGTCTTCAAAGAAGTAATGGCAAAAATTTCTCAAGAGATGGAAGATCAAAGCTCTTTTTCTACGCCTAATGCAAATCAACCTTTTACACAAAAAACAGAAAACACACTAACAAATTCAACTCCAGTTACGACAGTACATGAAACCGCTACCAAACCAGAGCCAGTGGTAGAAGGTTTAAAAGAAAACACAACAAATCAAACTGTAGTGACTAATGCTGTTGTTAAAGATGAAGTTGCTACTCATGGACAACAAAATAATAGTCAATTTGTAAATAGCGGGCAAAAAGAGAATACAATAACACCAAGACAAGATTTTAAAAATATGCCCATAGATAAACTTTTAGCATATGTGAGATTTGGTATTAATGATAATGGTCCGCATAAAGTACCATATTTATCTGGTGGGATGGGTAGTATTACAGAAGAAGTTATTCCTGCAGCAATGGAGTATTTGTCAAGAAATCCAAATTTAGCAAGCATAGAATTAAGAGATTTAAATGGAATAAATCTAAATATTACACAAGAAAGTACTTTAGAAGGTTTAGTATCTGAATGGACAACAACTATGGATGCTAAAATGGCAGAAGCTCAAGCAAGAAGAGAACAATCTCAAGCAAAAACGGAAGAAACTCAGGTAATACCACAAGAACCGCAGGTAATAAGTAATAAAACTGAAGAAATATCGCAAGGAACTTCAGTGCTAACCGAAATTGAACCAGTTAATATTCCTATTGAAACAAGAGAAAGATTTGGTGAGAAATATGATTTAGATGCAATTGCATCTGGACCTAATGCAAATGAAGTATTAAATGATTTGCCTGCTTTTGATAATTTAGCACATGGGCAAGCGATGGTTGAAGATCAAACCAAATTTATTGATCCAACACTAACACAAACAATTTCAACTACAAATAATTAAAAAATTGCAACTGTCAATTATTTGGCGGTTGCAATTTTATTTCTGGTAAGTAAGAGAAGAGTTAAAGGAGTGTTTTTTAATTATTTCTTAATTAAAAAATCTTTCCAAGAATCGTTTAAATATTTAGTATAATTCTTTATAGTTATTTCGTTAGGTTTAATTTTTTTTAAATCTGCCCAATTAATAGGGAAGTATATGGTAGCACAATCTCTACATCTTACAGAAAATGGAGCAACGCAAGTAGACCCTCGATTGTTGCGCAGATAGTCAACAAATATTTTATTTTTTCGTTCTTCCTTTTTTATGTTTGTAGTGAAAGTTTTTGGCCACTTTTTTCAAGCAATAATGCAACTTGCTTAGATACTTCGTAAAATTCGTTCCAGTCTTTCTTTTTATTTAAAGGAACAACAATGTGATATCCCTTGCCACCACTTGTTTTTAAAAAGGATTTTAAATTAAGTTCTTCAAGAAGTTGTTTTGTTTTTAATACACCATTACGCAATTTATTTAAAGGCAAATTTTCATCAGGATCAAGATCAAAAACCATACATCTGGTTGTTCTAATTTGCGTATTGAACTGCCCCAAACATGAAATTCAATGGTGCCCATTTGCACTTGATATATAAGTTGAGACTGAGTAGTAATATAAAAATATTCTTCTTTACCATCAAAAAATCCGAACTCCAATAGATTGTTAAAGGTGCTAGGGTTTTTTTGCAGAGTAGAGGGCTATTGACTCGAACTGAACATTATTTATGTATTATTATTCAATAAAAATCCACCCGAACCATAATAGTACGGATAGACAAGTTGCTGGCGGAGAGGACAAGATTCGAACTTGCGGTGGGTTGCCCCACACGCGCTTTCCAAGCGCGCACTTTAGACCACTCGGACACCTCTCCATGATTATAATTTTTTACTTTATGTGAAAGGTTTAAACTAAAACAATTTATAAAATTAATAATTTAGCAAGTTATCCACTTATCCACAAAATATCAATAAATTGTGGATAACTATACTAATTCTTTACCTTTTCAAAGTAAACTATAGTATTATAGATAATAATTGTACTTTTTGCAATAAAATTTTAATAATAAATTTTAATTAATAGACATTAGAAAATCTTCAAAAGCTTCTTGTTTTTCAGCTGAGGTTTGATTAGATAAAGGTTCTTGATGTGAATTTTCACCACCAAAAAGAATTTCTGTTTCAGATATTTGATATTCTGGAGATATTAATTTTTCACAGTTTAACTTATATGCTGTGTAACTTGAGTTAAGAAGTAATTTAGAAACTTGGGTTGGTGTAGCGTCAACATTAAAAGCAAAATTGTCATAAAATTTAATATTATTATCATACTCAGGTAAAATTTGCTGCCAACTTCTATAAACACCTGTTTGTTTTGCAATATGTTCTAATTCGCAGTTACAAAGTTGTAAAAAGTAAGGTTTATTAGCTTGTGCTGAATTTTTAACAATATCTTCAAAAGCTCCGCAAGAACGTTGAGCTATAACAAAGTCGTATGGTGTTACATCTGTTTGTTCATTAAACATGCCGTCAATACCTTTGACATTAAAGTTAGATAAGCAGTCGTTAGAAACAGAAAATTTGTCTATGCTGGAAACATCTTTCATGTGTCTTGCTATTGAAATTGAAGAATAAGGAACACTACCAGCACCTACTTCAAGCAAAGCTGTGTTTTCTTTGTTAGGTGCAAGTGACATTGCTGTAATAGTGTAAGCGTCATGTTTTAATGCACATCCAGCTTTAAAAAAGCTATTAAGACTTAAAATAAAATCAGGAACTGCTTTGAAAAAAGAATTACAATCTTCTTCATTAGCAAAATTAAAGCAGTCGTGATTACATGTAATAAAATTTAAAAATTCATCAGGAGCTTTTGTAAAATCTTCCGGTGTTTTAATAGCAAAGGTAGAAAAAGCCTTAAAAATATGATTAAGGTTGAAGTTGTTTTCATTGTATTCTTTAGAATTAATAATTTTTCTTAAAGCAATGCTATCTTTTACTTTCATTTTTCTTTTCCTATTGTAATTTTATATCCAAATTTTATTTTGGTCAATATGGCAAATAGAACAAAAAAACAACTTTATTATTTTAAAGTTGTTTAATTATATTAAAATAATTCGCAAGGTTCTAAACCTAACACTTCTTCAAAGAATTCATGGTTTTCAAATATTGTTTTTAGTAAAAACTCTGTTTGACCATTATCTATAATAGTTTCTGGAGCACGATGTTCTTCTAAAAGCATACCAACTTGTTCAGGTGTTGCGTCAAGATTAAAAGCAAATTTATGGTAAAATTTAATATCACTATCATATTCAGGCAAAATTTCATCCCAGCTTCTAAATTTACCTTCTCTTGTAGCAATTTTTCCTAATTCACAACTGCAAAGCTCAATAAAATAAGGTTTGTTAGAGCTTGAAGCGTTTTTAACTATGCTTTCAATAGCAGTGCAAGGACGTTTTCCAACAATAAAATCATAATTTTCAACATCAGTATTGTCGCTAAAATATTCGTTTTTGCCTTTAACATTAAATCTGGCAAGGCATTGATTAGATAAATCTAATTTATCCATAGAAGTAACATCATTAAAGTATTTTGCTAAAATAATAGAGCTAAAAGGCACACCGCCTGCTCCAACATCAAGTAATTTAGTGCTTTCTTTGTTTGGGGCTAAGTCGCTAACAACTTTAGTAAAATAACTAGGTTTAGATTTTTCAGTATCTTGAACTCTTACATGTAAATCTGCTAAAAATTCAGAGCAGTCGCTAACAAATTCCTCGGAATCTCTTTCGCTTGTAAAATTAATGCAATCAAAACTTGAACGAATAGCTTCTAAAAATCCATCAGCTGATTGTTTTATATCTTTTCCATTAAATATTGAAAGGGTAGAGTATATTTTAAACATCTTAGGAATGTTAAAGCCTTCTTTACTATAATAATTATTTTTTAAAAAATTTCTAAATGTAAAAATATCTTTCATATAAGAAATTCTATCATTAGAACAATAACATTTCAACTGGTAAAATTGTACAAAAAAAACTAATCAATTTACTAAATTTGTAGATTTTTAAACTATTTTATATAAACATGTAAAAAACAACCATAAGTGGTTGTTTTAAAAACCTTGTTCAAACATATCATCAACCATATTATCAATATTTTCTAAATAGTTTTTTTCTTTTAAAATTTGTTAGATTTACTAAAAAAAATCTGGTTCTAATATTTCAAAAGACTCAATCAAATGTCCTACTAATGAAGGTCTAGTGTCTAAGTTAAATGCAAAGTTTTTGTAAAACTTAATGTCTTTATCATATTCAGGTAAAATGTCTTCCCATCCTCTATAAATGCCTTCACGTTGTGCTATTTCCGTTAGTTCGCAATTGCATAGTTCAAGAAAATAAGGCTTGTTTGCGCTAGAAGCATTTTTTACTACGCTCTCAATAGCAGTGCATGGACGTTGACCAACAATAAAGTCATAACCTTCAACGTTTGTATCGTCATCAAAATATTCGCTTCTACCTGTTACGTTAAAGTTTTCTAAGCAAGGGTTAGATAAAACTAATTTATCCATGGCTGTAACGTTTTTAAATTCTTTGGCTAAAATAATTGAGCTGTGTGGAATGTCTCCAGAACCAACGTCAAGTATTTTAGTTCTTTCTTTACTAGGGGAAAAAGCTGTAACAAGGTCTGTGTAATATGTGCGAGGCATGCTTGTTGAAGCTTCAACTTTTTCTCTTAACAAATACATAAATTCTGATAAATCAAAATTAAAAGAGGCTAAATCTTCGGCATTTTGAAAATTTATACAATCGGTACATCTAAGTATAGTGTCTAAAAAATCGCCGGGTGCATTTTTTAAGTCTTCCATATTAGCAATATTGTTAGTAGAATAAGCTTTAAACATTTCTGGAAGATTAAATCCTTCTTTGCTATAAGCTTTTTCTCTTAATAATTTTCTAAACTCAAATATTTCTTTCATATGCAAAATTTTATCATTATTAAAAACATATTTCAACTGGTTAATATATACAAAAATATGATGAAATTTAATAAAAAAAGGCTAAGTAAATTTAGTTAGCCTTTTTATTGTAAAACGCACAAAATAATTTTATTAGTTCAAATTTCTAAAACACTAAATATTAAATTTAATTACAGCACCATTACTGCATTGAAGCCATTTTATTTGATTATCTTTAGGAATGCCGTTTATAAAAGCATTTATTCCATATAATGTAGAACTATGTGCACAAATTAAAACGGTAGAGTTGTTTTTTGCGCTAGAAACTATTTTGTTTAAACCTATTATGCATCTATCTATAAAATCTTTACATGTTTCAAACTTTTCATTGTCGTAATTATAATTTAGATAGTTGTTATCATATTCTTCTTTATATAAAAATTCTTCAGCAGTAGTTAAAGCTTGTCTTTCATTAAGTTCTTTAATAATAAATAAAGGAACGTTAATTTTTGCGTTAATAATGTTAGCGGATTGCAAGGTTCTAGTTCTTGGCGAGCAATATATTGCATCTATTTTTTCGTTAGATAAATATTTTAATGCCCCTTTAATTTGCATAGAGCCCCTTAATGTTAATTTTCCAGTATTATAATTACATTCGCCATGTCTTATAAAAATAAGTTTAATGTTTTTTTTCATGTTGTTTTCTCCTTATACTTTTAAAGAAGCTTCTATTGCTTTAGTGAAAATATTTTTTGTTGTATTATAATTTTCTTTTGAATAGTTCGCATACCCATTCATAGAAACAATAGAGTTAATTTCTAAAACTTTAATTTGTTCATTTTCTATAAATAGGTCAACAGAACAGAAATTCATTTTAATAACTTTTAATACTTTTTCAGCAAAATTTATAAGGTCATTTTTTAATTTTTCATCTGTTATGTTTTGGGGGATTGAATTCATTTTTAAATTATGTTTCCAACCTATTGTAATTTTCTCCTCTTTTTTAGGCGTTATAAATCTTTTAAAAAAAGGTAATGTAAAATTCAATTCAGAATATTTGTTTTTAACTATTTTATTTAAAGATGTTTTGCCGTCGCCCACAACAAAAGGTCTAACCTTTTTATAACATGCTTCACACTTTCCGTCTAGCATAATTAGTCTATATTCATTTTCATAATTTACATAAGGACTTACAGCTATATCCAAACCTTGTTTTAATATTTTTGTTACAGCTCTTTTTAATTGAAAGATAGTTTTTACTAAATATACATTATTCCCGCATGAACCAAAATTATCCTTAACAACCAAGCCATTAGAGTTATTAACAAGGAGTTGTTTTAATGTGTTAAATTTCCAAGGAATATTATATTTTGGGTGTTTAAATAAAACGTGATTTATATGTGGAATGTTATTTAAGGTTAATACATCACTAAGAGCACTTTTGTCAGAACAGATTTTTTGAGAAGAAGCATTGTTTAGAGGGAACCTATTGCCATAAATATAAAAAGCTTTTTTAGTATTTTTATCTTTAATTTCTATAATGTAATTGTCAGAAAGTCCTGTAATTTCAAAATTCTTTTGAATAGCAATTTCGCTTAGTAGTTTAAATAAATAATCGTTATATTTCATAGCACCTCTAAAAAAGTTAAAAATAAAACAAAAAACTGGATTAATTTTTTGTTTATTAAAAAGTTTTAAATTAAAAATATGAATACACAAACAAATGCCAAACTTAAATAATAAATTGAATAGCAAGGTATAAAAAATTTATTTGTTTTTTCATTTTCTGCAAAATTTATAAAAGTTTGAAGTATGTTTGAAACTAAATTTAAAATGAAAGTGAGAGCTAAAATATAAATAGGTAAATTTGCAACAACTATAGCTAAATATACTGCAAAAATAGTTGTAAAATTAATTACAAAATAATTTAAAATAGTTTGAAATTTGAAAATTCTTAAATCAAATTTTAAAGCCTTTGTGAAAACAAAGTAAATAACAAATGTAAGTATTAAAGAACAAGCTAAAATAATTATTAAAGGCAATAAATATTGCTTAGAAAAAACATCAATGATGTTGTTTGCAATTAAAATAATTCCACAAGCATTAAAAATATGGCTAATAATTAATAAAATAGAGCTTGTTAGGTTGTATTTTTTTTCATGAAAAGGGTATATAGTTTTAAGTTCAATATACATGTCGCCTATAAAATTACAAACTAATGAAACAATCAAACAAGTAATTGTATAATTTGCAAAGTTATCAACCCCTACTTTACCACTGCTAAGTAACAAACAAACAACAATGAAACTAAGGGATGCAAAGGTTTTAAGTAAAAAAGAATTAATTCCACCTTTAGAAACTTTTGAATGCAAAAATAAACTTGTAGTTAATAAGCATAAACACAAACCTATAATTAGAATATATAAATTCATACCATTTTACTCCTAACAAAAATAATTATAACTTTTATGTATTTTTTTGGCAAATAATACAAAGATATTTTACTAATTTTGAAAAATGTAAAACTACTTTTAGTTTTAAAAATTTTAAAAAAATATTAAAAAAATTTTACACTTTTTTAAAATTATTGTAGTATTTAAATAATAAAAAAATATAGGAGAAAATTATGAAAAAAATTAATGTTGGTATTGTAGGTTATGGTAATTTAGGTAAGGGTGTAGAAAGTGCTGTAATGAATAGTGAATATTTTAATTTGGTTAAAATATTTTCAAAACGCTCAAATATTGAAAGCCCATTCGGTTCAAGCTTTGAGCTAACAAGTAATCTTGAAAAATATGCTGGGGAAATAGATATTCTTTTTTTATGTGGCGGAAGTTATAGCGACATTGAAGAAATAGGTCCTAAAGCAATAAAACTATTTAATACAGTAGATAGTTTCGACACTCACTCAAAGCTTGAAAAATACATAAACCAACTTGATAAAGATGCTAAAAAATCTAAAAAAGTAGCCGTTTGTGCAGGTGGTTGGGACCCAGGTCTCATGAGTATGATAAGACTTATATTCAACAGCATTTCACCTGTTCACTCTTTGGCAAATTCTTTTTGGGGAATGGGTGTTAGCCAAGGCCACAGCGATGCTATTCGTAGGGTTGAAGGCGTAAAGAATGCTATTCAATATACTATTCCTAATAAAAAGATTGTTGCAAACTGCTACAAAAAGTTTGACTATACTCCAAAAGGCACTGAAAAACATAGCAGACTCTGTTATGTCGTTCTTGAAGAAGGGGCAGACGCAAATAAAGTTAAAAATGAAATTGTAAATATGCCTAATTATTTTTTAGGTTACAAAACAACAGTTAAATTTATTACTGAAGATAAACTTAAAAAAATGCAACAAAAAATGTTCCATAAAGGACTTGTTGTTAAAAACTTTAAATGCAGCAATAAGTTTGCAACAAAACTTAATTTTGAACTTGATGTAGAAAGTAATCCATTCTTTACTTCAGAAATTTTGGTTACCCTTGCTTGTGCGGTTGCTAAACTTTCAAAAGAAGAAAAATTTGGTGCTTACTCTGTTTTTGATATTCCACTTAGTTATTTAACTTTAGAAGATAGAAACACTTTATTAAAAACAATTTTATAAAGTTTAAAAGTTAAATTTAATAATTTTATTTATCACAAAGTAAAAAACAATTTTACACAGTTTTTTGTTGCTAATTAATCGTTTAAATTTTTACCAAATTAATTTGTTTTATATAGGAGTAGTTTAGTGAAAGCTATACTAGATTTATTTCTAACCTTTTTTAAACTTGGCCTTTTTACTTTTGGTGGGGGATATGCAATGCTTCCACAGCTAAAAGAAAATGCTATTGAAAAGAAAAAATGGTTACAAGAAGATGAATTTGTTAATATGCTTGCAATTTCAGAGTCAACTCCCGGGCCGATAGCAATTAACATGGCAACTTTTGTTGGGCATAAAATAAAAGGCTTTTGGGGATCGCTGTTTGCCACCCTTGGCGTTGTTTTGCCATCGCTTATTATTATTTTTGTAATTTCTTTGTTTTTTGAACAATTTGTTAGCAATAAGTATGTTTCTTATGCCTTTGTAGGTATTAAATGTGCAGTTGCATTCTTAATATTTAAAACAGGCATAGAAATGTTTTTAAAAATGAAAAAGAAAGCAATAAACATTGTTTTGTTTTTGTTAATTTTTATTACAGTTATTTTATTAGATATTTTCGCTATTAATTTTTCCTCAATTATCTTCATTTTATTTGGCGGTGTTATAGGTATTATTTGTTTTTCTATTACTAACAAAAAATCAATTCAAGATATTGCACAACAAGAAATAACTAATAATTCTAAAGAAGAAAATGCGATCATTTTCTTACAACAACAAGAACAAATTGAACAAGAAAATAATATCCAAAATCAAAAAGATAAACAAGAAATTGATATAATTTCGAAAGAAAAAAATTCTAATAATAAGGGGGTAAAATGATTTACCTCATATTGTTTTTAGAATTTTTTAAAATAGGCTTATTTACCTTTGGTGGCGGATATGCTATGATACCTCTTGTAAAAGAAGTAGTATTAAAATATGACTGGTTAACAGAGTTTGAGTTTTACGACTTTTTAGGTGTATGCGAATCTACCCCAGGTCCCATAGCTATAAATATGGCAACCTATGTTGGTTCTACACAAGGTGGAATATTTGGTAGCATTTTGGCTACACTCGGCGTTGTTTTACCTTCTTTTATTATTATTTTATTAGTAGCTACAATATTAAAAAAAGCAATAAAAAACAAATATGTTCTTGCCTTTTTAAATGGCATAAAACCGATTGTAATAGCTCTTATTACAGCAACGGGGTTAATGCTTGTTATAAAAGTTTTAGGTTATCAAAGTTTGCAGCAATTTAATTTGAATTTGACTTCAATTTTAACTTTCGCAACTTTGGCTGTTTCATACAGCGTAATAAGATATTGTTTTAAAATAAAAGTTAATACAATTTTATTTATACTAAGTTCTGCTGTTGTAGGAATAGTGTTTTCATTGTTATTAGTATAAATATGTTAAAAATAAATTTTAAAAAGCTTATCCCTTTTTAACAAATGTATTAATATATAATGATTTTCTTTTTATTGTTTGAAGTGTAATCAAATATAGTTTTCAGTTAAACTTTTGTAGAATATTTAGTTATTATGCATAAAAAAATAATATAGTGTTGAAATAAAGTAATTATAATGATAAAATGTTTCCATTAAAAGATGGGGGAAAACAAAATGAGTAATATAACAGAAATGTATAAAAGCATGTACAAAAAAATGAATGCTGAATATTCTAAATATCAACAACAATTTAGTTTTGCAAATAAACCTTATGAAAGCCTTGGCGTTAATGGGCATGATGTTATTGAAAAGGTCACAACACCAAACTTTATGCTTACTAAACATTTAATAAAATCTTGTTTTAAAGAAAACGAAACTGCTATTTATGATGGTGTTGTTCCTATGCCTAATGAAGATGGCAGTGCAAGAAGTTATTTTATAAAAAATTTAGTTGTTCCAAGTGATGACTGTCAGTTTCCTGTTTATAGTGGGTATACATTAAATTTAGAAGATGGAAGTTTAGAAACAATAGCTTCCTTAGAAAAAACAGAATTTATACAAAATGTTGTTTCAATATTTGATTTAGCTAAAGCACATGCTATGCTAGACGAAAGCTGTTTTGTTTGCCCTGAACAATAATTATTATTAGTTAATATTAAGGCGTGTAAATTGCACGCCTTTTTTTATTTTTATGTTAAAAATGTTTAATTATTATATATTTAGAACAAATTAAAAACATTTATAAATATAAAAACAACAATTTTGCTTTTGAAAATATAAGAAAGTATGATAATATAGATTAAGGGTATTTAAAAATGAACAAAAAATATGACTTGATTATTGTAGGCATGGGTCCTAGTGGAGTTTTTTGTGCATACGAACTTATACAAAAGAATAAGCATAAAAACATTTTACTTGTTGAACAAGGCAGAAGTATTGAAAAACGTGGCTGTCCTATAGAAAAAACAGGTAAGTGTATGAAATGTAAACCTTTTTGTAGCATTACTTGCGGTTTTTCAGGCGCAGGTGCTTTTTCAGATGGAAAAGTAAATTCTTACCACTTGGCAACAGGTGTTCCAGATAATCTTTATTTAGGTGGGAATGATGGCCCATCTTTTAAGCAAGCACTTTCAACACAAGAAATTAAAGATTTGTTTGCTTATACAGATAATATTTACCTTAAATTTGGTGCAAGTAAAGAACTTACAGGAATAAATTATGAAAAAGAAATTAAGCAAATGCAAGATAAGTCTAGAAAAGAAGGTCTTGACTTAATTTATTTCCCTATTAGACATTTAGGCACAGAAAAAGCACACATCTTATATGGTGAAATTCAAAAGTATTTAGAAAATAATAACGTAGAATTAATGTTTGATACTATTGTTAGCGACCTTATTATTGAAGATAACCAAGTTAAAGGTATTAAAACAGTATCTTCTTATACAAAGGATAACGAGCAGGTTTTTTACGCCGACAATGTATGTTTGGCAGTTGGTAGAAAGGGCGCAGACTGGCTTTCAACAATGTGCAAGAAGTATAATATAGAAAATCGTTCAGGTGCAGTTGATATAGGTGTTAGATATGAACTTCCAGACGAAGTTATGAAAGAAGTTAACAAATATTTCTACGAAGCTAAGTTTGTTGGGCATCCTTCACCATTCTGCGATAAAGTAAGGGCTTTTTGTCAAAACCCAAGCGGTTTTGTAGCAACCGAAGTATATGACAATAACTTGACTTTAGTTAATGGACATAGTTATAAAGATAAAAAAAGTACAAACACTAACTTAGCAATACTTGTTTCGCATAAGTTTACTCATCCATTTGATAAACCTATTCAATATGGTGTTAATATAGCCGAAAATCTAAATGATTTAGGAAATGGAAATATTATTGTTCAAAGATTAGGTGACATTTATAGGGGCAAAAGAACTTGGGAACATGAACTTAAAAACAATAAAGTAGTGCCAACTTTAAAAACAGCTGTTGCGGGAGACATTACTTTTGCGCTTGGTTATAGAACAATGACAGATATCTTGCAATTTATTCGCAGTGTAGATAAAGTTGTAGAAGGTTTTGGTAACCCAGAAAACTTGCTTTATGGTCCAGAAATTAAATTCTACAGTAATGAAATTTTACTAGATAAAGAATTTCAAACAAGTGTTAAAAACTTATATGCTATAGGTGACGGACCGGGACAAACAACAGGGCTTATTATGTCAAGTGCAGCAGGTGTTCAGCTTGCAAGATTTTTAGCTAAAAAATTTTAATAAGGTAGTAACATGATTAAAGTAAATTATTATAATTGCTTAAAAGATGAATATTTAAAGAATGGTTTAAAAGAAAGCCAAATATTAAATAATAAATACGAAAAAAGTTTAAAGAAAGCTATTATTAACAAGTCACATAAAATGATGGACTGGCTTGATTTGCCTTATCAAGATAAAGATTTGGTAAATGAAATTCAGCTTTTTGGTAAAAAGATTTCAAGGTTATACCAAAACTTTGTTGTTATAGGCATAGGCGGTTCAGCACTTGGTGCAAAGGCCATTAAAAATAGTTTATACGATACAACCACTCAGGAAGATAAAATTAATGTTGAAGTAATAGATAATGTTGATGCTGAATGTTTTGACAATTTGTTAAAAAGAATAAACGTTAAAAAAACAATGTTTAATATTGTAACAAAAAGCGGAACAACGGTTGAAATAATTTCTATGTTTGCTGTTATTTTAGAAAAACTAAAAAACGAACTTGGAGAAGACTTTTTTGTAAATATTGTTGTTACAACCGGCAAAGATAATGTTCTTTGGAACTATTGCCAAGAAAACAAAATTAAAACTTATGAAATTCCTGCAAACGTAGGTGGCCGTTATAGTGTTTTAACACCTGTTGGGCTTCTTCCAAGCGCAGTTATGGGAATAAATTTAACGGACCTTCTTTTAGGTGCTAAAAAGATATTAGAAGACTTTAAACAAAAAGAAAGCAATAAAAATATTTGTTATGTTTCTGCAATGATTAATTGCAACTACATTTTAAATGGTAAAACAGAATATGTTTTATTGCCTTATACAAATAGATTAAATTGTATGGCAGACTTCTATATTCAACTTCTTAGCGAAAGTCTAGGAAAAGAATTATTGTTAAATGGCAAGCCTAACAAAACTTTCTTTACACCAACAAAAGCTTTGGGTGTAACTTATCAACACAGTTTGCTACAAATGTACCAAGAGGGCGCTAAAGATAGGTTGTTTTGTTTTATAAATGTTGAAAAAACAAGTATTGATGTAAAAGTTCCAAAAATTAAAAATGCAGGCTTAGATGTGTTCTTACCAAAAACTTTAAACACTCTTAATAAACAAGAACAGCTTGGTTCAATGTGTGCTTTAAAGAAAGGTGGAAATCCAAGTTATAACTTAATTATTCCTGTTTTAAACGCTGAAAATGTTGGCGCATTATTATTTTATTTCGAACTAACTACTTGTTTAATGGCAGAAATATTTAATATAAATGCTTTTGATCAAAATGGGGTAGAAATGCAAAAGAAATTTACAAAAGCCTTAATAGGCGTTAAAGGTTTTGAAGAACAAGCAAAAGAACTTGAAAGCATGACTAAAAATATTGATAAATATTTGTTAAAATAAAAAACATTTAAAAACTAAAATATAACAACTATATCAATTATTTTGTTTTTTAAATAACTAATAAAACAATTTTACTAATAATAAGAAATAAAAATTAAATAAAAAACCACGAAATTTTCGTGGTTTTTTATTATTAAGTTTATTCTTCAATTTGTTTTTGTTTTGCTTTTTTATCTTTTAAACTTTGGAAGAATTTAACTGTTTCGCAAATAGGAATAATTAAAATTGAAACTCCAAAAATTACTGCCCACTGTGCTATAGATAATTGTGTCATGTTAAATATATTAGCTACTGGTGGAATTAAAGCTACAGCAAGAATAATTGCAAGTTCTGAAATAAATGCCAAGTTTAAAAGCTTGTTTTTAAATGGGTTAGAAGCGAATATGCTGTGATTTGTTCTTACATTATACATGTGGAATAATTGAACAATATTTATTGTTAAGAAAGCCATAGTAGTTGCTTGCATTGCATTTTTAAAACCAAATAAACCTATCATGAACACGCAAAGAACCATTAATGATTGAGTTATACCTTGATAAATAATATTTACACCAACTCTGCCACCTATAATATATTGCTTAGGGTCACGCGGAGGTTGTTTCATAAGGTCGCTTTCAGCATCATTAACGCCAAGAGCAATAGAAGGGAAGGTGTCTGTAACCAAGTTAATAAACAGAATTTGAACTGCACTAAATAGAGTGTATTGTGGGAAGAAAATTGTTATTGCAAAAATAGATAAAAGTCTCAACTAGTTTTATTAAGAAATAAG
>CALATF010000053.1 GCA_937891595.1 uncultured Clostridia bacterium
GGTATAGTAATTGGTATGATAATTTTAGTAATACTAATACAAACAGATTAAATCAATATATTATCGGTAGTGGTTATGAAATAGAACAAACATTCTCTAATTACTTTATACAATTAGCAAATTCAATTTCTAAAGCAACATTCTCGTCAAGCAATAGAAATATGTCAGGTGTTTGGTATAACAATTCTAAGTTAGAAGGCGGATTTATTCAAAGTAATCATGATTATAATAATTCTACTTTTAGCGTAGAAATGTATAATGAATATTTCTCTGTTTATGGCATGCAAATCGATACAAATACAGAAATGGCTTTAAATTTAAAACTAGCTTATTCAAGTATTGATAAACAAGAAAAAATTATAGAAGGTATACCTAATGTTAAAGATTATGACATATCTTCATCTAATACAAAATATAAAGGCGTATTTAATATAAATAAAGACTTTATATTAAACTTTACTTATAAATCTGACCTTATCAATGCAATTCCTATTTCAACTGCACAAGAATTTATGGATATGCAACCTGGTTTAGATTATAGACTTGTAAATGACATAGTTTTAAATAATTACACACCTATAAATACTAAAATTTCTACTTTTGACGGAAATGACCATACGATATATGTTACTAGTTTTGCTGAAGAAGTTATAAACGGTCAAAATTGTACTTTGGCTTTATTTGACACAGTTGAAACAGATACTATTTTATATAATGTTACTGTTAACTATACAAATAGTGTTTCATATGTAAATGAAGAAATTATTCCTGGCTCAGCAGGATTAAGTCAAAGTATAACAAGGTCGGATAAAGTTGTTTTTGGTGGTATAGCTGGTACAAATAAAGGCACTCTTACAAATTGTAAAGTTACTGGAAAAATTAGTTTGGCTTTAAATGTTGACTCTAGTCAAGGTACAATTGCTAATACATTAAACGGCGGTTTGGTTGCAAGTAATAGCGAAACAGGTTATATAACAAATTGTAAAGTTGTTTTATTTGAAATGAATTGTTATGGTTTAACAGGTGGTTTTGTTGGTGAAAATTATGGTAAAATTGTTTCTTCATATTTTGATGATAGTACAATAAATAATTTATCTAGCAATAATACAGGTGGTTTTGTTTACATAAATAGTGGTGAAATCAACGAATGTTATGTTCAAGGTAAGAGAAACGAAACAGATAATGATATTCGTAACACAGGCGCAGGTATTAGTGCTAAAGGTATAGTTGGTGGTTTTGTTCATACTAGTCAAGGCATTATATCTGATTGCTATTCTAATATCTCTCTTTCTTCTTCAACATATATTGCTGGTTTTGTTTACCAAGACACATCTTCAAGTGTTATATCTAGAAGCTATTCTATTAGTTATAAATCTAGCTCTGATAATAGTACTGTTGCGGGTGCTTTTGCAGGTGCTAATTCAGCAAATTACACAAAAATTACTATTAACGGAACATTAAATAATTGTTATTTCTTAAAAGTTGCGGGAAGCTGGTCTAATTTAGTTTGGGATAGTTCGTTACAAACTAAACAAGCTAAGGGTTTAGACTTTGATGAATTTGCAACACATACTAATTTTGTTAACTTTGATTTATCATTAGTTTATGATAAAGGCAATTATGCTAACGGCGAAGAATTAAGTTATGTAGATGGTTATGTTTGGGTTATTATAGATGGTAAACCTGTTATAGTTTCCACTTTAATAAATACTATAAGCCAAAGAGCTTATACTGGTAAGAATAAACATTACAGCGAAGTAATAGAATTTTTCAATAGTGAAAATAAAAAGATTGATAGTACAGCTCCTATAAGAACAGGAAATAAAATTAGAACAAATTATTATGATGGTTCTTATTATACTGGGGAATATAAAGAAGAAGATTTGATTTTCTATACTATTGAAGATACAAATAAAAAGACGTTGACATATAACTATAATGCTAATAAAGACATAGAGGGTATTACACTTGTTTATACTTTAACCTATAAAGCAGATGGAAAAACAATTAATACTAAAAAAATAACAGAAGCTTATTGTGGTAAAGATAATAATAAAATTTTAGATATAGTTACAGTTGATGAAAATAACAATATTATTTCAAAAGATAGCAACTACAGAGCAAACGATACGATTGAAATAATTGAAGATGAAGAAGGTAATATTACTGCTATTAATTACAGGGTATTAGAAAGTGCGGAATATCATTATAATAGTAATGTTAATAATGTGTCAGATGTAGTAGGTTCAAGAACAAACCCTCAAATTATTTATGATTATGAATCTTTTGTTCACTACACATCTTCTAATACTTCAGGTAAATTCTTTAGAGTTATTAAAGATATAGATTTTAATTATCAGTTTGCCACAACTGCTTATGTAGATTTCCAAGGAATTATTCAAGGAAATTACATGCAATTTAATAATATATCTCTTTCTTACTTAAATAAAGTCCCTACAGGTAACCAAACTAATATACATCAAAATAAAGATTCCTTTGGTTTGTTTGCTGGAATTAAAACTTCACAATATGGCCTTAACACAATGATTTCTAATTTAAAACTTAATATTGTTGAAGTTTTATCTAACTCACATAAATTTGTTGGTGGCTTGGCAGGGGAAATAACTTCAAGTAGTGATTCTTCAAAAATTATAATAAACAACATTACTATAAACGGCATTGAAAATAGGTCGGCATATATTCAAGGTAAAAATGCTGTTGGTGGATTAGCGGGTATTGCAACAGGTAATATAATGTTAAAAGATATTTCTGTTACAGCTAACGTAAACGCAACTAAAGAAATTTCTAATGGTGAAGAAAATGTAATGCTATATGTTTCTAAAATTAGAAATCAAAAAGATTACACCGATATTATTCCTAGAATTTCTTATGCTGGTGGAGTAATAGGTATTTTAGATTGTAATGAAATACAAGATGCTTCAACACAAAAAAACTATAATGTAAACAATGTTTCAGTAACTGGAGACGTAGGTGTTATAGGTGGAATTGTTGGTTCTGTATTTGGTTTAGTAGGAGAAAATACTGTAGTTAACTACATTAATACTATTTTAAGTGCTACCGAAAGGAATTACTTAATTGCAACTGCTTATGCAGGCGGCTTAGTAGGTGAAAATAGAGGAACTATAATAAGTTCTAGCATTACTTATGGTGAAGCTGACACAAATTCTAGCGTAAAAATAGGTGAATCTAGTTTCACTGCTAACGATTATTTTAAACCATTGTCTTCCTATGTAATAGGAATAGGTGGCTTAGTAGGGTTTAATAATAACGGAACAATATCAAACTGTATTTCTACTATTGATGTTAGAAGTAAAAAAGCTTTATTAGCAGGTGGCGCAGTAGCTAGGGCAGCAGGTGGTTTATTAGAAAATGTTGTTGCTACAGGTTCGGTAATTGCTGAGTTTATTATAGGCGGTTTTATAGGAACTATTAATGATAGAGCAATTCTTATAAATAATCGCTATAATACAAATGCTTTATATAATCTTGCACAAGGTAGCAAAGATGTTGTTAAAATTAAAAGTTGTATTTCAGCAAACAACTGGCAATTAAAAGACTATTCTTACTATAAACATTTATTAAGTACAGATAATGTAGTTAGTGGTTTTGTTGGAATTATTGTTGTGTTTAGTGATGCAGGGGTTACAGATGTTAGTCAATATTCAAAGATGATTGATTTCTGTGGTAAATATAGTTACTATACAAACACTGTTTATACTGCAACTGCAAGTTCTCCAGAATTATACTTAAGACCAGGTTATTCTGCTGGCTCTTTAGATACATCACCATCTAATATAGAGTCTTCAAGTATTTACGCTTTTGGAACAGCTATTTCAGACCAAAGCAATAGTGATATTAACCAAATGTTATACCCATATTCTATTAGCGAAATGTATTATGAAGATACAGAAATAGCAAATTATGTGCTTGAATCTAAAAAGAATACAAGTAGTGTTTCAGGCAAACAAGATAGAATTTATAAATTGTTAAGTTTAAGTAATAATATTGAAAATATTGATAATATATTTAAAAATATTAGTGTTAGTGGGAAAAATATTGACGATTTAAAAGCTCTTTATGGAACAATATATTATAAAGATGATAATAATTATGAAGAAATAAAAAATAATTCGGAATTAAGTAGCCATTCAAATATTTATTATATCTATAAAAATAGAGCAGAAAATTTTACTATTAGCCAAGTTTATGGTGATAGTTTTGAAGATGAAATAGTTTTATTTAAAGATGGGAATATAACAAATTCATTAAAAAATTTTAAAACTGTAAAAAATATTTATATTAATGGAATTAAATTTAAAGTTAGTATAAACGATAATACTAATATTGAATTATTAAATAGTACTCGTGCGACAAAACCTACAAAATTTTCGGGTGTTTCAGATTTAAATAATGGAGAAACTTTAGTATTAAATTTAAGTGTTAACGAAATATTACCAAATTCTAATCAAGTTAATAATATTAAGGTATATATAAATAAAATATCTCAACCTGCTGGAAATGGAGTAACTTATTCCTATGCAGTAAATGAAATAAAGGTATTTTATATTTATAATGTAAGTAGCTCTTTTATAACTAATGATTTATTAGTTGGTACTAATAATGAAGAGAGATTCACAGTTAATTTAAGTAGCAAAAAAGTTATATATAATGATTTATTGAATAATGGTTACTGGCAAGTAGGCGATAACTTCTTATTAAATGCAAATCATCAAGATGCTGATAAATATTTACAAAATGTTGAATTTGCTTCTACTTATGTTTGGTCTGACTTTGCTTCAGAAGTCCTTGATGTGTCAAAAACTACAATTTCAATAAGTTCTGCAGAACAATTTGCAAAATTAGCAAATTTAATTAATAACGGAACGTTGAATACTTCAGGCAAAAAAATTGTATTAACAAACGATATTGACTTAAGTGGTAAGTATTGGGTGCCTATAGGAACACTTAATAACCCATTTAAGGGAACTTTTGATGGGCTTACACACTCAATTAAATATGCAACAGTTAATGAGAAGAGTAACAATAATAAAATAGTTACATATGCAGGTATATTTGGGGTTGTAGAAAGTGCTACAATACAAAATGTAAATTTATTAGGTGGCGATTCAGTTGGTCTTTATGCAGGTAGTTTAGTAGGTGCTTCAAAAGGTAACACTACAATACAAACTGTTACAAATAGAAATAATGTAACAGGCCACATATATGCGGGTGGTATAATAGGCTGTCAATTAGTGTCTACTACAGATGTTATAACTTTGATTGATTGCCAAAATAGGGGTAGTGTTGTTCATAGCAATTACTCAAATACTTCTACTAATAAAGTATATGCTTTCGGTGGTATAGCAGGGCACTTAGATAATGTTGTAGCATCAAATAACGTTAACTATGCTGATGTAGATGTTGTTAATACAAAAACATCTTATGCAAATACAAACACAAAGTATAGAGTTTATGTTGGAGGGTTATTTGGTAGAATTTCTATTCGCTTTGCTAATAATGGCGTAAGTAATTTCAATTACGGCAAAGTAAATGTAGTTGCAAATGCGGA
>CALATF010000054.1 GCA_937891595.1 uncultured Clostridia bacterium
GGTGATATCGGATATGCGATCCAAAGTTATGTTGAACAATTCGGTTACGGAGTTGTACGTGAATTGGTAGGACATGGAGTTGGACGTAAGATGCATGAAGACCCACAGGTTCCTAACTATGGTAAACGTGGTACTGGAACAAAGTTGTCAGAAGGAATTGTCATTGCGATAGAGCCTATGATAACTTTTGGAAAGAAGGACATCATCCAAGAAAGAGATGGATGGACTATTAAGACTAGAGACAGAAAGCCAGCTGCGCATTTTGAACATGATGTAGCAGTACGTAACGGTAAGGCTGAGATATTATCAAGTTTTGAATGGATTGAAGAAATCAATAAATAAAAAGAATATTATATGGCAAAACAATTGTCGATAGAACAAGACGGAACAGTTATTGAATCATTGGGTAACGCAATGTTCAGAGTGGAGTTGGAAAACGGACTTCAAATTATAGCACACATTTCAGGTAAGATGCGAATGCACTATATCAAGATACTCCCTGGCGACAGAGTGAGACTCGAAATGTCCCCTTATGATCTGACAAAAGGACGTATAACATTCAGATATAAATAATTTTTTTTTCTAAGAAAAAATTATTATCTTTGCAGCCGCAAAAAAATAAGTACAAATCGTGACTTTAAAGAAATAAAAGATAATAGTGTAATTTTAAATCAAAACATTTCAAACACAGTGCCTTATGTTTACAATACGTGGCAACCTATTTTACCAGACAATATTCACAACCCACTTGAAAAGAAATTAAAACAAAAATTAACAACAGTTGAAGTACTTGCTGACCTTGTTGTTATTGCTTTTGGTATTAGACCATATGACAATATTTACTTTAACATGGTTAAAGAGCAAGTAGCTCCAGAAATTTACAACGTTGGCGATAGTTTCCGACCAGGTAAAGTTTTCACAGCTGTTAAATCTGCATATAGAAAATGTAGAACTATTTAACATATTAAATATTTAAAAGGAGATTTCCTAAAAATGAAATTAACACAAGAAGAAAAAGATATTTTAGCAGGTGGTCAAGGCGAAACAATGGCTAAAATTATGAAAACTGTTGTTGAATTTGGTGATGTTTTTAATGCAAAAAAACTTGTGCCTATCACCCACGACGCACACTTAGTAACTTCTTTTGGCATAGGCCTTCTCAAACCTGTGTTTAGGACTATGGACGAAATTATAAATGCAGGCATTAAAAGCAAAGTTCCTTTTACAGTAGACCCAAGGCCTATAGATTATGAAAATGTAAAATGCAATATTTTAAATAAACTTATTTTTAGTAAAATTATGTATAGTCAACAAGCAAGGTATGAAGAACAACTTAAAAAAGTTGGGCTTCGTGGCGAAAATGATTTTACTTGCACTTGTTACTTAGATGAAGTAAATAACACCCCAAAAGAAGGTGATATTTTATGTTGGGCTGAAAGTAGCGCTGTTGTTTATGCTAATTCTATTTTAGGTGCTCGTTGCAATAGAAATAGCGGAATGATAGATATTTTTTCAGCTATTATCGGCAAAGTTCCTGAATTCGGTTTACTTCTTGATGAAGGAAGAAAGGCAGACTGGATAATAGAAGTTAAAACTTCTAAAAAACCTGAAGCTCAAATTCTAGGGAGTGCAATAGGCTTAAAAGTTATGGAACAAGTTCCATTTGTTAAAGGTTTAGACAAATATTTTAAAAATGGTTTAGATGACGAAGCAAAAACTTATTTAAAAGATTTTGGAGCTGCCACTGCTTCAAATGGTGCAGTTGGCCTTTATCACATTGAAAACCTTACACCAGAAGCTAAAAAGCAAGGTAAAGAACTTATAAAAAAAGATGCAAAAACTTATGTTATAGATGACGAAGAACTTGAAAGGGTATATAAAAGTTATCCTGTTCTTTGGAAAAAAACTAACGCAAAACCAAAACTTGCTTTTATAGGTTGTCCACATCTTTCATACAATCAACTATGTTCTTGGGCAGAAAGAATTATTAACAAACTTAACGAAGTTGGCAGAAAAAAAGTTTGCGTAAGAACTATTCTTACAACAAGTCCAGCTGTTAGAGAAAAATTTGTTAAAACTGAACTATATCAAAAATTAATTGCTACAGGTGCAAAACTTTCTTCAATTTGTCCACTTATGTACACAAATAATCCACTTGCTGGCAAAAACTATATTGCCACATGTTCAAATAAGCTTAGAACATATTCTGCAAGCAAATATTACAAAGAAGACGATTTATTAAATGTAATTTGTACAAAGGAGGCAAAGTAATAATGAAAGAATTTAAAGGACGCGTTATTGCTGGCGGAAATTTCACTGGCGAAGCAATAGTAAGTAAAAATGGGGTAAACACTCTTGCTACTTTTCAAAAAAGTGCTTTAAAAAATGCTAAAACGGTTATAGCTTCCGACCAAAACAACCCTGATATTTATAAAAAAGAACTTACTGGAAAAATACTTTGCCTACCTACTACAATAGGTTCAACAACTGGTGGACTTGTTATACAAACAATTTGCCAAATGAAAATTAACCCAAGAGCAATGCTATTTTCTGAAACAATCGACTCTCTTGCCTGCTCAGGGATTATCTTAGCTAAAAACTGGGAAAACAGTGATATTATAGCAATAGATCAGCTTGGCGAAGAATTTTTAAAAACTGCTAAATCAGGCGATACAATAGAAATTAAAGAAGACGGAACTGTTATTATTAAATAATCATTTTTATAAAAAAGAACTTTACTGATTTTTAAGTAAAGTTCTTTTTTTATTTTTACATTGACATAACTTTCCTATTTAGACTTTTTTCTTTTAAAAATAAGCAATAAGCCAACAAACAAAAATATAATAGACAAAGTTAAAAGAGTTAAAAATATAATGCAGTGAATATTTCTTTCTAGCGATATTCCCCCTTGCCAGTTAGAAAAGTTTGCTTTAAAAATATTTAAAGACTGTAATTCCTCTTGAATATAAATATTATTTACATTAATAAATAAAGGAGAAACATAACAAAATATATTTATTAGAAACAATATAATACTCGTTTTTATGAACTTATTTATGTTTATAAATCTAACACATAAAAATAAATTTAAAATTAAATAAACGACACAAATTATAGGCAAGGCTATTTTTAAATACCAACCTTCTGAAGAATAACCATTATTAATTGTGTAAGCATTTATAATAATTAATAAAACATTTAATAAAACAAAATCAACAGCTATAGACACAAAATCATTATATTTTTTTATTTTATTAAAAAATTTAAATTTAGAAATATAAATAGGCATAAATATTGTAACTAAACCTAATAAAACAGAAATTGTAGCTATCCAAAACCAGTTCCCCTTTGTATAAATACAGCAAACTGCTAATAGTAAACAAAGAGATAAAAACATACTTAGTGGAATTAAAATCAGTTTATGTTTTTTAATTAACTTTGGTAAATTTGTAAAAGTAAAAGCAAGCAACAAAGCACATATAACAATCCAAAACCAAGAAAGAGTTTTATCTATTGCAAGATTACAAATAAAACAAGGAACAAGTGCAACACCATAAGAAATGTAAAAGAACAAACTCCAAGACATTGAAAAGGCTCTCCACTTTTTAGCTTGAGCTTTTTCTTCTCTTGCTTTATTGTCTACACTGGCGGTAATTAATTCATGCTCGGTCACTCCTAATATCTCTGATAACTTAGGAAGTAAGGTTATATCGGGGTGTGCAATGTTTTTTTCCCATTTACTAACTGCCGATTCAGAAATAATTAACAATTTTGACAACTCTTTTTGTGTTAAACTTTTTTCTTGTCTTTTTTGTTTTAAAAATTCACCGAAACTATTTTGCATAAAAACTCCTAATAACAAAAAAATTATAACATATCAAAAAGCTTTTTGTATTGCTTTTTGACCAACAATCTACTTGAAAATTTTTCAAGTTAGTTTTAAAACAATTTTTATTAGAAAGAAAAGAATTGAAAACCATTCAATTCTTTTCTTTTGATATTTTTATATTATTTTACCTTTTTACCACCTAAAATCTAAAAACACATTTTTATTATAAGCTTTATTTTTGTTAACTGTTTCTTGGGAAATTAACTCGAATAAACAATTAATTATTTTAGTTTTAACTACACGCATTTGCTTTCCGCTTTGGTTTTTATAAATTAAATTATCTGTAAATTTACAATCTTGACATTTTGAATAATTGTAAGAAGTTTTAAAAGGGCAATGGCATAAAGTCATTAAGGCGGGTTTTCCTACATATATTAACCCCTCATCAAAGCTATTTGCAAAACTTTCAAAAGTTTTTACGAAATTAGTTACACCAAGATTTTTTAAATATATTGCAGAAAAATGGTTAGCTATGTTTAAATAAACACCACCTAAAACCTCAAAACCTTTTTGTATATAACTTAAAGCATAAATATTATTTGCTACTAAACCCACTCTAGTTTTATCTAAATTATTTAAAATTTCATTAACAACTACAAAATCTTCTTTTCTTAAATATTTTGGCATATTTAAATAAACTTTTTTGCTATTATTCCCTACTTTATTTAAAAAACTTATAACAACATTAATATTAAAATTAATAGGAGAAAATACGTAGTTAAAATCTTCTTCTTTTATGCTTTCTAAATTAGTCTGTTCATTTACAACAACATATTTATTATTTTCTAAGTTGAAATTAACATTTTGCTCGTCTAAAGTTTTATTATAAAAACTAAAGTCAACTTCAATCTTTTTACAATTTTTATTTTCAAAACTATTAATTAATTTTTGTTTTAGTAGCTCTATTGCTTTTCTTCTTAGCTCGTTTAACTGTGATTTTACAATAAAAACATTGTCTAAATCACAAGTTAATTTATCCATATAAAAAGGCTCATCTCCCATTTTATTTAATGTTTCTTTTACTTGATTATAGTTAATAGGCTGACTAATTGCCTTTTGACAATTTTCAAACAAAACTTGGGAAATTTCTATATTACCACTTTTAAGTTTAAGCAAAGGTTTTTTACCAAGCTTTGCTTCAAAATATGCATCAATCTTTATTTTTTGTAAATTTTCTTCACAAGTATTTTCCCACGAGCTATCTACCGTTAAATAAACTTCGCTATCTTCTTTTGTTTGGGTTTTTGTATAAATTAAATACTCGTTTTTTATTATACCCCTTTTAACACTACCTACACCCAAACTTAATTCATTATTGTTATAGACAAATTTCAATCCATCATTTTTATTTATTTGATACCCATTTGTTGCTATTAAAATTTGATAAATATCTTTAAATTTTTGAACATTTAATACTCTACCTATAAGAACTCCTCTATGGTTTTGAAACTGTGAATTTATAATATTTTTATTATTAATTTGGTTTAAATAAATTCCCTTATTATATTCTCCTCGATAGAATAATTTTTTTATATTTTCTAAATTTTCATTAATATTGATATTTTTGTTTTGTTGTAAAGCAACCTTTGCCTGGCTATAAATTTTTGTAAGGTACCCTACATAAGCTGGTCTTCTTAACCTACCTTCTATTTTTAATGAGCATATTCCTAATTCCTTTAATTCTTTTAACCTATCAAGCAAACATAAATCGGTGGTAGAAAGCAAAAAGCCTTTGTTAACTTTTTGCTCGTTACAATACGCCGTATGCAAAAGCCTACAAAACTGTAAGCATCTGCCTCTGTTTCCACTTTCATTTTTTTCTATACTACTATAATAACAGTTACCCGAAAAACACACACATAAGGCACCTTGTACAAAATATTCTATTTCAAGATTAGTATTTTTCTTTATATCAATAATATCTTCTTTGCTAGTTTCACGGCTTACCACAATTCGACTAAAGCCCATTTTTTCAGCTATTTTAGCACCCTCTAAATTATGAATACCCATTTGTGTGCTAGCATGCAGTACAATATTATTAAATGTGTTTTTTAGTAAATAAGCAACACCTAGATCTTGAACTATAAAAGCATCTACTTTGCTTTCAACACACCTTTTAACCATTTCAAGCAATAAGGGAATTTCTTCATTAGTTAAAATAATGTTTATAGTTACATAAACTTTTACTCCAAACAAATGAGCAAATTGTACATAATGCCTTATATTTTCGCAATCAAAGTTTTGTGCTTTATCCCTTGCGTTAAAGTTTTTAAGCCCTAGATATATTGCATCAGCACCATTATTAATTGCCATATAAAAATTTTTTTCATCACCAACTGGGGCTAAAATTTCAAAATTAGTCAAAATAAATTTCCTTTTATGAAAATACTTTAACACTTTATAACAAAATTTAAAAATATTTTTTATAATTTTTATTTTATTTAAAAACGATAGAATTAATTAAAATAATATAATTAAAAAAAGGTGGGTTTAAAATTATCCCCACCTTTTTATTTAGGCATCTAGTTTTTCTACAATCAAATTAACATTTGTATAAGTTACGTCGCTTGCAGTAGAAGTATTTACTAAGCTAATAATCGTTCCCGTACCCGCTGTATTGTTATAAATAAAACTATTAGATAAATTTGCCAAATTATCCCCATTAGCATTTGCAGTTGAACTGCTTTGAGGAATGATAGTTCCGTCAGCAGATACTGCTAACGATATTTCATCCGTAGTACTTGCTGTTTCGCCTGTTGCATTATACGAAATTAAATAGTTGCCTTCATCAGCTAAAACAATATCAGTGCTTCCATCAGTATGCTCTATTATAGTTGGTGATAAGTTTATGTTGTTTTGCAAAGGAATTTCATCATTCGTTGCTAAAGGGCCTGCTGAAGCACTAGTAAAGTTTGCAATATTTCTAATTGCCACTGGACCTGCTGGGCCTGTTGGTCCTGTCGCACCTGTTAGTCCCACTTCGCCTGTTGCACCTGTAGGCCCGGTAGGTCCTGTTGGTCCTGTTGGACCTATTTCTCCAGTTAGTCCTGTGGCACCGGTTGGTCCTGTTGGACCGGTTGTGCCTATTTCGCCAGATGGCCCTGTTGGGCCTACCTCTCCAGTTGGTCCTGTTGCACCAGTAGGACCTGTTGCTCCGGTTAAGCCAGTTGGACCCGTTAACCCTATAGGTCCTGTTGCTCCAGTAGGTCCAGTTAAACCTGTGGCACCAGTTAACCCCGTAGGGCCAGTTGGCCCTATTAAACCTGTAGCACCTGTTGGGCCTGTTGCTCCAGTTGGGCCTGTTGTTCCTGTTGGACCTGTTGCTCCTGTTGGACCTGTTGCTCCTGTTGGACCTGTTGCTCC
>CALATF010000055.1 GCA_937891595.1 uncultured Clostridia bacterium
TTTTAATTAAATCTTCCTTAGCTGTAGATAAATCTTCTGCTTGGGCACTAAGTGCTTCATATCTTTCTAATAAATCTTTACAATCTTCAATAGCGTTAACGTTGATATAACCAAGTTTTGAAATATCTCTTTTTATTTTATTAATTTGAGTCATACCCTCTTTGATATCAAAATCTTCAACTTTAAATGGCAAGCATGAAGCATAAGTTAACTCATAATCTTCAAATATTTTTTCTTGCATAGCTTCTATATCAGTATCAACTTTAGCTAGAGCCATCTCTTGTTGATATTTCTTTTCTTGAACAACATTAATTTCTGACATTAATCTAGATTTATCTTCATCTAGCTGTTTAATTTGTTCTTGCAATAGTTGCTTTTTACCATCTAAAGAGCTTAACTTAGTTTTAGCATCTTCAATTCCTTGCTTAGTTTCAGAGTCGTCCGACTGGTCGATTTGCGTGCTAACAATTTCTTCAATTCCTAAGATATTCTCTGTTACTTTTTCTAAGTTTTCATTAATTTCAACTATATTAAAGTCTACTTGTTTAATATATGTGTCAAGTCTTTCAATTTCAGTACGTAATGAATTTAAATCACTATCTAAGGCAGTTTTATTAATTTTTAATTCGGTAATTTGATTTTGTAATTCATCTCTTTTGCTTCTAAGTGAAGCAAAAACTTTTTGATTATTTTCTATTTCCTGTGAACTTCCTATTGATGAGTTCTCGTTATAACCTGAATTATTAATAGCATTAGTAATAACTTCTATTTTACTACTATAATTAATTTTTTCTTGGCTTAAATTAATTCTTTCTTTATTAAGTTCATCAACATAAACACTTAATTGCTCTAAGTTTTGTGCTTGTTTAGCATTTTCTATTTGAGCTACAATTATCTTTTCATTTAAAGAATATGATTCTTTTTGTAAAGTAGATAATTTTGATTCAGATTCTGTTTTCTTAACTTTTAATTCATTAAAATAGTTTGAAATTTTTATAATTTGATTTGCAATATTTTCTATTTCATTATCTCTCATTAATAAGCTTGAAGATACTGCTTTTTTACTACCACCCGACATTGAACCCTGAGGATTAATAACTTCACCATCAAGGGTAACAATTTTAAATGAAAAATTTGCTTGACGAGCAAGGCTTACGGCGTTATCTATATTATCTACAATAACCGTTCTTCCTAAAAGAGATTCAAAAATAGATTTTAAATTAGGTTCATATTTTATTACGTTTGAAGCGACTCCCAAAGTTTTGTTTTTTCTTACAATACTAGCTTCCACATCATTTAATAATCTTATTTTCATAGAAGAAATAGGCAAGAAAGTTGCTCTACCTAAGCTATTTTGTTTTAAATAGTTAATTAAGAACTTTGTGTCTTCTTCATTTCTAGTAATAACATCTTGTACTGCTCCACCAAGAGCTACTTCTATTGCTGTTTCATAACCTTTAGGAATTGTCATACAAGAAGCAACAAGACCCACTATTTTTTCCTGTAATGCCTTATTATTTTTGCTATCTTGCATAAGACGTTTAACAGTATAGTTAAATCCTTCAAAGTCTTTTTGCATATCTTCTAAAACTTTTTTACGATTTTGCAAAATTTGAATACTTGAAGTACTTTGGTTAATTTTATCATTAACTTCTTTTAAACTATTTTGAATGTTTGTTATATTTAATTGTAATTGTTCATTTTCTTTTACTAATTTGCTATGAGTTTCTTCTGCTTTTCTAGAAACTTCAGTAGCTTCTTTTAAAGAACTTTCCTTTTCTTTAATTTTGCTTTGAAGAGTATAAATTCTACCTTCAATATCAGTAATATTATTTAAATAAGCTTCTTTTTGAGCTGTTAAAGCTGAAATATTAGACTTAATATCTGTCATTTTAGATAACTCATCAATCATTTCTTTTTGCTTTTTTGAAGCTTCATCTTCGCTTGTTGTAAGCTCATCTACTATTTTTAAATATGCATCTGATAAATCTACTAATTTGTAATTAGTATCTTTTAACTGCGCTTCTTTTTCATTTTTTAAATCTTCATTTAATTTAATTAATTTAAGTGAATTATCTTTATTTAAAGATTCTTTTTCTAGTTCTTGAGTAAGATTATCTTTTTCTTCCGTTAAAAATCTTAATCTTTCCTTTAAAACATTAGTTTCACCCGCTCTTTTTTCAAGCTTAACAGTCATAGATAAAATTTTATCGTTTAAATCTTGTAAATTTCTATCTATATTAGAAATTTCTTCCATTTTATTGTTATAACTAATGGTTGTTTGGTCAAAATTAGATTGTTTTAAATTAAGTTCTTCAGCGTAACCATCTATTTTAGTTTGAATAGCTTGTTTTGTGTCACTAGCTGAATCATACTGATAGATATATGCATTAACTTCTAAAGACTTTAGTTGTTCTTTAAATTCTAAATATAATTTAGCATTTTCGGCTTGTTTTTTCAAAGGGCCTAATTGACGTTCTTGTTCTGCCAAAACGTCTAAAGCTCTATTTAAGTTTTCCTGAGTTCTTTCAAGTTTTCTTTCTGCTTCAACTTTACGTTGTTTAAATTTTGAAATTCCAGCAGCATCTTCAAATATAGCACGACGATTTTCTGGTTTTGCACTGATAATTTCTTCAACTTTACCTTGCCCGATAATTGAATAACCATCTTTACCTACGCCAGAGTCATGTAAAGCACTAGTAATATCTTTTAAACGGCAAGGAGTACCATTAATCATATACTCACTTTCGCCCGACCTATAAAGTTTACGAGTAAAAGACACTTCGTCAAAATCAAGGTTAAAAAACCTTTTTGAATTATCAAAGAACAAAGATACTTCACAATAAGACATGCTTTTGCGTTTTTCTGTGCCATTAAAAATAACATCTTGCATGCTATTACCACGCAATAATTTTGTGCTTTGTTCACCCAAAACCCATCTTATAGCATCTGAAACGTTAGACTTGCCACATCCATTTGGGCCTACAATTCCGGTAATACCTGGCTCAAATTTAATATCAAGCCTATCTGCAAACGATTTAAAACCTGCTAGTTCTATTTTCTTGAAGTTCAATTTAAATTTCCTCTTTATTTTTTAATTATTTTACTCGCCTTTAATGACTTTTTTTAATGAAACTTTATCACTTAAAGCTAATTTAGCACAATCTATTTGTGCTTGTTTTTTTGTTGTATTCATGCTTCTTGAAACAAAAACATCATTAATATATATTTCGGCACAAAAAACACCAGGTTGTTGAGGCATTTCATAAGTAAAATAAACTAAATTAGCCCCCTTAACCTTTTGCACTTCTTCTTGTAAAAGAGATTTATAATCTAAATCTTTTTTCTTTATTGCTTTTTTAATATCTATAAATCTAAAGATAAATCTCTTTGCTTTTTCTAAGCTACTATCTAGATATATAGCCCCAACAAGACTTTCAAACAAATCTTCCTTTATAGACTTAGCTGGTTCTTGTTTATTAAAACTACTACCTAATAATAAGTATTTATCAAGACCTAAAGCATCGATAATTCCACTTAGGTTATCGCTGTTTACCATTTTAGAACGCCATTTACTCATTTGACCTTCTTCGACATCAAAATTGTTGTAGAGATAATCAGCAACAGCAAAGTTTAATATAGAGTCGCCAAGATATTCTAACCTTTGATTGCTGGCTACCGCATTTTGGTTAGCATAAGACGAGTGAGTAAAAGCTGTTTTTAAAATTTGTTTATCTTTAAAACCATAATGGATAATTCTTTCAATTTTTTTAATATCAAAATCAACCATTTACGCTATCTCCTATCTTATTTAATTCTTCTTCTATTATTTTGCTATATTCCTTATTGTGCAAAGTTCTTACTTGTTCAATACTTCTTAAATAAGCTAAAGTATCACTAGCTCCATGCCCCTTAACAACAAGTTTTTTTACACCTAAAAAAGCTGCACCGCCGTAATTATTATAATTTAAGTTAGCTTTTAGATTTTTAAAGGTTTTCTTCATAAACAAAGAACCTATTTTTGACCAGAAACTTGATTTAATTTCCTTTTTAAGTATATCTGTTACAAAGCCAACGGTTCCTTCAACAGACTTTAAAAGTATATTTCCATAAAAACCATCTGCAACAACAATGTCATAGTTTCCACTTAAAAAGTCCCTAGCTTCCATATTCCCAACAAAATTAATAGGCATTTTTTTAAGTTCTGCAAAACATTCATGGCAAAACTCATTGCCTTTCTTATCTTCTGTACCTATATTTAAAAGTGCTACTCTTGGGTTTTCAATATTAAACAATGCCTTTGCATAACTAGATGCTAACAAAGCAAAGTGACAAATATTAATAGGTTTGCAATCTATATTAGCACCAGAATCTATTAACATTACTTGCCCACCATTTTTTGTGGGTAAAATAGGACATAATGCAGGTCTTGAAATACCTTTAATTCTTCCTACTTTTAAAAAAGCACCTGTAAGAACTGCGCCTGTAGATCCACATGAAACAAGACCTACAACGTCGTCATTTTGTTTTAATGTATCAAAAGCTTTAACTAAGCTTGAATTAGGTTTTGTTTTTACAGCTTCTGTTGGAACTTCTTCATTTGTAATTACGTCTAAAGCATCAACAATTTCTATTCTATTTTTGTCATACTCATGTTTTGATAAAAGTTCATTCAGTTCGTTTTCCTTACCACATAAAATTATATCAATATCTTCATATAAATTAATAGCTTTAATACTTGCTTCTACTGGTTGACTTGGTCCTAAATCATTGCCATAAGCATCTACAACTATTTTCATATAAAACCCCCAATTTAAACTAAAATATTATACACAATAAAACAAATTTAAACAAATAAAAAAAGCAACATATCACAAATTTATGTTACTTTTTTTAATTTTATATGCTTAATTATTATTTTAAAATAAAGAAGAATAAAGGGTTTTCATTGTTCTATCAAAATCTTTTTCATAAACACCAAATATAATTGATATTCCGCCAGCCCCTTTGTTTAAGGTTATTATTTCGGCATCTGATTTATAAATACTTTGAAAAACTTGATTTTCAACCCTTAAATCATTTTTTAGTAGATTTCCTACTACTGAAATTAACGAAACGTTTTCTATAATTTCTAAATTATCTGGTTTAATTTTAGTATTAATTTCATCAATGATTTCTTTCAAATTTGTTGAATTTACATAATAACTTTTAACAATTACTGAAATAGAATCAATGCTTGTTGGTATATGTTCAACAGAAATATTATGTTTCTTTAATATGGTTGCAATTTTTTCGATTATACCTAAACTTTCATTAACAGCAAATTTATCTATATGAATGATAGTAAAACCCTTTTGACCTGCAATACCCGTAAGCTTTGTATGCTTAATTTTTTTATTATCTGGCATAATTAAACTTCCCTCGCAGGTAGGATTGAATGTATTTCTTAAATTTAATACAACATTATTTTCCCTTAAAAACCTAACACAATCTTGATGCAGTACATTAGCGCCCATATATGATAATTCTCTTAACTCGTGATAACTTAATTCACTAATTAAAGGAGGATTTGGGCAAATTCTTGGGTCAGCTGCTAAGAAACCGTCAACATCTGTCCAGTTTTCATATACCTTAGCGTTGCTTATAGCTGAAACTATAGCCCCACTAACATCAGAACCTCCTCTTGTGAAAGTTTTAATTTTTCCTTTACAATCTATACCATAAAAGCCCGGGATAACATAATTTTTATTGTTTTGAATTAAAGATAAAAATTTTTGTTTTGTTGTATCCAACTCAACAGAACCATCGTTTGCAAAAGTGATAAAACTTGCAGCATCTAAAAATTCATAACCTAAAAATAATGAAATAACTTTGGCTGAAAAGAACTCCCCACGAGAAACAATATAATCATAGCTCTTATGAGAAGATAAATTATCATTTAATTCTTCATAAAATGGGGTTAAATCAATATCAACACTTAAATCTTTTTTAATTTGTTCAAATCTGTCTTTAAAAAATTTAAAGCTTTGAGAATAATCTTCACCACTTTTAGATTTTTTATAGCAATCAATTAAACAATCAGTAATTTTTGTATCATCTTTTGTTCTTTTACCTGGGGCTGAAACAATTACAAAACGCTTATTATCGCCCAAAACTATTTCTTTAACTTTTCTTATGTTTTCAGAACTTGCTAGTGAAGTTCCACCAAATTTACAAACAATATTTTTGTTCATTTTTCCTACCTATAATTCATTGTATTAAAAATTAGTCAAAAAGGTTTTTCATTGTATAATATCCTGGTTCTTTTGTAGCTAAAAAAACTGTTGCTTTAACAGCACCGTCTACAAAACTTTCCCTAGAATATGCTTCATGAGTAATTTTAATTACTTCACTACCATTATAAAATTCTATTTCGTGCTCTCCTGCTGCGCCACCACCACGAATAGCATGTATACCTATTTCTTGTGCTGAACGCATAGGTGAAGCTGGATTTCTACCAAAAACAAGTTCTGCATCTTTTCTTATATCAGTTACTTCTTGAGCAATCATAAATGCCGTACCGCTTGGAGCATCTTTTTTGCCTTTGTGATGTTTTTCAATAATTTCAACATCCCAACCATCAAGCATTTTTGATGCTTGCTTTACTAAATTTAACATAACAAAAACGCCCGCACTCATATTTGATGATTTAAATATAGGAATAATCTTGGAACTTTCTACAAGTTTTTTTTCTAATTCTTCGCTTAAACCAGTAGTCCCTATAACTAAAGCTTTTTTGTTTTCTACGCAAAAATCAATAATGCCATTTGTTAATGAATGATGTGAAAAATCTACTACAATATCACAATTTTTAGATTGATTAATAGAGGAAAAGAAATTAATTTGAGGATATTGTTCCCTAAGAGCTGGTGCATTTTGTTCAAAAACATGCCCTTCTGTAACTTCAAAACCTTCTACATTAGATATTTTTTTGAAAATAGCTTGTCCCATTCTGCCATCAAAACCTATAATTAAAACTTTTTTCATTTTTTCTCCCCTTTTTAAAATTAAAAAACTATTCTTTAGTAAAAGCGTTAACTAAAATTTAACACCATAATCTTTTAAACTTTTTTCTAAAACTATTTTATTTTTATCTTCTAATTCTGTTAATGGAAGTCTTACAGAACCATCACCAAAACCCATTAAAGCGCAAGCATATTTAACAGGGATAGGATTAACTTCAATAAACATATTTTTGTTTAACTCTAATAATTCTTCATGTCTAATTAAAGCTGAAGAATAATTATTATTTAAGCAATCATCCATCATTTCTTTTACTTGTTTTGGTAAAGCGTTAGCAGTAACACTAATACAACCTAATCCACCAAGTGTCATGGTTACATAATTTAAACTATCTTCACCTGAATAAATAGCAATTTTGTTTTTTAAAGATTTGCATAATGCTACAATTTGATTAATATTTCCACTTGCTTCTTTTATTCCCACAATTTCAGGAATTTCTGCAAGTTTAATTGCTGTTTCTGGATTAATATTTACACCTGTTCTACCTGGAACATTGTACGCTATAATAGGCATTTTAACTGCGTTAGCTATTGCTTCATAGTGTTTAACAAGCCCGTTTTGAGTACATTTGTTGTAATAAGGTGTAACAATTAAAAGTGCATCAGCGCCATGTTCTTTTGCATATAAACTATCTTCTATAACTTTTTGTGTATTGTTTCCACCTGTACCTATTATAAGTTTAGATTTATTTCCTATTAATTTTTTTGAAATTTCAATAACAGCATGTTTTTCTTCTGTTGTCATTGTAGATGGTTCACCTGTTGTACCAAGTACTACAATGGCATCTGTTTTATTTTCTAGTTGATAATTAATTAATTTTTCTAATGCTTCAAAATCTACACCATTTTTATTAAAAGGAGTTATTAAAGCAACACCACTTCCTTTAAAACAATATTTCATTACATTTTACCTTCCTTTTTAAATTGTAATATTTTTTCTAATATTTGTATAGCATTTGTAGCTGCACCTTTACGGATGTTATCTGCTACAACCCAAATATTTAAACCATTATCAACAGAAAAATCTCTTCTAATTCTTCCAACATATACCTCGTCTTTATTTTTACAAATACTTGGCATAGGATAAATATTATTTTTTGGGTCGTCCATAACAATAATATTTTCAAATTCTTCTAAAGCTTTATACACTTCACTCATTTCAAAAGATTTTTCAAATTCAATATTAATACTTTCACTATGGCAATCAAAAACAGGAACACGAACTGTAGTTGCTGTAATTTTTAAATTTTCGTCATGCAATATTTTACGTGTTTCGAAAATCATTTTTTCCTCTTCTTTTGTATAACCATTATCCAAGAAATCATCAATATGAGGTAATGTATTTGAAAAAATTTCATGAACAAATTTTTGAGGAGGCATTCCTTTAACGCCATTTTCTAAATCTAAATATCCCTTTTGACCTGCACCTGATACTGCTTGGTAAGTTGAATATACAATTCTTTTTATTTTAAATTTGTCATGCAAAGCCTTTAAAGGTAAAATTGCTTGAATAGTTGAACAGTTTGGATTTGCTATAATGCCATTATTCCATAAAATATCTTCTGGGTTAACTTCAGGAACAACTAAAGGAATATCTTTATCTCTTCTCCAAGCACTTGAATTATCTATAACAATAGCCCCATGATTAGCAAAAATAGGTGCAAATTCTTTTGAAATACTTCCGCCAGCTGAAAATAACGCAAAATCTATTTTTTTATCAATTATATTTTCTTTTTTAAGTTCAATAATTTCATACTCTTTATTAAATAATTTTACTTTTTTACCTGCACTTCTACTACTTGCATATAGATAAAAATTATCAGCTTTAATGTTTCTTTCTTGCAATACTTGAATAAATTTATTGCCAACCATTCCGCTAGCGCCCACAACAGCTATATTCATAAATAATCTCCTAATTAAAATATCAATTTTAAATATTCTATTCTCTTTTAATAAAAAATGCCACTTATTTTTGTATATTTGTTAAAAAGTTTTTTAACCATGTTGATGTGTTAAAAATAGAAGAAATTTCAACTTTTTCATTAGTTGAATGAGCATCTATAATTTTTGGAGAGATTATAGCCACATCTAAATTTTTCATTCTATCTTGAAAAATTCCACATTCAACGGCTATATGTAATTTAACATCACTTACTTTACTTGTTGAACTATTTTTTAAGTTTTGTAATAAACTTGAGTTAGGTAAAGTATTAAATGCTGGCTGGCTATCTAAAACTTCCCCTTTAATATTAAATTCATTACAAAGATTTTTTAAATTTTTTACTATTTCTTTTTCTTTATCTTTATTTATGCATCTTATACCTATTTTTAGATATCCATTTTCAGCACTTACTTCTGATATGTTTTGGGAAGACAAAACATTATTGTTATCATCGTTTTCTAAAACACCTTGTTTAAATTTATCAATAAAATTTATAAAATCTTTACCATTTTTTAAAACAAGCGTTTGATTAATTTGCCTTGCGCATTTAATTTTTAATGTTTTGTAAATCTTTTTATTTTCTATATAAAAATATTTTATTGTGTTTTTTAAATCTTTCTCTGCTAATTTAGTAGTAAAAATACATTCAGATTTGGATGGGATTACATTATAATTATGGCCACCATAAAATTTTACTATTTCAACGCCTGGTATTTTTGTTAATAATTTTGCTAAAATTTTATGGCTTGAACCACGATTTTTATTTATATCAAAACCTGAATGTCCGCCTAATAAACCTGTAACAGTTAATTTAAATGTTTTAACTTCTGTTGTATTTTCTAAAAATATTTTTTCATTATTAAAAGTTGCATAAAAATCAACAAAACCTGCACTTGAAGTTATTATTGTATTATCATCAAAGCCATCAAGGCAAAGCATTTTATTTGACTTTAATTTTTTAACGTCTATTTGATACGCTCCTTGCATAGTAGTTTCTTCGTTTGCTGTGAACACAGCTTCTATATTACAAGGAATTTTACTATCTAAAACATCTAAAATTAGTGCCATACCTATGCCATTATCTGCACCTAAAGAAGTACCCTTTGCTGTAAGAAAATTACCTTTTTTAATTATGCTAATGCCATCTTTATCAAAATCAACTTTTGATTTCAAAGATTTGACACAAACCATATCTGTATGAGCTTGCAATATTATAGGTTCGCTATCATTAGTTTTTTTGTAAATGATAACATTGCCATAATCGTCTGAATAATATGGTAAATTCCTTACTTTAGCGAAGTTTATAAGATATTCTTGAATAGGTTTTTCGTTGCCAGAATTTCTAGGTATTTTAGAAATTTCTTCAAAAAAATTAATAACCGTATTATTTAAATTTTTCATTTTTTTACCCATTAATCATTTCAAATGTTTGTTCTGGTATTGTTAATGCAGTTTTATCTAACACTAAAGTAGTTAATACAGAGCCATCTTCACGTTCAAACTGAGTTTTTGATAAACCACCTATTTGTTCTTGTTCTGCCATGTAATTTAAACCATTTGTTAAACTAATTAAACTTTCTTGCTCGTTAGAATTAAGAACTATATTAGGTTTATCTACTTTAACTGCTTCTTGTAAATAAGGTCTATATAATAAAATTGACAAACCTTCTTGACCATCACTATCAGCATAAAATCCTATATAATTACCATGTTTACTTAAAATACTAAGACTACCAAAGTTATCATAAGAAACTTCATAAGCCATACCTACGGCTTCTTGTGTACACTTGCCATAATCTTCAGTACCCTTTGTAATAATCTTAGATAATTTAGAAGCTATGCCAAACCCTTGATAATCAGGTCGGACATACAATCCTCCTAAAGTATAAACATCCCCTTTCTCTTCATTTTTAGGCAAAGTAAAATATGGATATTCTTCTGGTAATTGCTTGCTTACAACTATTCCAGCAAGTTCTTTATCCATATAAGCACCAACAAAAGCATATCCTTTTTCTAAATATTCATTAACTTTTTCAGAGCTTAAAGGTCTCATTTGACGTTTCATTCCATCAAAAGTTTTATATAACTGTGCAATTTCGTTAACATCTTGCATAGTATCAAATCTTAAATGCGGGTTTTTTAAGTTCGCATTTTCTTTATCTATTCTATTTGCTACATAATCTCTTAAATCCATATATTTCTCCTGTTGTACACGAAGAATAGATTTGCTTAATTCAAAATCAAAGTTTATAAAAAAAACACGATTTCGAACTTTCAAAACCGTGGTTTTAGTTTTTAACCATTGTCTTGATAGCTCTCCATAACAAAAGTTATGACAATTTAAGATATATTTTACCTTAAACCAACCATAAAACAATTACAGTTTGTGTTTTATGATTTCGGCGATTTTTCCTTTTATTAACAAGCAATTACTGTTTCTTATTAATTACTTATAAAAACCGCACCTCTATCTTCTAAACAAATTATAACATATTATAAGTATTAAGTCAATATTCTACTTTTTTATACCAAAAAACAAAGAGTTATTAAAAACCTCTTTGCCTTTGACAACTAAGTATATTTAAACCTTATTTTTCTTCATTATCTTTACTTTTTACAGCAATAACTTCTTTACCATCATAGTAGCCACAAGAACCACATACTGTATGTGATTTAATCATTGCTTTGCAATGTGGGCATTCTACTAATGTTGGAGCTGAAGCTTTCCAATTTGCTTTTCTACTATTTCTTCTTGCTTTACTTACTTTTCTTTTTGGTACTGCCATTTTCTCTATCTCCTAATAATTTTAATTGATTAAATGGATTTTCTATGTCTTCAAGTTCATCCATTAATACTTCACAGTTACAAGTATACAAGTTTTTATTTTTACCGCATACTGAACATAATCCTTTGCAATCTTCCCTACACAAGATTTTTGTTGGCATATTGAGTAATAGGTCGTCATACACAGGCTTATCTATTTCTACGCAAGTTTGTTTAATAACATAATCTTCTTCATCATGAGAATTATATTGTTCTACAAACTTTTCGTTGAAATCAAAAACAAATTCTTTTTCGAATTCCTCACCACAATTATCGCATACTACTAATAATTTAAAAGTAACTTTGGCATTTATGTTAAGTTCTTCATTTTGATATTTCATAATTCCTTTAACATAAGCTGGGGTTAAGAACTTATAATTGCGTTCCTCAACAAACTTATCATCAAGGTTAAAATTAACATCAAAATCAATTTCCTTGCCTTGTTCTGCCTTTGCTTTAATAATATTTAATAACATAGCACGACTATTATAATAACTTTAACTAAAAATGTCAATGCTTTTTATTGCAATTTTGTCAATATTTATTACTATATTAAAGAGTTGAGATTTAATTTTTTAACTAGTCAAAGCAAATATCGGGATTTAATTCATTTGAAGTTTTCCAATCGATATCATACATTGTTTTTAATAAAACTTTTGTTAAATAATCAGCATAAGCATATCCACCCCTACGCACTGGCTGAATAGACATTATCTTATCTGTTATCTTTTTAACTACAAAACTAGCTTCTTGATATTTTTTTGTTTCTTTCATTTTTTTTTGTTGCTCTCTAAAAAATTCTAAATCTTCTTTTTTTATCCCTGTTTCCATTTCTATATTATCAGTTAATTGATGTACAATATCCTCTAATTCTGATGGTTTTAATTGCTCAATTAAATCTAAATTTTTTAAGTCTTCTAAAGTATATTTCATTCAATTTTCTCCTTAAACAAATAATATCAAATTTGTAGAAAAAAGTATACCTAAAACATAACAAACTAATATTATATTGATAAAATATTGAGGTATCCATCTATAATTATATTTCACCTTAATTTAAATACTCAGATATTTATCAACTTAGTTTTTGTTATAATTATAAATTATATAAAAAAAACTAAGGTAGAACTTATTAAAAAATAAACCTACCTTAGACTAATTTGGTGGAGATAACCGGGTTCGAACCGGTGACCTTTTGAATGCCATTCAAACGCGCTACCAACTGCGCCATACCCCCAAATGAAATTTAACAAAAGTGATTATATATTAAAAAAAAATAAAAAGCAACATTTTTTAATTATGTTGCTTTTAAGTTAATATTTTGAGATTACTAATGACGCAAGTCTTAATAAAAAGCAATTCAATCTCTTAATCTATTTTTCATTTTTGTTAAAATTTTATTTTCTAACCTGCTTACCTGAACTTGTGATACATTTAATATTTTAGCCACTTCACTTTGAGTTTTATCTCTAAAATATCTTAAGATTATTAGTTTTTTATCTTTATCTTCTAATTCCTTAATAACATCTTTTAAAGCCATTTTATCTATCATATCGCTAGCTTCATCAAAGTTAACTAACTTATCAAGAACTACTTGCCCATTGTTACTTTCTTTATCTAACGACTCGTAAATAGACACTGGCATTCTAGATGATTCAAGAATAAACATTACTTCAGGTTCTTCTATGTTAAACTTTTCAGAAAGTTGCTTGATTGTTGGCGATTCGCCCGTATTTAGTTTTATTTCGTCTATATATTTTTGCATTAAATAATATTGCCCTTTAATAGACCTAGAAACTTTTACAGAACCATCATCTCTTAAAAACCTTTTTATTTCACCAGCTATCATAGGCACTGCATAAGTGGAAAACCTAACATTAAAACTTTCGTCAAAATTGTTTATAGCTTTTGCAAAGCCTACGCATCCTAATTGATATAAGTCATCATACTCTACACCTTTATTTCTATATCTTCTAACAATACTTTTAACTAAAGGAGAATTGTTTTCTATTAAAAGGTTTTTAGCTACATCATCACCCAACTTTGCCTTTTTTAAAAGTTCTAAAGTAGTAGAATATTCAAGCATAAAATTTTACACAATTCCTTTTAAAACAAACCCCTAGTTAAAATTTTTTATCTTTTGAGAATTTCCTTCCTTTATTTTTTTACTCATTATAACCTTTAAACCACCTAGGTTATTATTTACTACACTTATCTCATCCATAAAGCTTTCCATTACAGTAAAACCCATTCCACTGCGTTCTTGGTCTGGCTTTGTAGTATAAAAAGGCTTTTTGGCTTCTTCTACATTTTCAATGCCTACGCCATAATCAATTACTTCTATTTTAACAGTGTCATTAAAAATACTAACCTTTATTAAAATATCTCCTTCTTTATTTGGATAAGCATGAACAATGCTATTTGTAACTGCTTCTGACACTGCTGTTTTAATATCTGTAAGTTCATCAATACTTGGGTTCAGTTGCAAGCAAAAGCCAGCAACACTTGCTCGCACAAAGCTTTCGTTTATCGATAAAGCTTTAACTTTTATTTCTACTTGATTGATTTCTTTATTTAAATCTTTTAACATATCAAAACTCCTCACTACTAAGATATTTTTGGCATAATTTCGTAAAGTCCCGTTAACTTAAAAATTTTCTCTGCATGATAAGAAGGGTTTGTAATAAAAATACTTATTCCCTTATTTTTCATTTTTTTATATCTTCCTATTAACACGCCTATGCCGGTACTATCCATAAATTTCAATTCAGACAAATCTATAATTATTTGTTTTGAAATTGTTGATAAAAATATTTCGTCTAATTTTTTACTAGTATACTTTGCTGTGTATTCATCTAGTTCGCCATCAAGCATTACATACAACACATTATTATAATTTCTGTACTTAATTTCCATTATGAAAATGTCCCCCTTTGTTATGTAAAAATGATATTACAAACAAGATTAAAAAAAATAAATGATAAAAAAAATTTAGGTCTAATTTTGTCAAAAATCTTTTGAAATTCATAAAAAAAATAATGTGAAAATTTTTTAATTTTTTTTAAAATTTTTGTTGACATATTTAAAAAGTTATTGTAATATTTAAAAGCATATTTCATCGGGGTGTAGCGCAGTTGGTAGCGCACGTGGTTTGGGACCATGGGGCCGGGAGTTCGAGTCTCTTCACCCCGACCAAAAACTTTTAGTTTTATTTATGCCCTTTTAGGTAAATAAATATGCAAAAGTTATTTGGGCCTTTAGCTCAGTTGGTTAGAGCAACCGGCTCATAACCGGTCGGTCCGGGGTTCGAG
>CALATF010000056.1 GCA_937891595.1 uncultured Clostridia bacterium
CGTAATATTTTTCACTGCATTGATAAGATCGAGACCGAGAGTTATATTCGGCACGAATGCGCCGTCCATAACGTCAATGTGAAGGTATTTTACGCCTGCTTCTTCAAGATAGTGCATTAAGTGACCACGGTTAGCAGTGCATGTTGTAGCCATTAAGAATTTTGTTCCTTCAACAATAGTTACATTTTTATCGTATTCATATTTTAACATATATGCTAGTTCGCAACCACTATCACCGCCACCAACAATAACAATGTTTTGTTTGTCTTTAAGTAGTTTTGTATTATTTAATACTTCAACTGCTGTTGTAACATTTTTGCCTTCAATGCCAGTCACTTTTGGTAAATATTGTTTTGTGCCAGAAGCTACAACAACAACATCAAATTTACCTTTAATATCTTCTGGTTTTACTTCAGTTTTTAAATGTAATTTAAAGTTTTTATTATCTTTTTGTTTATCTATTTGTGAAGCTAAGAAATCGCGATAGTTTGCTATTTCATACTTAATTTTTGGTGTTCCAGCTGCATTCAACATTCCGCCAAGTTTGTCAGATTTTTCAAATAATTCAACTTTGTGTCCACGTCTAAGCAAAGTTAAAGCCGAAGTAATACCAGCAGGGCCAGCACCTATTACAGCTATATTTTTTTGTTTTTCTGCAAGAGGAATTTCTCTTGATAATTCAAATTCGAAGGCTGTTCTTGGATTTACAGCACATTGTGGGTGACCTGCATCAACAAACTCTTTAATACAAGCTTCATGACAACCTATACATGGGCAAATTTCATCTACTTTGCCGGCATAAACTTTGTTTGGCCAGTCTGGGTCTGCAAGTAAAGGTCTAGCAAGCATTACCATATCGCACATTCCATCTCTGAGTGCTTTTTCAGCAAGGTCTGGGTAACCAAGTTTACCAACTGCAACAACAGGAACTTCTAAACCAGCATTACTTTTTAAGCCTATTTCTTTAAAATAATCTTTTACAAGTTTACTTACTTCAAGGTAACAACCGGAAGGCATACTTGCAGGAGGGTGAGGTAACCACCAGTTGTCGTAACAACCAAGGTCAACGTCAAACATATCAACGCCAGCTTTAACAAGGTTTTTCATATATTCTAAAGTTTCTTCAATTCTTCTTTCATTTCTGAATTTTTTAAGAGCTTTAATTTTTTTCATTTTATCGCCATAAGTGCAGTTAAGTGCAAGGGATAAATCAATACGATACATAATAGGGTAGTTATCACCAACACGTTTTCTAATTTCTTTAATTGTGTCAATGCCAAATCTTTGCCAGTTAGCATACCTGCCTATTTTTCTGCGATTGAAGGCAGGGTTAGTAAGTTGTTCCATTAAATAGCCTTCGTGACCATGCAAATAAACACCATCAATGTTACTTGCTTTTGCGTCAGCAGCAGCTTGACCTGTTTTTTTAATAATCTTTTTAATTTTGCAATCGGAAAGTCTAGCACAAGGAATTTGTGGGATATAAAAGTTAGGGTTCCAAGAAGCACTTACAGGAAGCTTTAAAGAGTTTACTAAGCATTGTGGATTGCCAACTCTACCAAGTCCAGGTGTAAGTTGGACAAAAATGTTAGCTCCATGTGAGTGACAACTATAAGCTAAATCTCTCCAACCTGAATATACTGTTCTAGACCTATCAATTCTAGGAAAATAAGATAGTTTTCCTAGCTCTGCAATAGAATTATCTATTCCATGACTAACAGGAACAAGTCCAGTTGTTATTAACCCAACACCGCCTTTTGCTCTTTCTTCAAAGTATTTAATCATCATTTCATTAGGCCTGCCTGTTTCTTCGCACATGCTAATGTTACCCATAGGGCCCATAACTAAACGATTTTTAATTGTAATTCTGTTTACTTGAATAGGGCTAAACATACTTGTATATGGGTACAAATCTTTAGTCATTTTTGGTGCGTTGCAGGTTTTAAACCAGTTGCCAAAATTCTTGGTTATTTCTTGCAATTTTTTTTCTTCTTTCATTAAATAAATTTTCCCCTTTTTAAAAATTGTATTTCTACAAGTTAATTCTAACATTTATTAAAAAAGTTTAAAAATAAAATGAATAAAAAAAATTATTTTTACAAAAATTTTAATCTAAGAATAAACTAAAATATAGGCATTTTATTTTTAAAATTATTGTATATACTAATATAAAAATATTTTTAGTTATTTTGCCCATAAAAAAAGCCGTTTTAAAGGCAAAATTGATTATTTACTTATTGACTTTATTAAAAAAAAGGTCTAAAATTTTCATGTTAAACAAATAGATTTTATAGGAGATGTTGACAGATGAAAAAAGAAGTAAAAACTGTTGAAATTGACCCATGGAAGGGCTTTAAAAAAGGCGCATGGCAAAAAGAAATTAATGTTAGCGACTTTATTTTATCAAACTATAAAGAATATAAAGGGGATGACTCTTTCTTAGTAGGAAAAACAGCAAGAACTGCAAAAATTATGGCTAAAGTAGAAAAACTTTTAGCAGAAGAAGGCAAAAAAGGTTTATTAGATGTTGAATTAAAAACAATTTCAGGTGTAAATGCTTTTGGCCCAGGATATATCGATAAGAAAAACGAAGTTATTGTTGGTCTTCAAACAGATAAACCACTTAAAAGAATTGTAAACCTTTATGGTGGCGTAAGAATGGCAAAAACTGCTCTTGGTGCTTATGGTAAAAAATTAAATCCAGAAATTGAAAAGAGCTTTACTGAATATAGAAAATCACACAATGACGGCGTTTTTGATGCATATACACCAGATATTAGGCGTGCAAGAAGTGCTGGTTTATTAACAGGCTTGCCAGATGCTTATGGCCGTGGAAGAATTATAGGTGACTATCGTCGTGTAGCATTATATGGTATAGATAAACTTAAAGAAGCTAAATTTAATGACTGGAACAATATTTTAACAGATGTTTCAACTGAAGAAGGTATTAGACTTAGAGAAGAAATTAGCGAACAATATAAAGCTTTAGACAAAATTAAAGCAATGGCTCTTAGCTATGGTTATGATATTTCAAAACCAGCAACAAACGCTAAAGAAGCTGTACAATGGATGTACTTTGCGTACCTTGCAAGTGTTAAAGAAAACAATGGTGCTGCAATGAGTTTGGGTAGAACTTCTACTTTCATCGATTGCTATATTGAAAGAGATTTAAAAGAAGGCAAAATTACAGAAGAAGAAGCTCAAGAACTTATCGATCAATTTATTATTAAACTTCGTCTTGTAAGACACCTTAGAACCCCAGATTATGATGAAATTTTTGCTGGGGACCCAACTTGGGTTACAGAAGCTATCGGCGGTATGGCTGATGATAAAAAGAGCTTGGTAACAAAATCTTCATTCAGATATCTTCATACTTTAATTAACTTAAATCCAAGTCCAGAACCAAATATGAC
>CALATF010000057.1 GCA_937891595.1 uncultured Clostridia bacterium
CTAAAAACACACTATCTTTTTTTTAAAATTATCTCTTCATATCCCATTATACACTCGACCTTTCTTTATAATCTCCAATAATTATACCCTGCTTTTTCGTAATTATTTCTGTCTAGAATTCCTTTAATATCTATTAATTTATCAGTATTTAACCTTTTGCCGTTCCCAGCTTTAGATGGTGCTAGAATGGTTTTCGTAGGTATAGAATGGATAAGAGGAAAGCCTATTAATAGAAAAGTAGAGGGTACAATTCACTTTGTAGGTCTAATAGTGCTGTTTGCCTTTGTGCTACTGGTTGACATTTTACATTTTGTTTTATAAAATAAAATTATCTAGGGAACAAAATGTTATATGGAAAACAATAAATTAATTAATGAAATAAATTTAAAAACCTGCAATAAATTTAACTTTTTAAAGTTAAAGCAGGTTTTTTTTGATAAAAACAAAAATGAATGTGATATTACTTTAATTTATCCAAGCAATAAGGAATTGACTTCTCAAGATAAGCAGGAAATAGTAGATATAATAGTTGCTTTTTTAAATTTAGATAGTGCAAACATTATTATAAAAATAAATAAAAGCTTTATTGAAGAAGATTTAATAAAAAGAGAAATAGTAAGTTATTTTAGTCAAAAAAATCCTATTATAAACAATGCTTTAAACGATAACACTTTACAAATTAAGTTGAAAGAAGATGTTGTGCCTTTAGCAAGTATCATGTTTTATTTTGAAGAAGATTTATTAAATTATTTTAATAAATTTAACCTTGACAAAAATTTATTAAACTATTTATCTAATCGTTTTTGTTGTGATTTTGAAATAAAAGCTAATTCAATGGGGAAATTTGGTTATAGCCAAAATTTTTTATCCGAGCGATTCGATACTTTAACAAAAGAAAGTGATATGAATGCAATTATGACTAAAACTATGGATAAATATTTTGTAACAAACAAAAAAGTTATAATAGGTAGTGAAATTAACTTTAACCCAAGATATATTTCTAGCATAAAAAGTAAAATGGATAGCTGTGTAGTTGCCGGTAAAATCAATTTCTTAACAGAAAAAACTTATAAATCAAAAAGAACAAAAACAAATAAAGATGGAACAAAAGAAGAAATTATTAAACCATTTTTTAATTTTCAAATTAAAGATGATTCCGGGTCTTTACTTGCTGTAATATTTCCAAGTAAAGCAAATTATCATAAAATGCATTTGTTGAAAAATGGAGATTGTATATTAGTAAAAGGTAAAATAGAAACTTTTAACGATAAGTTTGAAATAAGTATAAAAGATATTAGTTTATGTCAAATTCCAAACAAATCAGAGCTTTTATTAAATGTAGACCATAATGAAATTGTTGATTATTGTTTTGTTAGACCTATTAAATATAGTAGCTTTAAACAATCTAATTTATTTGAAAACAAACTATCTTTGTCTAGAGAAATTCAAAGTCAGTCTTATGTCGTTTACGATTTTGAAACAACAGGCGTTAATGCTGAAAAAGATGAAATTATAGAAATAGGTGCATTAAAAGTTGTTAATGGAGAGTTTTCTGAAGTCTTTAGTACTTTAGTTAAGCCTAAGCAATTAATTCCAGCAGAGGCTACAAAAATTAATAGAATTACTAATGAAATGGTGGCTAATTGCTATTCAATAGACCAAGTTATATGTGATTTTTATTTATTCTGTAAAGGTTGTCAAATGGTTGGGTACAATAGTATTGCGTTTGATAGTTTATTTTTGAAAAAAGCAGGAAAGAAAGTGGGGTTAAATTTTGATAATACTCAAATAGATGTCTTTTTGCTTGCAAAAGATAAATTAAAGGGTTTAAGAAATTACAAATTATCAACTGTTTCAAAATGCTTAGAAGTCAATTTAGTAGACGCTCATAGAGCTCTAAACGATGTTATTGCAACCGCTGAAGTGTTTTTGAAATTATATTAATATGACGAAAAATAAAAGTTAATATATATTATATATTATCTAAGTAATGTTTAAAATAAAAAAGTACTTGATATTCATAATAAACTGTGTTATAATTCCATTAGCTTAAAATTGTTACTTTAAGAGTGGCTTGTTCCACTCTTAATTGTTACTTAGGGCAAATTTATTTAAAAGAGGATGTATGCAAGGTAAAATAGCAAGTTTGGTTGAAGCAAACTTAACAAAAGTTATAAATGATTTAGGCTATGAGCTTTACGAAGTTGAATATGCTAAAAAACAAAACGGTATGAATTTAACCATTTTCATAACTTCTTCAAATGCTTTAATTACTATAAAAGATTGTGAACTTGTTCATCGTGCTATCGACCCTATTTTAGATGAGTTAGACCCAACTAAAGGCGAGCATTATTATTTAAATGTTTCTTCAGTTGGGCTAGACAAACCTTTAAAGTCAAATAAAGACTTTAATAGATGTTTAGGTAAAGAAGTAATAGTAAAACAATTTGTCCAAAAAGATAATAAAAAGGAAATTGTAGGCTTGTTAAAAAGTTTTGATGAGAATACTATTACAATAGAAGTAGAAAATAATGCTTCTGTTAGTATTTTGCGCCAAAACATAGCACTTTGCAAACAAAACATAAAATTTTAAAGGAGAAAATGTAAAAATGGTAAACAAGGATTTTTTCTTAGCACTTGAAGATTTGGAAAGAGAAAAGAAAATTAATAAGGAGTTTTTTATTGAAGCTTTGGAATCTGCTTTGACTTCTGCTTATAAGAAAAACTTTGGTGAAGCAAAATCTGCAAGCGTAAAACTTAATCCAGAAAAAAACACAATTAAAGTTTATAGCTACAAAACAATAGTAGAAGAAGTTGAAGATCCAGATAAAGAAATAAGCTTAGCTGATGCTAAACAACTTAAAAAGTCATATGATATCGGCGACGTTATTATGGAAGAAGTTACACCAAAAGAATTTGGTAGAATTGCTGCACAAATAGCAAAACAAGTTGTTATGCAAAAATTAAGAGAAGCTGAACATCAAGTAGCAATTAATGAATTATCTGAAAAACAAAACGAACTTGTAACAGGTCTTATTAGAAGAATTGAAGCAGGGGTTGTTTATGTTGAAATTCCTGGTTCTAAAACTGAAGGCGTAATGCAAGAAAACGACCAAATCCCTGGTGAAAATTATGCTATAGGTGATAGAATTAAGGTTTATGTTAAAAATATTAAAGACTCTACAAAATCAACTTTTGTTCAAGTGTCTCGTAGCAATCCAGGTTTTGTAAAAAGATTATTTGAACTAGAAGTACCTGAAATTAAATCTGGCGAAATTGAAGTTAAAAATATTACCCGTGAAGCTGGGTATAGAACAAAAATGTCAGTATATTGTTCAAATCCAAATATCGACGTAGTGGGTGCTTGCGTAGGTAATAAAGGTTTAAGAATAAATGCTATTGTAAACGAACTTAACGGTGAAAAAATAGATATTATAGAATATTCTGAAAACCCACTTGAATATATTGCAAGAGCTTTAAGTCCTGCTAAAGTTAGCACAGTTTATGCTTTAGAAGGTAATAACTATGCAAGAGCAGTTGTACCAGATGATAAATTATCTTTAGCAATAGGTAAAAGTGGCCAAAATGTAAGACTTGCTGTTAAATTAACAGGCTGGAAAATAGATGTTAAATCTGAAAGTGTTGCAAAACAAATAGATGGTGAATTATTCTTTAATATGGAAAAAGAAAATTTTGACGTAGAAAATAGTGAATCTGATTTAACTGATTTTGACAACCTTACATCTGATATCACAACAGATGACGAAATTTAATTAATAGGTATAAAACAATGCCAAAAAAAATTCCTTTAAGAATGTGTATTGCTTGCCGAACAATGCAAGAAAAACAAAATTTGCTTAGAATAGTAAAAAATAATCAAAATGAAATTTTCATAGATAAAACAAATAAAGCAAATGGTAGAGGCGCATATATTTGTAATAACAAAGATTGTTATGAAAAATGTGTAAAAACAAAAGCATTAAATAGAGCATTTAAATGCGAAATAGATAATCAAATTTTAGAAAATTTAAAAGAAAATTTTAAAAATTAAAGCGTAAAAATAGGAGTATAAACTTTTGAGCGAAATTAACAACGAAGAAAAACAAAATATTAATAACATTAAATCACTATACAAAATGAATACAGATGGGCTTGTTCCAGGTCTTTTTCATGAAGTAAAAAAGGCTAAACAACAATTATTTTCATTAGTTAGCACATATAAAGATAAAATTGCTACTATTAAACAAGAACAAGAGCAAAAATTGAAACAAGAACTTTTAAAAGAGCAAGCTAAACTTGTAGCACAAAGGGCAGAAGAAAATAAAACTAATGCTTCACAAATAAAGGCTGAAGAAGATGAAAATTTGTCTTTTGCAGAACTTTTTGAATCTAAAGAAAGAGAGAAAAAAGAGAATAAGCAGGAAAAATCTTCTGAAGTAGTTGCACAGGATTCTGCTCAAAATCAAATAAACAATGCTAATCCTAAAGCTCAAGATATTGCTACAAATAAAGAATTTGTTGCTAGACATAATAATAACGCTCAAAACGCAAATAAAGGTGATAATTTAAAACAATTTACACCAAGGTATTCTGATAATAATAGACAGCCATCAAATGCATTTAGAAACGCAAATGCTCAAAATGGGTTTAACAAAAATAATAATAACTTTAATAAAAACCCAAGAGTTTATAACAATACAGATAATAGAAACGCAAATACTCCATATCAAAGACCTTTTAATAATCAAGGGCAAGGCTTTAATAGACAAAACAATTTCCAACAAAGACCATTTAACAATCAAAATGGTCAAGGTCAATTTCAACGCTTTCAAAAACCATTTAATAACACTTCAACTACTGCAAATGGTGCAGTTAAATCTCAAAACAAATCATTAATGGGTATTATCCCTAAGAAAAATAATAACTTAACTTCAGCAGCAACTGTGTTTGCTTCAAAAGAAAGGAGTTTTGGTAATAAAAAGAAAAGTAATGAAAGACCAGGTGAAGATGAAAGAAAAATTAACAAAAAATCTTTGCTTCGTCGTGGACTTATTGAAGAACAAAATATTGAAGAAAGAATGGTTACCCGTAAGTTAAAATTAAAAAGACCTAAAGTTGAAACAGCTCCTATTGTTAGTGCACCTATAACAAATGCTGTTATCACAACTTCAAATTTAACTGTTAAAATATTGTCCGAAAAAATAGGTAAGCCAGTAACAGAAATTATTAAACAACTTATGCTATTAGGAAATATGTCTACCATTAATAGTACAATCGATTTTCCTACAGCAGAATTAGTTGCTAATGAACTTGGTATTACTCTTGAACTTAAGATAGAAAAAACCTTTGAAGAAAAACTAAAAGAAAATGCTGTAATTGATGATGGTACAAACAACGAAAAACGTGCTCCTATAGTAACAATTGTAGGTCACGTTGACCATGGTAAAACTTCTTTACTTGACTATATTAGAAAAACCCATGTTACTTCTGGTGAAGCAGGCGGTATTACTCAAGCTATAGGTGCTTATTCTATAACTTGGAATGGAGAAAACATAACATTTATTGACACACCTGGTCACGAAGCCTTTATGAATATGCGTAAAAGAGGTACAGAAATAACTGACGTGGCTGTTTTAATTGTTGCTGGTGACGATGGTATTAAACCACAAACAGTAGAAGCAATTAAACATATTAAAGAAGCCAAAGTTCCTATGATTGTAGCTATTACTAAAATGGATAAGGCAGATGTTAATGTTGATAGAATTAAACAACAGTTAACAGAACATGATGTTTTACCAGAAGAATGGGGTGGCGATGCAATTATCGTTCCTGTTTCTTCAGTTACTGGTGAAGGAATATCAAAATTATTAGAAATCATTCTACTTGTTGCAGAAATGCAAAATTTATCATGTAATAAGAAAAGAAAAGCAGTTGGTACAATTATCGAAGCTCAACTTGATAAAAACAAAGGGCCTATTGCTAATATTATTGTTCAAAATGGTACTTTAAAACTAGGTGATAGTATTGTTTCAGGTTTCGCTTTAGGTAAAGTAAGAGCTATGATGGACGATAAAGGGAAATCTATTTCTAAAGCAGGCCCTTCTATGCCAGTTTCAATTCTTGGTTTAGATAGCGTTCCAAGTGCTGGCGACCCAATCCAAGTAGTTGATGAAAAATTTAGCAAACAAGTTATTGCTGAAAGAAAAATTAAAATGGCTCAAGATAAAATTGATGCTGGTGCAGCAAAAAGTCTTGACGAATTCTTATCAACTCCTGCTCAAGAAGATAAAAAGAAACTTAACTTGCTTTTAAAAGCAAGTAGCCAAGGTTCTGTAGAAGCTTTAAAACAATCATTGTTAGAAATAGTTAATGAAGAAGTAAAGATTGAAATTATTTCTAGTGGTGTTGGTAATATTAACGAAAATGATATTCAACTTGCTAAAGTTTCAAATGCTACAATCGTAGCTTTTGACACAAAAGTACTTTCAAAAATCTCAAACTTTGCTAAACAAAACAAAGTTGAAATTAAAGAATATAACATTATTTATAGAGCCATTGAAGATATTGAAAAAGTTATGAAATCAATGATGGCTCCAAAATATGAAGAAAAAATTATGGGGCATGCCGAAGTTAGAGCATTGTTTAAAATTAGTAGTATAGGTACAATTGCTGGTTGTTATGTTCTTGATGGTAAAATAGTAAGAAATTCTGAAGTTAAAATTACAAGAAAAGATAATATAATTTTTGAAGGTAAAATTGCTACCTTAAAAAGAGAAAAAGATGATGTCAAAGAAGTTGCTGCTGGATATGAGTGCGGTATAAAAATAGATAACTTTAACGATATTATCGAAGGTGACATTATTGAATGTATAGTTAAACAACAAATTAACTTATAATATTTATTTTTATAAAAAGGATTTTTTATGAGTAATAGAATAGAGAAAGTAAATTCTTTATTAAAACGCAACATAAGTGATATTATTAATAATCAAATTAACGACCCAAGAATTCAAGGTTTTATTTCTGTTTCTAGTGTTTCAACAACGCCAGACTTAAAATATGCAAAAGTATTTCTAAGCATATATAGCCAAAATGGTCAAAAAGAAACATTAGAAGCTATAAAATCTGCTAGTGGATATATTCGCAAAGAACTATCTTCACAAATTAATTTTAGATGTGTTCCAAGTTTAGATTTTGAACTTGATACAAGTGCTGAATATAGTGAAAAAATAAACAATTTACTTAATACTATCAATATACCTGATAGTGACGTTTAACAATAATTTTTTGTATAATAGATATTATAATTATCTTTAATAAAGGAATTTTATGAAAGAATTAATAAACATTATTAATAAAAATAAAATATTCTCCCTTTTTTGTCATATCTCACCTGATGCAGATGCTTTAGGTTCGGTAAATGCTTTGAGATTAGTTCTTAAAAAGATGAATAAAAAAGCTTATATTTTTTGTGATGGTAAATGTCCAGCTAATATATCTTTTTTAAAAGTCCCACTTGAAGAAAAAATTGCAAGAATAGCACAGTCAGACGTCTGCATTATGTTAGACTGTAATTCCTTAGATAGAATAGGAAAGTATGGCGAATATTTTGATAAAGCAAAAATCAAAGTCAACATTGACCATCACCAAGCTTTAGATTATAAGTTTGATTGTGCTTATACAGATAGTACTTCTCCAAGTACTTCAGATTTAGTTTATGAAATTATAAAGAATTTAGATGTAACAATAAACTCTGAAATAGCATTAAACTTGTATGCAGGTTTATCTTCAGATACTGGTTGCTTTCAACATCCATCAACAAATTATGTTAGCCATAAACACGCTTACGAATTAATAAATTATAATTTTGATTTGCAAGAAGCTAATTATAATATGTTTAAATTTAAGCATAAAAACTATTTGTATTTTTATAAATCTGCTTTAAGAAATACTAAGCCATATCTAAATGGCAAATTATATGTAACATTTTTTAATAATAGAACTTATAGACGTTTTGAAAAAATCTGCCAAAATTCTGAATGTTTTCAATTTTTAGATGGTATTGATGGCAACGAAATAAGAGTTAAAGTTATTGAAAAACAAAAAGGATTTTTTACAATTAGTTTTAGGGCAAATAGGTATGCTAATGTTTGTGAAGTTGCTAAGCATTTTGACGGAGGCGGTCATATTAGGGCAGCCGGAGGCAAAGCAACAGGTAGTTATAAAGAATTACTTAATAATTTAATTACTTATTGCAAAGAAGAACTTGAAAAATATCCTAACGAAGGCAAAAAGGGAAGAAAAACTAAATGATAGGCGTACTTAACATAAATAAACCTAAAGGTGTTACGTCTTCTCAAGTAGTTGTAAAAATAAAAAAGACTTTAAAATAATTAATTTACAAAATAATAACTTTGTACTTATTGATAATGTTAATTCAAAAAGAGAATTCCAAAATAAAAAGAATATAATGTTAGAATTTGATAAATATAATGAATGGCTAAATAAACAAGATATTAATTATGTTTGTGATCTAAATAAAATTATATCAGATGGAAAAATTGAATTAAA
>CALATF010000058.1 GCA_937891595.1 uncultured Clostridia bacterium
CCATTTGATGAAACAGCAAAAGAAATAAAAGAAGATTTTGGTTTTAAAGTTGATAGTAATTATATAGATGATATAAAAGCTAATTGTCTTCAAATCGCTGATGATTTAGTTAAATAAATTATTAGGAGAAAATTAATAGGTAGGTACTTTTTGTGATAAGTGAAGAGTTAAAAGAATATCTAAATCATAGAAAAGATGGATATTTTGAGTTGACAACTAAAGAAGATGCAACAACATTTTTTGTTACACCTCAAGTTAGATTGCATCAACTTGAAAATGATGGTAAATATTTTGTAAAAAATATTGATAAAGGTAAAAATAGTTATTCAATGGTAAGTGCCGAAGTTTTACTTAGTAGGTTATATCCAAAATTAGGTTTAAAAAGTGTAGAATATTTACCTATTTATAATAAAGGTGTTACTGGTGTAATAAGTAAAGATATAAGTAGTAAAAACATTACTGATGTTGTTGGTTTTTTATTTGATGTAGTAGATGGAACCAGAGAGTGCTTGTCTAATATGTTTTTAGATTACAGTGATGTTGTTTATTTTTCCGATGAATATAATAGAGGAAAAGTTAATACAATAACTAATTTTTTAAAATATGTGGATGTGGAATATTTCAAACAATTATTTACACTTAGAGCAGTGGACTTGGCAACCTTTAATCATGATAGACATCTTGATAACTTTCGTATAGAAAAAAATGAAAAAGGTATTGCTCAAAACATTATATTATTAGATTCAGAAGCTTGTGGTTGTCCTATTTATAGGATAGATTCGTTTTACAGTGATTTTACACCTAAAAATTTAAGAGGAGCTGAACTTGTTAAAGCTTTTAAAGAAAACGAAGATTATCAACAATATATTTCTAGGTTTGAAATAGCAGAAAAAATTGCAACTGCACCATTTGACGAAACGGCAAGGGAAATAAAAGAAGATTTTGGCTTTATTGTAGATGGTAATTTTTTAGAAGAAGTAAAGGCAAATTCATATAAAGTAGCAGAGGATTTGGCACAATAATTTAAAATAACATAATTAAAATATGAATTAAAGTGAAAAGCACAAAATTAAAATTATGATTAATAAATTAAAAAAAAGAACAAAATTTTGATTGTTCTTTTTTATTTTTTTTGGATTTTATTAAATTATATTAGTCTAACAATGTTCAAGTTCTTCAGCTGTTCTATTTGTATTATACTTTAAAAAATCTATATAATCTTGATTAAAATTATGACCTGTAGCTTCGGTAGCTTCTTGAACGCTTTCATCAATAGGTAAAGCTCCAACAACTTCAGCTAACTCCTGCGGGGTAATATATTGTCTGTATTCTTCGTTAGTTCTATAATGGTTCATAATATCTTGTGGAAATAAGCGTTCTACAGAAAAGTTATTATAGAAAATTAAATCATTTTTATTTCCCCATTTCCAACCACTAGCTTCATTATCAAAGGCTCGCATTTCAGTTGCTTTTCCATCTATAAATTTAACACCTCTGTTTGAATTTCTGCCGTCCCAGTTTCCAACAGCTAAATCTACTGCATTTAACTTTAAGTTTTCACGAAGGCAATCTAATGTAACAACATCTAATCTGTTTTTTAATGGTATGTAACTATATTTATCGGAAAATAAAAATGGGTTAACATGCCCATAATGATATACTTCATCTAATATTTTTAAATAATAATCAATAGACATACAGTCTTTATCTAGTACATCATTTGAAATTACGCATTTTTCATCATTGAACTTGGTAGGTAAGTACATAGCTGATTTTGTGCCTATTTTATTATAAAGTATTCCACAAAGAATTTCTGCGCTAATTCTGTCTTTATTAAACAAATCTTTCATAAAATAGTCTTTGCCGTTTATTTCTATTCTACGAGTACTGTAACAAGAGTCTGTTTGAAAGTTGTATTCGTTTAAATCTTGTAAGTTAAAAAAGCCTTGTTTCTTTTCTTTTTTACCAAAATACGAGATTAAGTCGTTGCCGTACATTTTTTCCTCCTTTTACATAAAGTTTTAATGTATAACTTTATTAATTTTTTGAAATATAATTTTTAGATATTATTAACAATGTTCAAGTTCTTCAGCAGTTCTGTCTGTATTAAATTTTAAAAAATCAATATAATTTTGGTTGAATTGATGCCCAGTTTGTTCGGTGATTTCTTTTGCACTTTCGTCAATGGGTAATGATCCAACAACTTCTGCTAATTCTTGAGGCGTAATATATTGTCTATATTCTTGGTTTGTTTTATAATGATTTATAATTTCTTCATGAGATAATCTATGAGAAACAAAACTATTAGTAAATTCATTTATGTTCTCATTCCAACCCCATCCGCTTCCTTCATTATCAAATACGCGCATTGCGGTAGCTATACCATTTACTACTTGTACTCCGCGATTATTGTTAGTTCCGTCCCAGTTATTTATTCCTAAATCTATTGCGTTTGTTATTAAATTTTGACGAAGACAATCTAATGTTACAAGGCTTAGCCTATCAAAATTTTCATATCTTTTGTTTTTTGCAAATAAGAAAGGTTTAAAATATATATTTTTTTTATCTATTAAAGATACCTCATAAGAGCATATAGACATGCAATCCTGACCAAGTACATCATTTGAAATTAAGCATTTTTTATTTTCAAATTCTATAGGTAAATATTCTGCAGAGGCAATGCCTGCTTTATTGAATAATATGCCATTAATGATTTCTGCGCTTGCTCGGTCGTTGTCGTTTTCTTGATTTTTTATATAATATTTTTTACCGTTTATTTCAACAAAAGTTGCTTTGTGCCATTTTGGAGAGTATAGAATGTGATAATCTAGTTTATCTAGATTTAAAAAGCCTTGTTTTTTTTCTTTATCACCAAATTGAGAGATTAAGTCGTTGCCGTACATTATTTTGCCTCCTTTTAATAAACTTGTTTTGTAAAATTAAATAAATATCTTTTGTTTTTTTATTTTTAACAATGTTCAAGAGCTTCGGCGGTTTTATCAACATTAAATTTTAAAAAGTCTAAATATTCTTGGCTAAATTGATGCCCACATACTTGAGTTACTTCTTGTGCACTTGTGTCTATTTGAATGCTACCAACTGTTTGGGCTAATTCTTGAGGGGATATATACTCACGATATTCTTCATTTTGTTTGTAATGGTTTATTATTTCTTCAAAAGAAAGAGTTGAAAATGAAAAATTGTTGTGATGTTTTTTGTGAGGTAAGTTCCAACCACTTGCTTCATTATCATATAAAACAATATCCTCAATTACATTGTCCTTTATTGAAATCTCAAAATTGTTGAGACCCTTGTCTTCAATTACTTTGTCTTTCATTACAACGCCAAAATTATTGTAACCTCTGTCCCAGTTATCTATGGCTAAATCTACAGCGTTCATTTTTAAATTTTGTCTTATAGCGTGGTTAGTTGCTAAAGTATTTCTTGTGGTGTTATCTATGGGAATAAATGAATTTTCATTACTAAACAAAAATGGGTTTATTTTGCCAAGAGTTTTTTTAAGTTCGGATAAATATACACTTGTTATTAAGCAATTATCATCTATTACGTTATTAGAAACTGCTTCGGAATAATCTCCGTGTTTAACTGGTAAGTAAATTGCACTTTTAATAAGCAACATATTAAAAATATGGCTTGAAATTAACTCTGCACTTAATTTATCGTCTTTAACTTCTTTAATAAAATGTTTTTTGCCTTCTATGTATAAAGGGGCGGTAGCGCCCTTACTATAACCTAAAGGATAATATAAGTCTTTTGCGCTCTCAATTTGCAAAAATCCCTGTTTTTTTTCTTGCTCACCAAATCTGCTTAAAAGAAGATTGCTATTAAACATATGTACCTCTAACATTAATAGATTTACTTACTAGTTTAATTTTAACAAACTTTGAAGATTTTTCAAGACGTAAATATTTATTTGGCATTTTGTATAAATATATAGTTAATTATTTGATAGTGTAAAACAAGAACTGATTTACAAAATAGATGTATATTATTTAAATTAAAAAGCTCTAGTATGGTTACTTATAATAAGATAATATTACTATATTTAATTGTATATATAATATAGTTCAAAAATATAATCTTTTAAAACGCATAAATTATATTTAATTTTTTTGTCGAAAATATTTTTAAAAAAAAGTTGCACTAATGTGTTGACTTTTATTTTTTTTAGCATATAATAATGTTAGCACTCAATTAATGAGAGTGCTAACACTTTAAAATATTTTGTGCTAATTTTTATTGAAATGTTATATTTTGGTGTTTAATAAAGAAGGTAAAAATGAACGACGAACAAAAAATGCCTGTATTATCGGATAGAAAAAAAACAATTTTGTTTTGTGCTATAGATAATTATATAAAACAGGCCAGTCCAATAACTAGTTTGCTTGTTCAACAAACAGAACTTCACGATATTTCTACTGCTACAATTAGAAACGAATTGTCTACATTAGAAGCAATGGGTTTTTTAAAACAACTTCATACTTCAAGTGGCAGGGTTCCAACTTCGCAAGGTTATAGGTTTTTTGTAAACGAAATTTTAAAAGACACATCTTATAATGAAAAAAACTTAAAAGTAGTTAAAGATAAAATGTTTGCAAGAACAAATAGTATTAGTGAAATTGTTGAAAGTGTTTCTAATATGATTTCAGATGCAACTAATTATCCTACAGTAGTTATGTTAGACGGGCTAGAAAATTTGCAAGTACAATCAATTAAAGTTTTGTTTATGATTAGCGGGCAGGTTTTGGTATTAATTGACACTAATGCTGGTGCAATATCTAACACAATATCCGCTCCAAGCAATATTACTAAGTTAGATTGTGATAATGCTTCAAAAATATTTACAGATATTTTTGGTGGGCAAAGTGTTAGTTTTATGATGCAGAACATTGAAAGTTTTAATTCAAGTATTAAAAACAGTATGAAAAACTACGAGGAAGTATTTAAACTTGTTTTAAAGGTTTTAAGTACTTATCAAAATAACACAAATAGTAATGTTTCAAATAAAAGTTTAATAAAGATGCTTGAAAGTCCAGATATGACATCAGTTGAAAAAGCCAAAAATATATTAACAGTTTTAGATGATAAAGAAAGTTTACAAAATGTTTTTGATACTTCAAATGAAGATGGAATATCAATAAAAATAGGACAAGAGAATAATATTGAAAAACTTAACGATTGTGCTGTAATTAAAACACCACTTATATTAGATGGTAAGAAAATTGCAACAGTTGGAGTTATAGGCCCTGAAAGAATTGACTATGCTACAATAGCTAGTGTGCTTAAATATATTTCAGACGAAATTAAAAATTTAAATAAAAATAAAGGGGGATAAAATGGCAGAAGAAAAAAAACTTGATAAAGAAGAAATGAAAAATCAAGAAAAAGAAGAAACCACAATTAACGCTCAAACTCAAGAAGAGCCTTGCGAAACTGAACAAGGTTGTGGTGGGCAAGAATTAGAATTTGTACCCATGGACGAATATGTAAAGTTAAAATATCAACTTTCAGATTTTGTTAATAGGTATAAAGCTTATGAACATGAGTTTGAAAATTACAAAAAGAGAACAAAAGAAGAAATTAAAAATGCAAAAGACGAAGGTATTATAAAAGCTTTAGAAACTATTTTACCAGCGCTTGATGCTTTTAAAAAAGCAAGAAAAATTATTACAGATAAAAGTAGTATAAGCGGTATTGCTTTAATTGAAAAAAATATCTTTACTCAACTAGAAAAACTTGGTGTTAAGAAAATAGAGTGTGAAAATAAAGAATTTAATACAGATTTTCATAATGCAGTTATGCTTGTTGAAGATGAAGATAAAGAACCTGGAACTATTGTTGAAGAAGTCGAAGCAGGTTATACATTAAATGATAAGGTTATTAAATACAGTCAAGTTATTGTATCAAAATAAAATAAAAAATTTAAGGAGTATATATTTTATGGGAAAAGTTATAGGTATTGATTTAGGAACAACAAATTCATGCGTTGCAGTTATGGAAGGCAACGAACCTGTTGTTATTGCTAATGCAGAAGGCGATAGAACAACCCCTTCAGTTGTAGCATTTGCAAAAGGGGAAAGACTTGTTGGGCAAGTAGCAAAAAGACAAGCTATTGTTAACCCAGACAAAACAATTTTATCTATTAAAAGAGAAATGGGTAGTGATTACAGAGTAAATATTGATGATAAAAGTTACTCTCCACAAGAAATTTCTGCAATGGTATTGCAAAAACTTAAAAAAGATGCAGAAAGCTATTTAGGAACAACTGTAACTCAAGCTGTTATTACAGTTCCTGCTTATTTTACTGATAGCCAAAGACAAGCAACAAAAGACGCTGGTAAAATTGCAGGTCTTGAAGTTTTAAGAATTATAAACGAACCTACAGCAGCAGCTTTAGCTTATGGCTTAGACAAAAGCGATGGCAAAAACCAAAAGATTTTAGTTTATGACCTTGGTGGTGGTACATTCGACGTTTCTATTCTTGAAATAGGTGAAGGTGTTTTTGAAGTTATTGCAACAACTGGTGATAACCGTTTAGGTGGTGATGACTTTGATAAACGTATTATGGATTTAGTTGTAGATGAATTTAAAGCTAAAGAAGGTATTGATTTATCTAAAGATAAACTTGCAATGCAAAGAATTAAAGAAGCAGCAGAAAAGGCAAAAATTGACCTTTCAAGCGTAACAAAAACAACTATTAATTTACCTTTCATTACAGCAGATGCTACAGGTCCAAAGCACTTTGAATTTGATTTAACTAGAGCAAAATTTGATAGTATCACTAGTGACCTTGTTGAAAGAACAATTAAAGCTGTTTCAAAAGCTTTATCAGATAGTAAACTTAGTTTGAATGAAATTGATAAAGTTATTTTAGTTGGTGGTTCAACAAGAATTCCAGCTGTTGTAAATGAAGTTAAAAAAGTAACAGGTAAAGACCCATTTAAGGGTATTAACCCAGACGAATGTGTTGCGCTTGGTGCAGCTATTCAAGGTGGTGTTTTGGCTGGCGAAGTTAAGGATGTTTTACTTCTTGACGTAACTCCACTTTCACTTGGTATTGAAACTCTTGGTGGTATTTTTACAAAACTTATTGAAAGAAATACTACTATTCCTACTAAGAAATCACAAATTTTCTCAACTGCAACTGATAATCAACCAGGCGTTGACATTCATGTTTTACAAGGTGAAAGAGAATTCGCAAGCGGAAACAAAACACTTGGAAGATTTAGCTTAGTAGATATCCCACCAGCACCAAGAGGCATTCCTCAAATTGAAGTTACATTTGATATTGATGCTAATGGTATAGTTCACGTTTCAGCTAAAGATTTAGGCACAAACAAAGAACAAAGCATTACTATTACAGCTTCTTCTAATTTAAGCGAAAAAGATATTGATGCTGCTATTAAAGAAGCAGAAAAATTTGCAGAAGAAGATAAAAAAAGAAAAGAACTTTTTGAAACAAAAAACAATGCAGAAAACATGATTAACTCTTTGGAAAAAATGTTAAAAGAAAATGGCGATAAAGTAAGTGAAGAAGATAAAAATACTTTACAATCAGCTATTGACAAATGTAAAAGAGACATTGAAACTGAAGATGTTGAACAAGTAAGAAAAGCATTAGAAGAACTTTCAACAAGTTCAAGTAGTATTATTTCTAACCTTTATGTTCAAGCTTCAAAAGACGCTAAAGAAAAAGGCGGAGCTGACGCAAACAAAGATGACGAAATAATTATTGAAGACAAAAACGATAAAAAAGACGATAAAGACAATAAGTAATATTTAGAACTTAATATGTCATATATTTAGAGGTAGAGAAAAAACAATGCCAAATAAAAATTATTATGACATTTTGGGTGTTAGTAAAAGTGCAAGTCAGGATGATATTAAATCAGCTTACAGAAAGTTGGCTAAGTTATATCACCCTGACTTGCATCCTAACGACCCGGAATGTGCTCAAAAATTTAAAGAAATAAATGAAGCCTATGAAGTGTTGGGCGATAATAACAAAAGGTCAAATTATGACCAGTTTGGCTCTGCTAGTGGTAATCCTAACGACTTTTTCGGTGGTGGTGCTGGATCTGGGTTTGGTCAACACTTTGGCAGTGGCTCTTTCAGTGGTTTTGAAGATATTTTTGATATTTTTTCGTCTTTTGGTGGCGGTGGAAGAAAATCTGAAGTTCAAGTAGCAGGGGAAGACATTACTGTAAATGTTAACTTGTCTTTTAAAGAAGCTGTTTTTGGTTGTGAAAAAACTATTAAAGTAACTAAACTTGAAAAGTGTAGCTCTTGTAGCGGTACTGGTGCTAAAGAGGGCAGAGAATATGAAACTTGCCCAGATTGTCATGGTTCAGGTCAAGCTAGATATGTTCAAAATAGTATATTTGGACAAATGGTTAATGTAGGTCCATGTAAAACTTGTAATGCAACTGGTAAGATTATTAAGACAAAGTGTCCAGATTGTAATGGCAAGGGTTCAACAAAAATTCAACAAGAAATAAATGTTAAAATTCCTGCGGGTATTGATAATGACCAAGTTATGACTATGCGAGGAAAAGGTAATGCTTCAGTTAGAAATGGCCCTAATGGAGATTTACTTATTAACATTTCAGTTGAGCCACATGATATTCTTATTAGAGATGGTTATAATCTATTGCTTGATTTACCTATTCCTTTTACTACAGCTTATCTTGGTGGTAAAGTAAGAATTCCTACTACCGACGGTTTTTATGACCTTACAATCCCAGCTTTAACTCAGCCTAATACAGTGTTTAAGTTAAGGAATAAAGGTATTAAATATTTGCAAAAAGACGTTTATGGCGATTTGATTGTTACTGTTAGAATTGAAATGCCTAAAGATATTAGCAAATATGAAAAAGAGCTTGTTCAAAAACTTGATGATAGTATTTCGCTTAATTCTTATAAAAAATTTAAAAATTATCAAGACAAACTTTCAAAACTTGATTAGTAAAATATAGCAAGTCAGTCTTATTAATAAGATTGACTTGTTTTTTGTTTTCAAGTAAAATATTAGCATGGAAAAAAGATTTTTTGTTTGTAAAGAAGACGTTCTTCAAGATTCTATTAAACTAGTTGGTGAAGAACATGTTCACTTATCAAAAGTTTTAAGATTAAAAGTTGGTGACGTTGTTGAGTGCTTTTATGACAATAGTCAAATTTTGGTTTGTGAAATTAAATTAATAACCAAAAATGAAACTATTTTAAAAATAGTTAAAACTTATGATAGTATTGCAAACCCTAAAGTAAAAATTACTTTATTTCAAGCATTGCCAAAATTAGATAAGCTTGAGCTTGTTACACAAAAATTAACGGAAATAGGTGTTTCTAACATTGTGCCATTTTCTTCAACTTTTTGTATTGCTAAGGATAATGTAAATAAAATAGAAAGGCTAAAAAAAATAACAATTAGTGCATGTAAACAATGTGGTAGAACTGCTTTGTTACATATTGAAAATACTAAAAAGTTTTCTGAAGTAATAGATAATTTAAAAAAATATGATTTAGTCGTTTTTGCAAATGAAACGGAAAATAATTTAAAGTTAAAAGAAGTTTTAAAAAATAAGACTTTAAATAATGTTGCTTACATTGTGGGTAGTGAGGGTGGCTTTAGTAAGCAAGAGATAGAAGAATTAAGTAAGTTAAATAATGTGTATTCTATAACTCTTGGTAATAGAATATTAAGAACAGAAACAGCAAGTATAACGCTAGGTTCGTTGCTGTGCTATGAATTAGGAGAGATCTAAGGATAAAAATATGCAAAAAGTTTGTTTATTAAATTTGGGGTGTAAAGTTAATCAATATGAAATTGACGGTATTTTAAATTCGCTAAAAGGTAATTATGAGACAACCACAATTTTGGAATATGCTGATATATATATTGTTAATACTTGTGCAGTAACCCAAGAAGCTGAAAAGAAAAGCAGACAAATATTAGCAAAAATAGAAAAAGTTAACCCACTAGCTAAAATTTATGTTTGTGGTTGTGCTTCGCAAAATGACCCACAACAATTTTTGAATAAAAAACAAGTAGAATATGTTATAGGTACATATGGTAAGGGAAAATTAAAAGACAATTTTGAAAACAAAGGAAATAATGTAGTTCCTATTCCTAAAGAGTATGAAGATGACTTGATTGCTACTAATGTTAGAACAAGAGGATATGTTAAAATTCAAGATGGTTGCAACAATTATTGCTCTTACTGTTTAATACCTTATGTAAGGGGAAGAAGCAGGTCTAGAAAGCTTGAAAGCATTGTAAATGAAGCTAATTTGCTTTCTAAAACATGTAAAGAAATAGTTGTAACTGGAATAAATATTTCTGATTATAGAATAGACGGGAAGTTGGCTTTAGGTGAAGTTATGAAAGCGTTAAGCCCAGTGCCTGCAAGAATAAGGTTAGGTTCCATCGAAGTAAATGTAATTACGGATGAATTATTAAATATTTTAAAAAACATGCCTAACTTTTGTCCATCTTTTCACTTGTCTTTACAAAGTGGTTGCGATAAAGTTTTATGTGAAATGAACAGGCATTATACAACTAAAGAATATTTATCAAAGGTTAATTTGATAAGAAAATATTTTGATGACCCAGCTATTACTACCGATTTAATTGTTGGTTATCCAACTGAAACTAATAAAGACTTCGAAAATACGTTAAACTTTATTCAGCAAGTTGAATTTAGTTCTGTTCATTATTTTGCATATTCTTCAAGAAAAGGTACAAAGGCTGGAAATTTACCACAAATAAACGGCACAATAATCGCAGAAAGAGAGGCTAAATTAAAGCCTATAGTAGAAGAAATGCACAACAATTATCTTGCAAAGTTTATAGGTAAACCGCTTGATGTTTTGGTAGAACGTGAACAAAAAGAGTTGTTTGTTGGATTTTCACAGAATTATATAAAATGTTTTATAGATAGCCCTGTCCCAGTTGGCGAAATTGTTAAAGTAATGCCAGTGGTTATTTATGAGAATGGATTAATGTGTAAAGTTATAGGTTAATAGGAAATAGATTTAAAAAAAGATAGCAGAAATTAGCTATCTTTTTTTATTATAAATGTTTTTTATTAAAATAGTAATTGACAAATATTAGTCTTAAGCGTATAATAACCTAGAATTTGTTTAGCGTAAGGAGGTGAAAATATGTCAACAGTTAAAGTAGGCGAAAACGAAAGTTTAGAAAGCGCTATTAAAAGATTTAAGAGAAAATGCCAAAAAGATGGTATTATCGGCGATTTAAGAAAGAAAGAAGCATATGAAAAACCTTCTGTAGCTAAAAAGAAAAAACAAGCAGCTGCTAGAAAAAAAAGAAAATAATTAAAAGAGAACACACTTAATATTAAGTGTGTTCTTTAATTTTTGACACTATTATTTAAAAATGGTAAAATATTAGCATGAGAGATATTAAAGGTATAAGAGAAGCAAGAAAAGAAATTTTTGCTCATTATTTTAAAGGTAAGGATAGTTATAGAACTCTTAGTAGGTTAGATAGGTATGAATATGTCTATGAAACTATGAGGCTTGTTAGAAACTATAGTTGTTTAAAAAATGGTATAGACCCAAATAAAGTTGATTTAATGTTTGAAAACTACACAAATCCTAAAACGCATGGTAGAGCTTCTTTATATAAAAAAAGTTCGTCACAGGGTATTGATAGCTTTGATGATGTTAGAGGCCTTGTAACAGTTTCTACAAGATATCCGTTAAATAGTTTCAGAAATCTTAATAATATTTTTCATGTTGCATTTCATGAAATGCAACATATAACAGATTATTTTGCTGATAAAAATCCTTATAGAGTTGCTAGTAAAATTGATAGTTCTAAACCATTTTTAAAAAGGCCTATGACTAAAAATCTTAGTAAGTTCAGAAATAATCAAATCACTAACTTAGTAGCGTCATATAATAAATTTGGTTTTGCATGGTTTGGCAGTAAAACAGAAACTAGGGCAGATAAAACAGCTTTTAGAGAATTAGAACGTTTAGAAATAAAGAGTATTTTAAAATCTGAAAATAAAGTAGAACCATTTAAGAGTTTTGTTAAGAATTCTTTTCATAGGTTTAAAATTATGACAAGACATGGAGTAAGTTCATTAACTTTTGGAGTTTTTAAAACTTATTCTGGGTTTAAAACTCCAGAAAAATCTGAAATTAAATCTCAGCCAAATGTTCCACAGGGCAATGATACAAGAAGTTTAGTTTCGATATCTTCTATTAGAAGATCAGCTGATAAGAACCCTGAATTATTTAAACAGGAAGATTATCTTTCACATGTAATAGGAAGGGAAATAAAGACTATACAAGATCTTCAGATAAGTGACAATAAATTTAAGGAAGTTTTAAAAAACGAGAATGACCAAACAGTAGAAGAAATAACTTCTGAAGAAACATTGAGTAAACAAAATAATGAAGATAGTTTGCAAGAAGATTCCCCTGTAACTGACGAAGCTCATATTACTGTTAATGATTATGTTCAAAGAATTTTACAAACAAGGCAACAAATGCAACAAGCACATGCTTCTACAGAAGAAGGCGCACAAGGTGCTAATGAAGTGGCTGTGGCTGCAGATACTTCTCTTGAAATGTAAATATTAATTAGATTTAAAATTGAAAAAGACTTTACAATATTAAGTCTTTTTTATTTTTAAAAATAAATGAAAATTGTGAAATTTAAGTAATTATGTCAAAAAAATAAATTAAAAATTCTTGTTAAAAGTTTTGACAATTATGTTATTTTAAGCGTTAAGAAAAATGATTTATTTTGTATAAAATTTCTAGTTGTAAATTACAAAAATAGACATTTTTAAACAATTTTTTAATTTGATTTAATACTCAAACTGAATATACTTATCTATACTTTACTGTAAAAAATCGACTAAAAAAGAATTTGTTTAAGGAGTATTTAATATGTCTAATACTGTAAAAACTAAGGGCAATATTTATAATCTTGCCAAGCTTGCAAAAGAAAGGTTAAAGCAAAACAACTATACAAAAGTTAAAGGTAATGTTATTAATAATGCTACTACGTTTGCAGAGTATATTTCAAAGCAAAAGGTAATAAATACTCAAAAATCTAATGATAACAAAATAAAAGTAAGCTATGATGAAGAACTTTATAAAAAGGTATGTCAAATTATTGAAAGTAAAAATACGGTGAATCCTATTTCTAAATTAATTGATAAGGAAATATTTAGTACTTTGGATGCTGAAGCAAAACAATTTTATATAAATAATTTAACTCAAAAGTACAAGTTTATGCGTTCAAGATACTTCAGAGAACATCCCGTTTCTTTGTTTATATAAATAGTCAATCAAAATTTTTAATATTATATTAAACTTTTTACCAAGAGAAAATTACCTTAAAGTGTAAGGGTATTTTTTTTGAGTCTTTTTACTTTTTTAATTGTAAATTTTATTAGTTTTATGCTATAATTCATGCTATGAAAGAAATTGATTTAAACTTATTAAATTCCTCACAACAAACAGCCCTAAAGCAAATAAATGGACCAGTAATGATTTTGGCTGGTGCAGGAAGTGGAAAAACTAGATTAGTAACCTATAGAATAGCTTATCTTATTCAAGAACTTAATGTTAGGCCAGAAAACGTATTAGCTATAACATTTACAAATAAAGCAGCAAACGAAATGAAAGAACGTCTTATAAGCATGACAAGTGAAGCTGAAAACATTTGGATTTCTACCTTTCACTCTATGTGTGTTAAAATTTTAAGGCGTCATATATCAAGTTTAAAATCTGCAAAAACCTTAACTAATCAGGTTAATTTTGATAGTAATTTTTCTATTTACACAGATACTGAAAAAGATAAGGCTTTAAAAAATGTAATTCAAAGTTTAGGAATTGAAAAAGAAAACTTTATTCAAAAGTTAACTTATCATATTTCTAATGCAAAGAACAATAATCTTTCGCCATGGGACTATCAAAAGTTGCATCAGGCAGAAGATAATATAGATGAAATTACAAAAGCTTACTCTGCTTATCAAAGTTATTTAGCTAATAATAATGCCCTTGATTTTGACGATTTATTAACAAAAACATATGAATTATTTATTGAATTTCCTGACATTTTAAAAAGATATCAAAATAAATTTGAATATATACATATAGATGAGTTTCAAGATACCAACTATATTCAATATCAAATAGCAAAAATGTTAGCAGGAGAACACAGAAATATTTTTGTTGTAGGTGATGAAGACCAGTGTATTTATTCATGGCGTGGTGCTAATATTCAAAATATTAGGTCCTTTCAAAGTGATTTCCCAGAATATAAAATGTTTAAGCTAGAGCAAAATTATAGAAGCACCAAACAAATTTTAACTTTAGCTAATAAACTTATAAAAAACAATCAAGCAAGAAATGATAAAACACTTTGGACTGAAAATTCTGTTGGTATTAGGGTAGAATATTTTAAGGCTAATGACGAATTTACTGAAGCTGAATTTGTTGCTAACCAAATAAAGAATTTAGTAAATAGTGACTTAGGGTATAGTTATAACGATTTTGCTGTTTTAACAAGGTTAAATGCTTTGTCAGCCCCGTTTGAAGAAAAATTTTTAAATTATAATATTCCGTATAAAATTTTTGGCGGAAACAAATTCTTTGATAGGGTAGAAATTAAAAATCTCATTTCATATTTAAAAATGCTTACAAACCCATATGATTCTACTTCTTTTACAAGAATTATAAATTTTCCTAAGCGTGGAATAGGTGAAGCAACTATTAATACTATTTTGCAGTTGGCTGAATTTCATAATACAACTTCTTTTAATTTAATATTAAACTCTGATGAATATTTAATAGATGAAAAAGTTGAAAGAAAAATTAAGCCTTTTAAAGATATATTAGTAGAACTAAATAATAGCTATGAAACTATGCAACCTTATAAATTTATTGAATATTTGGTTAAGGTTATAGATTTTAAAAGTATTTATAATACGGGTAGTGAAGAAGATATTGCAAGACTTTTAAACATAGATAACTTTTTAGTAATGGCACAAGAATTTTTTAAAAACAATCCAAAAATGTCTGTTAGCGAATTTTTACAATCAATAACTTTGGTAACTGATATGGATGAGTATGACGATAAAAACAACACTGTAACTATTGCGACCGTGCATTCTGTAAAGGGATTAGAATTTAAAGTTGTATTTATTGTAGGTTTAGAAGAACGTATGTTTCCGATTATTAGGACGTACTCTACAAGGGCTGATATGGAAGAAGAACGTCGTCTTATGTTTGTAGCAATTACAAGGGCTAGACAAAGGTTATATTTAACTCATGCTCAATCAAGGTTTGTTTATGGGAAAAGAGATTATTCTTTACCATCAAGGTTCTTAAAAGAGTGCGAAGTAATAGAAGATAAATCAATTTCTAATAAATTTGAAACAAATGCATTAAATACAAATTTCCCAACATTTTCTAAAATGAGTTTTAGTTTAAATAAACAAGATAATTTTGCTAATAAAAAACCTAATACCGAAAACTTTGAAGCAAAATACCCTGTTGGTTTAAAAGTTAGTCACCCTAAATTTGGTCAAGGTACAATAACTAGCAACCAAGGAATTAACATTACTAAATGTATTAGTATTAATTTTGAAAACTTTGGAATTAAAACATTATCTGTAGAATATGCACCTATTACAATTATAAAAGGAGAGTAGTTTTGGAACAAGATTTGCTTGAAAGACAAAAATATTTAACGCAAATTTTAAATGAATATGCCTATCATTATTATGTTTTAGAAAAGCCTATTGTGTCTGACTATGACTATGACGTTTTATACGATGAGCTTGTAAGCATAGAAGAAGAAACTGGAAACATTTTGCCAGACTCTCCAACCCAAAGGGTAGGTGGCGAAATATTAAAAGGCTTTAAAAAAGTTGAACATAAAACAAAACTATATAGTCTTAACAAGTGCAACAATATTAATGGTCTTGAAAAGTTTATAACAGACGTTAAGGAAATTTATCCAAATTCTAAATTTACTTTAGAATATAAATTTGATGGCTTAAGAATTATTGCAAAATATAAAGACGGTAAATTAATTCAAGCTTCAACTAGAGGAAATGGGATTACTGGTGAAGACGTAACTTTACAGGTAAAAACAATAAAATCTGTGCCACTTTCAATTTCTTATAAAGGTGAAGTTGTTGTTGCAGGTGAAGGGATTATTACAATTTCTAACCTTGAAAAATATAATAAAACGGCACAAGAAAAACTTAAAAACGCAAGGAATGCCGTTGCTGGTGCAATTAGAAATTTAGATACAAAAGTTACGGCTAAGCGTAATTTAGATGTAGTTTTTTATGATATAATATCAATTCAGGACAATGATTTGATTTTTACTCAAGAAGATGTAAATAAGTTTTTAAAAGACAATAAATTTTTAACTGGCAACTTTTTTGAAGTATGCTCAAACGCTAACCAAATAATTGAGATTGCAAATAAAATTGATGAAAAAAAATCTAAGCTAGACTTTTTAATTGATGGTCTTGTTATAAAACTAAATAATATTAAACATCGTGACGAACTTGGTTATACGGCTAAATTTCCTAAATGGGCTATCGCTTATAAATTTGCCCCACAAGAACTTACAAGTACCTTAAAAGATGTTATTTGGAATGTTGGCAGAACAGGGAAGGTAACACCTATTGCAATTATAGATCCTGTTGAACTTGCAGGGGCTACTGTAACAAGAGCTACACTTAATAATTATGAAGATATTTTAAGAAAACAAGTTAAAATTAATAGTCTTGTTTTTGTTAGACGTAGCAATGAAGTTATTCCTGAAATTTTGGGTTTGGCTAACGAAAATGAAAATTCGAAGCCTATAAAAAAACCAACGAATTGCCCTTGTTGTAACAGCGTTTTAGTTGAAGTAGGCCCAAACGTTTTTTGTGAAAATAATAATTGTAAAGACAAAATAATAGGAAAATTAACTCATTATGCTACAAGAAATTGTATGAATATCGAAGGGCTTAGCGAAAAAATTATTAGAGTTTTAAACCAAAATTGTAATGTTAATAGTTTTTCTGACTTATATTTGTTAAAACAATGTGATTTGGTTGGTTTAGAAGGTTTTAAAGATAAAAAAATTAAAAACTTAATTTCAAGTATTGAAAAAAGCAAAAATTGTAATTTAAATAATTTTATAGATGCTTTAGGGATAGATGGTGTTGGTGAAAAAACGGCTAAAGATTTAGCAAAAAAATATAAAAATATTTCATCTTTAAAAAATGCAACGTTTGAAGATTTAATTTTAATACAAGATGTAGGTGAAATAATTGCTAAAAATATAGTTAGATATTTTTCAAACGAGCAAAATATTTCAGAAATAAATAAACTTTTTGAATTAGGGGTTAAAATTAATGAAAGCCAAGAATTGAAAATGGATAGTTCGCATATTTTATTTGGCAAAAAAATTGTTTTGACAGGAACTTTACAAAATTATTCAAGAAATAAAGCTACTGAAATAATTGAAAGCTTTGGCGGAACAGTGTCCAGTTCTGTTTCAAAAAACACAGATTTTGTTCTTGCAGGAAGTGATGCTGGAAGCAAACTAACAAAAGCAGAAAACTTAGGTGTAAAGATTATTTCAGAAGAAGATTTTGAACAAATGATTAATTAATAAATTTGTTTTGAATAATAAAATAGTTTTATAGATATATTTAATATACTTTTATACCAAACAGCTAAAACAAATTGTTGCAAAATTGTTTTAGCTGTGATAAACTTTAACTTGATTTAAAAAGAAGATAATAAAGGAAGTAATTTTATTATGATGATTGATCCACCTATTGAAGAATTAAAAGAACTTGTTGGTAATGAATATTTATTATCAAATATTGTTGCTAAAAGAGCAAAAGAGTTAGAAAAAGAAATTCCTGAGGTTATTGAAAACTCTCAAGAAAAATCAATTTCACTTGCAGCTAGAGAAGTTTACAATAAAAAAATTGTTTCAAGCAAAATTGATGATTAATTTTTAGTTTAATAAGGATAAATTTTACAATGATAGCTGAAGTTATAGTAGATGTTCTATCCTCTAGCGTCGATAAAGTTTTTGATTATTTAATACCAGAAAACTTAGACGTAGTTGTTGGTGATAGGGTTGATGTTCCTTTTGGTACAAGAAAAATTGATGGGTTTATTATAAATATTAAACAAACTTCAAACTATGACAAAGCTAAATTAAAAAGTATTTTGTCTAAAAAGGATGCACAACCTTTACTATCACAAAACATGGTAAGGTTGTGTTTTTTTATGAAAAAAAAGTTTTATTTGCGTCTTGCAGATACAATAAGACTTTTCTTACCACCTATGGTTAGAAATGGTAAAATTAAAGAAAAAATAGTTAATTATGTATATCTAAATACAGATGATTTTTCTTGTATAAAATCTAGTGCTAAAAAGCAATTAGAAGCTTTAATTTATTTAAAAGAAAAAGGCGAAGAAAAACAAAGTATTTTAAACCAAAAATTCGGTTCAAGTGCAATTAAAACCTTGCTTGATAAACAGTTAATTAAATTAAAACAAATTCAAGAAGATAGACTACCAGATAATAAATTTAGTGTAGTTAAAAAGGAAATTGTTTTAAATTCTCAACAGCAACAAGCGGTAGATATAATAACTAAAACTAATTATCAAACCTTTTTGTTACATGGTGTAACGGGCAGTGGTAAAACAGAGGTGTATATTAATTGCATTAAAGATGCCTTAAAAAAAGGTAAAACAGCAATTATGTTAGTTCCAGAAATTTCACTAACTCCCCAAATGTTTGCTAGGTTTAGAAATGCTTTTGGAGATACAGTTGCTATTTTACATAGTTCACTTTCTCAAGGAGAAAGGTATGATGAGTGGAATAGATTAAAAAGCGGTAAAGCTAAGATAGCAATAGGTGCACGCTCTTGCATATTTGCACCCCTTGATAATATAGGACTAATAGTTGTTGATGAAGAACATGATAGCAGTTACTATAGCGAAAGTAATCCTAGGTTTCACACTCATGAGGTTGCAAGATATTTAGCATATCTTAATAATTGTCCTGTAATTTTAGGTAGCGCAACACCAAGTATAGAAAGCTATCATTTAGCTAAAAAAGGCGAATATAGTCTTATTCAATTAACAAATCGTGCCAACCAAAGAGATTTGCCGAATATTGAACTTATTGACATGTTGCAAGAAATTCATAATGGCAACGCGGGGATATTTTCTTATAGGTTTTTAAGTGAATTAGAAAGTTGCATAAAAAACAAGAAACAAGCAATGATTTTTATTAATCGTAGAGGTTTTTCTTCATTTTTAATGTGCAGGGAATGTGGCTATGTTCCTAAATGTGAAGATTGTGATGTTTCGCTTGTTTATCATAAAGATGATGATTTATTAAAATGTCATTATTGCAATAGAAGATATAGAACGCTAACTACTTGTCCAAATTGTAAAAGTAAGTCTATGCGTTTTGGTGCGGTAGGCACACAAAGAATAGTTGATGAACTTAAAAATATGTTTAATGTTCCTATTTTTAGGTTGGATAATGATTCTACACAAAACAAAAATTCTTACATAGAAATACTAGAAGAATTTAATCATACAAGTCCAGCAATATTAGTAGGTACTCAAATGATTGCAAAAGGTCACGATTTTAACAATGTAACTTTGGTAGGAATTGTTGATGCG
>CALATF010000059.1 GCA_937891595.1 uncultured Clostridia bacterium
ACGATAATTTTCCTAATGAATATTATTCTGATGTAGAAAGTGTTATGGAAGAAATAGAAACTTTAGCTAAAAATGGAGTAAAAGAAGTTGTTATATTAGGAAGTATTGTGTGTGGCGTAAATTTAGGATTTTTATTATTTAATATGTATCCTGCTAAAGTATTTATGGGGGATACTGGTTCTCTTGCTATAGGCGGATTAATGGCCACAGTTTGTTGTGTTAATGGGACAAGCCTTTATATTCCTATTATAGGCCTTATGTTTGTTGTTTCTGCGTTATCTGTAATAATTCAAGTATTTTATTTTAAAAAAACTAAAAAAAGGATTTTTTTAATGGCTCCGTTCCATCATCATCTTCAGCATAAAGGAATGTATGAAACTAAAATTGTTTTCATATATATAGTAATAACACTATTACTTGGTTTAACAAGTATATGGTTATTAGGAATTTTATGAAGCAAAAAAATTATTTAATATTTGGATTAGGCAAAAGCGGTAAAGCTAGCTTTAACCTTTTATATAACAAAAAAGATAGTTTTTACTTATATGATGAAAATTCTATCTTGCGTAAAGAAATGTTAGAAAATACGTTAAATTTAAGAAATGTGTTTGTAGTTAATGATGTTGATAAAATTGTTATAGGCTTTGTTGATATTATTATATTAAGCCCAGGAGTTTCAATTAATTTGCCTATTCTAAAATATGCAAAGAGATTGTCAAAGGAAATTATATCTGAATTAGAATTAGGTTTTAGACATTGCAAAAATAAAATAATTGCAATAACTGGTACTAATGGAAAGACGACCACAGTTAGTTTATTGTATGAAATCTTTAAAACAGCGGGCTTTCAAGTTGAAAAAGTAGGTAATATAGGTTGCCCATTGTGTGATAAAGTTAAAAATGTTAATAGAAAAACAATTTTTATATGCGAAGTAAGTAGCTTTCAACTTGAGGCTATAAAAAAATTTAAACCCTTTACTGCTGGGATTTTGAATATTGACATAGACCATTTAAATAGACATAAAACATTTAATATTTATAAAAACACAAAATTAAAAATTTTTAAAAATATGAAAAACGCTAAAATTGTTTTAAATAAAGAATTGTCTTATAAAAATCATAAATTAAAAATTTATAAATTTGGTTTTTCAAGAGTTAAAAATGGATGTTTTTGTAAAAATAACGAAATATTTTATTCAAAGAAAGCTAAAATTAAAAAGGTATGTAATGTTAATGAAACGTCTTTAAAAGGTAACCATAATTTAGAAAATATTATGGCTTGTATTTGTTTTGCTAAAATGTTTAAAATAAAAAACAAATATATAATTAAAGCATTAAATAATTTTAAAAATATTAGTCATAGAATAGAAAAAGTTTACCAAATAGATAATAAAGAATTTTATGATGACAGTAAGGCAACAAACGTTCATTCTTGCTTAAAGGCTATCCAAACAATGACAAGACCTACAATTCTAATATTAGGTGGAAGTGACAAAGGGTATTTTTTTGATGAAATATTTAAAAACCTAAGCTCAAATATTATTGAAGTCTTGGCTTGTGGACAAATAGCTAATAAGGTAAAGCAATCAGCAAAAAGAAATCAAGAAGAAGTTAGAGTATTTAAAAATCTTAAAGAAGCTACCATTTATGCGTGTTCTAAATTAGAAAATGGTCAAAATTTATTGCTTTCACCAGCATCAGCCAGTTTTGATGAATTTAATAGCTATAAAGAAAGGGGAGAAAAGTTTTTAAGTTATATTAAGGAATATTATGAAAAAAACACCTTCAATTAAAAAAGATAAAACGTGGTTAATAATATTTTGCATAACTATTTTTTTAGTTCTTTTTGGAATACTTATGGTGTATAGTGCTAGTTATTATTACGCCGAAAAGACATATCATAATCCATTTTTCTTTTTAATAAAACAAACAATAGGATTTTTTGTGGGCTTACTAGCCATGATTTTTCTAAGTAAGTATAATTATCAAAATTTAAAAAAAATTAGTTTAATATCTTTAATTACAGGTTATGTTTTGCTAGTTTTGGTTTTTGTGCCGGGAATAGGCGTTTCTAATTATGGTGCAACTAGATGGATAAGATTACCCGGCTTTACAATTCAATCTAGTGAAATCGCTAAATTTTGTTTTGTTTTATTTTCTGCAAATTATTTAGCTAAAGAGTATAAAAATGTAAAAACCTTCAAAGGTATTTTGCCAGTAATTCTTTCTGGCGGTTTAATGTGTTTGCTAATTATTTTAGAACCTAATATGTCTATTACTATGTGTGTAGGGCTAATAATGATTGTTATGCTTATAGTGGGTGGTATGTCTTTTAAGCATTTAATGATGATTGCTATTCCTGCTTTAATATTAGCCTGTGCTTTAATTATTATAGAACCGTATAGGTTTGATAGATTAATGGCGTTTGTAAATCCTTGGGCAAATCCTAAAGGGGAAGGTTATCAACTTATTCAATCTTTCTTTTCAATAAGTGACGGTGGGTTATTTGGTGTAGGCCTTTTTAATTCAAGGCAGAAATATTTATTTTTACCTTTTGCCGAAAGTGATTTTATATTTTCAGTTATTGCAGAAGAGTTTGGACTTGTTGGTTGTTTAGGAATTTTACTTTTATATTTTGTTTTAATTGTATGTGGAATTAAAGTTGCAATAAAAGCTAAAGATAGATTTGGTTGCTACTTAGCAACTGGAATAACAGCCGTAGTGGCTGTCCAAACGTTACTCAATGTTTCAGTCGTTTCTGGCCTTATACCTCCCACAGGGCTTCCTTTGCCGTTTATTAGCGCGGGTAGTACTTCAATAGTTGTTTTTATGGCAGCAATAGGTATTTTATTAAATATTTCAAGCAATGAAAAAACTGCTGAAATAAATTATAATTTTAATAACAAATTTTTTAAAAAAATGCATACTTAAAAATTTGCGTTTTTATTGTTATATGGTACAATGGCTTAGGAGTAATTATATGATTAAAATTGAAAACATGAATCTAACAATGCATGAATATTTTGAGAATATTTTTTGTTTGGATAATTTTTCAGCATTCACTGTAGTTGTTGATGGGGTGGAGTATAAGACAGCAGAGCATGCTTTTCAAAGTATAAAGTTTTTACAAACTAATAAAGAAATTGCAGAAAAAATAAGAATGTCCTCTTCACCTTTTGAAGCAAGGGCGCTTGCACATAAATACAAATCTTTTAGAAGAAAAGATTGGAAAGATTTGAAATATGATATTATGGAAAAAATATTATTTAATAAGACTATTCAAAACGAGTATGTAAAAGAAAAACTTCTTGCAACCAAGGATAATGGTATAGTTGAAGATTGTGGTTCTGATGATGATAAAGACTGGGGTTGCGGTTTGGATGGAACAGGACAAAACAACCTTGGTAAAATTTGGATGAGAATAAGAGAAAAAATATTATTGTGTAGTTTTAAATAAGTAAAAAGAGCGACAAAAAGCTCTTTTTTATTTTCTAATATTATACAATACTACTGTTTAGTAAAATTTTACTTTTAATTTTTTCACACATATTTAATATTTGCCATACAATGTATTAGTTAGGAGTAACCATGGATAAATTTGAGATTGTAGGTGGAAATTCTTTAAATGGTGTAATAGAAGTTCCTTGTGCAAAAAATTCCTATTTAGCAATTTTGGCTTCCTGTGTTTTGTGTGATGGTGAAGTTCTTTTACATAAATGTCCAAAGTTTGATGATATAGATAAAATGTTGCAAATTTTAAAAAGTTTGGGTTGTAGCATAAAAGAAGATGGAGGCGATATATTTTTAGACTGCAAAAATATTAATAACTTTGTAATACCGCAAGATTTAGCAAAAAAAATAAGGTCTTCAATTTTTTTATTAGGACCTATTTTGGCTAGACTTAAAAAAGCAGTTGTTACATATCCGGGAGGTTGCGATATAGGCTCAAGGCCTATTGATTTGCATTTAAAAGGCTTAAAATCTTTAAATGCTGAAATTAAAGAACAATATGGTATTATAGAATGTCAAGCAAACTTTTTGAAAGGTCAAAATGTTCATTTAGATTATCCAAGTGTTGGAGCCACTGAAAATATAATGATGGCGGCCGTTTTAGCAAAAGGTACTACTAAAATTTTCAATGCAGCAAAAGAGCCAGAAATAGTAGATTTACAAAATTTTATAAATAAAATGGGCGGTAAAGTATACGGAGCAGGTAATGATACAATCACTATTATAGGTGTAGATAAGCTTCATTCGGCAGAATATACACCTATTTCAGATAGAATAATTGCAGGTACATATTTAATAGCAGGTGCTAGTTGTAAGGGCGATATAACAATTAAAAATGTCGATTATGAGCATATTTACTCGTTAATAACTAAATTTCAAAATATTAACCAAAAGATCACCAGTATAAATGTTCTA
>CALATF010000060.1 GCA_937891595.1 uncultured Clostridia bacterium
TGTCGTCAGCTCGTGTCGTGAGATGTTGGGTTAAGTCCCGCAACGAGCGCAACCCCTATTACTAGTTGCCAGCACTTCGGGTGGGAACTCTAGTGAGACTGCCGTGGACAACACGGAGGAAGGTGGGGACGACGTCAAATCATCATGCCCTTTATGTCTTGGGCTACACACGTGCTACAATGGCCGGTACAAAGGGCTGCGATGCCGCGAGGCGGAGCGAATCTCAAAAAGCCGGTCTCAGTTCAGATTGTGGGCTGCAACCCGCCCACATGAAGTCGGAGTTGCTAGTAATCCCGAATCAGCATGTCGGGGTGAATGCGTTCCCGGGTCTTGTACACACCGCCCGTCACGCCATGGGAGTCGAGGGGACCCAAAGTCGGTGAGCTAACCCGTAAGGGAGGCAACTGCCTAAGGTAAAATCGATGACTGGGGTGAAGTCGTAACAAGGTAGCTATACGAGAACGTGTGGCTGGATCACCTCCTTTTAAAGAGAAGTGAAGTCGACGAAGCTAATTAGAAATAATTAGTTGGTACACAAGTTAGAAAGAAAACTAAATTAAAAAACACTTGAACAAAACAAGTAAAAATAGAACCCAAAAAATCTTAACTATTGAATGGAACTTTCAAAAGACTAACGAGAAATCGTTAGTCTTTTTTTTGTCTTTTATTATTAAAAAACTCCACTAAGCCTTAGTGAATTTTAGTTTATTTAATAACTTTTATTCTTGACACATATCTTCAGTTGAATTTTATTATTAGAAATTGAGTTTGTTTCATTAAATTCTTCAAAACTTAATAAAGTTTCTTTTTGTACGGTATCAATATGAATGCCATAATTTTTATGTGGAACAGTTTCGTAATTTGTTGTTAAACCTGCGTCAAATATATCTGTTAATGGATGAATATTGTTATTCATAATTAATTCCTTATTTCCGTAATATATGAGAATATTACCATAGTTATTTTTTTTAATAATAAAAATTTATAAATCGAGTTAAATTTAATGCTTAAAACATTTTTAATATTATATTATAAATTTTGTACAAAATGTATATTTATATTTATTAATATTTATAGTAAAATGCCCATATAGGAGTTTTGTATTAATGGAATATAGATATGATATTGCATCTAATAGTTTTAAATCTTTAGATTACAAAAAATATGCCGAAAAAGGTAAGTCTTTTTTTGGAGTTTCTAAAAACTTTTATAAAAACATACTTAGTTTGCCAACAGAAAAAAGAAACGAATGGCTATCTTCTAGAATTGTTAATGGTATTTTGGGTGAAGGTGATAGACCTTTTGAAACTGGTTTAGATATGCAAGAACTTCAAGAAACTTTTGGATATTATTTAACACATGTGGCAGACAAAGACGAATTTAGAGCAGGTAGGGAATTGTACAGTCGTGGTTTTGGGAATCCTTTTACTGAAACGCATACAAGATATGACATGGCTACATTACAAAATTTTAACGGCAGACCTTATTTTTTTGGTATGGATGTGGAAAGTGAAAAATTTAATGCTTATCACAGAGTTTTAAATTTTGAAAGTTTAATAAATGATTTTCATACAACATGTTCAAGAAGTATTCAAAGTATGGGTAAACAATCTGTAACTGATGAATTAAATAAAATAAAAGAACAATATCGCTTAGGATATTACGATTTATGTAAGCAAAAAGTTTTTGAGGCTTTAAGTTGTGGAGAGTTATCGCCTGATTTTATATTATTGTCTAAACATGAAGTTATTTCTAAAATAATTGAATCTTCTGGAAAATATGAAAAGTTAGCAGAAAAAGAAAACAAGACTTTATATGATAGTTCAATAGATGCTTTTCAAGCTATAATCAAAGAAAATAAAAATATTTTCAAAAGAGAAAAAGTTGAAGATGATGCAGGTCATTATTTGCAAGTATTGACCCAAGGTCTTAAAAAAGCTGGTGGGCTTAAAACATTATGGGCGGAAAGAACAGCTGAACTAAGTGTTAGTGAAAAAGTAAGCTTATCAAAGGAGTTAGGTATAACTCCAAATGGTAATTATGAGCCACTTGATACTCCTAAATATGTTTTGAGTTCATTTGCTAATGGTTTAGAATGTGGAGATGTTCCAGAACAATTTAAACAGGCAACGGACGATATGTGTAAAAGGGCAGTTAATTTACAAAGTAAGGTGCCTAATGTTTGGAGAGAATATATTATTAATAAAATGATGGAAAATCCAGATAACGAAATTTGTGCACCTTATCCTCTTGATGAATGTAGGCTAAGTTTTCTTTATGGGGAAATGGACGAAGATATGAAAGATGTATACAGTATTTTTAAAGATGAAAGTACTTCACTTATGTCTGATTGTAATAGCTTAAAATATGATATAAGATGTTCTATTAAAGAGACAATTCCGCCTATAGAACAAGATAATGTATAATATTATTATTTTTAAGTTTAATTAATATTTTGTTGTATATTGACAATTTTTATTTTTTTGGTAAAATTACGTTGGAGAAAACTTATGAATAAAAAAGAAAATTTGACTTATGATAACTTTCAAAGTTGTTTTGATTTAAATGTAAAGAATGTTGAAATGCAAAGACAGCTGGCTACAGAAAAAGATGAAGAAAAAATTGCTCAAATTCAAGCTTGTATAGAAGAAAATCAGCAAGCTATAGCTGATTTGATGCCAACATCTAGAAATGGAATTTGTTCATGTAAATCATTTATTTCAAATACATTAGATTCTTTAAAAGTTGCATTATTTGTAGAAGAACATCCTGCTGCAGCAGAAAGGATTAATGTTTTTATACCTGAAAATTTAACAAAAGAAGAAATTGATATTAGAAGTGAAGCATTAAGAAACATGACAGAACAGGTAAGTGAAATAAATCAAGGAATTGAAATTAAAGAAACAGGAGCTGTTCCGTCAGGAGCTTACACCGCAGGAACTTTTTTTGTAGAGGGTAATTAATAAAAAGGCGTTAGGCCTTTTTTTGTTAGTACTTATTAATATTAAAAAATTTTATAATAGAATGAATATTGATTTATTGAGCTTTGTGTGTTATAATACATACCTAATAATTTTTAGGGGGGATTTTTATGAGTTATGATCCAGAACATGGAATTAGTGAAACTTTGTTAAATATGCAATACGCATATGGTTTTGAAGGTGGTCAACCATCTGGTGAAAGTGGCATTTGTGGCTTAAGCTTAACTGGTGAAGGTGGAATGCCTGCGTATCCTGATACATACTATGATAGGCTTAATAGGTTTACTAGTAACCAACCAAAAATGAGTGACGAAGATTTTATGTTATATCAAAATGCATTAGCAAAATCTATTGAAAACGAAGCTAATTTTAATTTAAGTGATTTGGAAAAAGCACAATCTGGTGATGGTGGAATTATTGTTCCAAGCCAGTCTGGTGATGGTAGCGTAGTATTTGGCAATAGTAGTTCGGGTGAGGGCGGTATGCCTTGTAACTATGGTATACATGATGGTTTTCAAGAAGGTGGACAAGGTTTATAATTTTTAAATTAAAATCCTACAAAGTTTAATTAAATTTTTATAAATTAAACAAAAAAGATAAATTTAAGTGTTGACAATTTACTAAACTTAATATATAATTTTTCATGTTTTAAATAAAAGCCTTTTTTACTTAAGACAGCAAGTGAGGTTATATCCTCGTAAAACATTATGTTGCTTGCCGAGGTAAGTTGTGGTTAAATTTTCTTTTAAGTTAAAATTATGACCTTATACTTACTTGCAGTATAAGGTTTTTTTATTGAAGACTTAAAAGGAGAAAAGATGTCTAAAGAAATTTTAGAAGCAAAAAAGCAAATTGTTGAAGAAATTAAAGAAAAATTTAACAAAAGCAAAAGCGTTATTTTTATTAACTATAAAGGTATTAACGTTGAACAAGATACTAAATTAAGAAAATCTTTTAGAGAAAATAATGTAGAATACAAAATCTACAAAAACCGTTTAATTAAAATAGCTCTTGATGAACTTGGTATTACAAATTACGACGCAAAATATCTTGATGGCACAACTTCAGTTGCATTCGGTGCTGATGAAGTTGCTGGTGCTTCTGTTTTATTTAAAGCTATTAAAGATTTCAAAGTTTTAGAAGCAAAATTTGGTATTATTAATGGCGAAGTTGTTGATAGTGCTCAAGTAGAAGCTTTATCAAAAATACCTTCAAAAGAAATTCTTATTGCACAATTACTTGGTATGCTCAATGCTCCAGTTGCTGCTCTTGCAAGAGTGCTTGATGCAGTTGCAAAAAAAGATGCTCAATAATAATTTGAGAAATTAACAAAACCACTAAAAATGTGGATAAATTAAAAAATAAAAAAATAATAAAAATTAAAGGAGAATAAATAATTATGGCAGATTTAAATAATCTTGTTGAAGAAATTAAAAAATTATCACTTATTGAAGTTAGTGAACTTGTAAAAAAATTAGAAGAAGAATTTGGTGTTAGCGCAGCTGCTGCTGTTGCTGCTCCTGTTGCTGGTGCTGCTGCTCCAGCTGCTGAAGAAGCAAAATCAGAATTTAATGTAAACCTTAAAGAAGTTGGACCAAACAAAATTGCTGTTATTAAACTTGTTAAAGAAGCAACTGGTCTTGGTTTATCAGAAGCAAAAGCGTTAGTTGATGGTGCTCCTTCAACTATTAAAGAAAATGTTCCAGCAGAACAAGCTAAAGAACTTGAAGCTAAATTCAAAGAAGCTGGCGCAACAGTTGAACTTAAGTAATTTTAAGAAAATAAAATTTATTAAAAAAGTCTATGAATTTTTTATAGACTTTTTTTTATTTTAAACATTGTTATTAATTGTTATTTTTATAAATTTGTTCTATAATTTGCTTTAGTGCTATTATATAAAATATTTATTTTAAATGTTGAAAGGGAGTAAAAATGAGTATAGAAAATGTAAGAAAATATTTAAAAAAATATGACTTAGAAGATAGGATTATTGAACTTGTTGCTGAAACTGGAACGGTTGAACAAGCAGCAACTGCTTTAGGTTGTGAGGGAAAGCAAATTGCTAAAACAATGGCTTTTAATATTTTTGATAAAGCTGTTCTTGTATTATTAGCAGGTGACACAAAAGTAGATAATAGTAAATTTAAAGCATTTTTTGGGGTTAAGGCAAAAATGTTAACAGGTGAAGAACTTGATAGTTTAGTAGGCCATAAAATGGGTGGTGTTTGTCCATTTGATGTTAAAGGTGATGTAAAAGTTTATTTAGATGAATCTTTAAAACGTTTTGAAATTGTTTATCCAGCAGCAGGGACTGACCATAGTGCAGTAAAATTAACAATACCAGAACTAGAAAAATCATCTAATTATATTTCTTGGATAGATATAGGGAAGCCAAGAGAATAATAATATTTTAATAGCTTAATATTAAAGAGGCTTGTTTTAATACAGGCTTTTTTATGGTTTAATAAATGTAATGCACCTTGGTTCTATTGTTGTTGCTGCGTTTATAGTTATTCCATTTGAAAGGCATTTATGATTTTTATTAAACATGCAATTTGCATCGCAATACAAACACATATCCTTTATGTGCCTATAATTAGCTACTTTTGGTGGATTTTCACTAAATATTAATTTACTAAAATCTTTAATACCTTTCCCTTTTTCACTTTCATAACTTAAGCAATTTAATTTTTTACTAATATTAATTTTATTTGCAAGGCATGTTAAATCTTTATTATATTTACAATTTGTTTTTCTGCATCTTATATCCATATATATTCCTTTTAAAGTTTTAATATTATTTACTAATAAAAAAAAATTAAACTAAATCTTAAAAGGTTTTGTAAAATGCTTAGTTTTTTTAACAATATATTATAAATAATATTTTGACCAGATGTCTTTTTTTGTGTTATTATATTAACATTAGGAGATTATTATGAAAGTTTTATTATTGCAAGATGTTAAAGGAACAGGAAAAAAAGGAGACATAGTAGAAGTTAATGACGGCTATGCAAAAAATTTTTTAATTAAAAAAAATGTTGCAAAACAAGCTGATAGTGTTGTTTTAAGAGAAAAAGCAAGTCAAGTAGCAAGCCAAGAAAGAACAAAAATGTTAGAAAAACAAGCTGCTATTGAAAAAGCACAAATTCTTAAAAACAAAACTTTTGTTATTAAAGCAAAAACAGGTGATAATGGCAAAATGTTTGGCGCTATTACTTCAAAAGAAATAGCTGAAGCTATTGCTAACCAAAATATTGAAATAGATAAAAAACAAATAGTAATGGAAAGTAATATTAAAAGTCTTGGAAATTATACTATCGAAGCAAAATTATATACTGGTGTAGTTGCTAAATTTAATGTTGTAGTTGAATAATTTTTTATTAAAAAAATAACCGCAGTAAATTATAGAAAGTTATTATCTAATAGCTTATTGCGGTTTTATATATATTAATTACTTTTTAAATTTAATTTTAAGATTAAATTAAATTTTTATATATGTTAAATAAAAAAACAATAGAAAACCTTAATTTGTTAAATAAAAAAACATATCAAATTTTGATATGTTTTTTTTATTTTTCTAATCTCTACGTCTTGAAAAAACAACTAATAAAAATCTTAATAAGTTTAAAATAGAAACAACAAGAGCTGCCACATATGTTAATGCTGCTGCATTTAATACTTTTTTAGTTCCGTCAAGTTCGTCTTCTGTTAATACTTGTGTTGATTGTAATATTTTTACAGCTCTTTTAGAAGCATCAAATTCAACTGGTAAAGTGATTAGGTTAACTAAAACAGCAAGACCAAAGAATATAATTCCAGACCACAAGAAAATATCACCGGTTGTAGAGCCTGCTTCAACACCAAAATTAAATATTAAACCTATAATAATTAATGGCCAAAGCAATCTAGAGGCTATATTTGTAACAGGAATTACGATTTTTCTTATTTGGTAGGGTGCATATTTTTCTTTTTTTTGCAAAGCATGACCAAATTCGTGGCATGCAATTCCAAGTGAAGCTACCGAAGATGAGTTATAAACATTATTTGAAAGACATATTTCGTTTGTTTTAGGGTTGAAATGGTCGGTAAGTTCTCCATTTATTTGACGTACGTTTGTATTATTCATTCCTGCAACAGATAAAAGTCTTCTAATAAAATCAGCAGCTGTGATATTTGCGCTTGCAAATTGTTGACTATATTTATGATAAGTTGAATTTACTTTTGATTGAGCATAAATAGATAAGAGAATGCCCGGCAATAAAATAATGCCCATAATATAATAATGAAAGTACATTTTGTTTTCCTTTTTGATGATATGCTTAAATTATATACTATATTTTGTGTTAAAGCAAATTAATTTATAACAACATTTTATTAGTCGTATATATTAGCTATTTTATTGTTCTCGTTTAATTTTATATGAAATATTTTTGCGTACTTTGGATTTCCTTCATATATTAAAGCAATATCTTCATGATTATATTCTTTTGATAAACTTTGGTGTGTTTGAATAAAATCGCCGAAGAAAGATTTTAAATGTTTGTCTGATAATTTATTAGAAAGTTCTTCTGTTAAATAAATTCTTGCAAGATTATAATTTTCTATTTTAATAGCTTCAAAGAAAGCAAATGGAATTATTTCTTTATGGCGAGATATAAAAGGCAAGTCATTATTATATGCTAAATGAGTTTTAAACGAAAATTCATCATTAAAGTTGTATTCGCAAATTACTCCGTGGTCGGCAAAGTCATTTAGCTTTTTATAAGTAGAAATAACATTGTTTTCTTCTTCTAAAATATCAACTTCTTCAAAATTAATTAAATCATAGTTATTGTTATTATATTTTAATAAAACAATTAGGTAAGTATTAGAAGTTGTTTTAAAGTAACACAATAAACTGTTGTTACTTGTTTTTGTATTTATTTCTATTACTTTTGCCTGATGGGTTAATTCTAAACAATTTGAATTTTTGTTGTTTTCTATTGCAAAATCAAATTTATTGTTTTTAATCCAAGAAATTGTGTGCTCTAAATTGTTTAAATTAATTTTTTTTGTTTTTATAAGAGTACTTTTAGGGTATGCAAAATAAAAAGGTTGTAAATTAATCAAATAATTATTATCAGGAAAAGCTATTACTTCGGCATTATTGCAGTTTGTGGAAATTGTATTATTTTTATTTGTAACTAAAAAAGCGAATGGCAAACTATTTGTTTGTTCTTCTAAAGGATAAACAAGCAAATTGATTTTATCTTGACTACTTATTAAAAACGAATATATTTTTTGATTATTTAAAAGTTGTTCTTGATTATTATATTTTATTAAACAATCAAAAGTAGGTTTAATGTGCAAATAATATTCCATTATACATATCCTTTTTTTTTATGTTTATGCTTGTACAAAGTGATTTTATGTATAGGCTTAAAAATTTTGGTTAATAATTGATTAACAAAAAAAAGGAAATTTTATGGAAAAGAAAATTGAAAAAATTAAAAAAATGTTTTTAATAATAAATAATGAAAAACTAAAAAATGCAACATTAAGCCAAGCGTTAAATAAAGTTTCAAACACTTTTAAAATAAAAAAGGAAAGTGCTAAAAACTTTTATTATAAAAGCTTAAGCTATTTAAATGATAATAAGGAAATAGCGAAGAATTATAATATTAACTTAAATAATTTTAAAAAGGAAACTTTTAAAAAGTTTAGTGAGAATGAAAAAATAAATTTAGTTAATTTTGTTGACCAAAATTTGTTAAAAGGAATTAGTATAAGGCAAAGTTGTTTAATATTAGCAAATAATGATGCTAAACAAATGCTAAGGCTACAAAATAAATATAGAAATATAAAAAGATTAAGTTTAAAACAAAATAATAAAACAGAGGTTGGTAAAAATATGAATGTAATTAATATAAGCAAAGCTAAAGATAAATTAAATAAAAAGATTAGTGACAACGAAATTAATGCTTTATTCATGGGGTTAATAAGAATTGTTAAAAAAGCAGCAATAGAAAACGCAAATATAGAACTTAAAACAGAGTGTGACATGGCAAATGAAAATTTTAGACAGACTATAATAGATTTAAATAAAAAAGAAGCAGAGCTCAAAAAGGTTCAAGAGGTTAATATTCAATTAAAAGAAAAAGTAGAAAGTCAGCAAAAACAAATATGTTTACTTTTAGACAAACTTTCAAAACGTAAGTTAGGAAGCTTAGAAAAGAAAAGTGAAAATAGATATTCTAAACTTAAAAATTTTGATGGTAACTCTAAAAAGAATAATATTCTTTGAATTTTACAAAATGTTTGATATGATATATATGTATTATGTCAAACATTTTTTTTGGAAAGACCAACGTAGATTGTGCAGTTGGAATAATAGAACAATTAAAGAAAAACTTTAATTTAAATAAAAAAGCACATCATATAGTTATTGTGCCAGACAGGATTTCTGTTTTAACTGAAATCAATATATTTAATGCTTTAAATATTGAAAGTACTTGTAACATTGAAGTACTAACTTTGTCACGTCTTGCTTCAAGGGTGGCTGTAGATATTGATGTTATTTCAAAAACATCAAGTTGTATGATTTTGCAAAAATTACTAAAAGATAACAAAAAAGATTTAAAATGTTTTAATAAAAAGCAAGATATAGATTTGGCTAATACTTTATTTGAAACTATTAGTCAATTTAAAAGCTGTAGAATTGCAGTTGAAGATATTTTTGTAAATAATAGCAATAAACTGTTAGAAGATAAACTTAGAGATATAGCGCTTTTATATTCAAAATATCAAACATATCTTAAAGATAAAGGGCTTTTTGATAGTCTTGATAGGTTAGATTTTGTTGTTGAAAAAATAAAAGAAAATGAAGAAATTGTTAATAGTTATGTTTATATTTGTAATTTTGATAGTTTTACGTTTCAAGCTATGCAATTAATAAGCGGTCTAATTAAAAATAGTAGAGAATTTAACATAGGGTTAACATTTACAGATAGCTTAGTTAATGGCCATATTTATAACGAAGATTTAAAAAATAATATCTTGAAATTATTTGAAATAAATAATATAGAACCTAATATTGTTATTTGTAAAGAAAATGCTGTAGGGCAGTTTAAGTATATTCAAGATAATTTATTTGCTTTTAATAGTTATCCTTTAAAAGTAAAAGATAGTGCAATTAAACTTTTTGAATGTAAAAATTTTGAAGAAGAAGTTGTTGTATGTGCTAGTTTTATCAAAGATTTAATTGTAAACAATTCAATAAAATTTAGTGATGTTGTTGTTGCTGTTCCTAACCTTTCTAAAAAAGCAGAAATAATTGAAAAAATATTTAATAAATATAATTTTAGTTTTTTTATAGATACAAGTTTTAATTTTAAAGATAGTGTTTTAATTAGATTTGTAGATAGCTTAATTAATATGGTTAACGAAAATTTTTCGCGCGTTAGCGTTATTTCTTTTTTGAAAAATCCATTATCTAATTTTATTCAAGAAGAAATTGAAGATTTTGAAGATTATTTAATAAAGTATAACATAAATGATGGGTATATTATTAAAAGTTTTAATGTAGAAAATAGTAAGTTTTATTTAAATTTTAATAAAGTAAGAAATAGTTTATTTGAAAGTGTGGAAGGTTTTTTAACTTCTTTACAACAAGCAAAAACTTTTAATGATTATGTAAATACATTAGAAGAAGTTTTAATTAAATTTAATGTTTCACAAGCTCTTTCTAATTTTGCTAACAAATTCACATTAGAAAATAATATAAAACAAGCTAAGCTTTTTGAACAATATTATAATGATTTATTATCAATATTTGACAACGTTAAAAACATTTTAGGTTTTGAAGAATGTGATTTAAAAACATTTTATTCAACATTTTTAAGTGGGGTTAATGTTACTAAAATTTCTACTACGCCACTTTCAACTAATGCTATTTTTGTGGGTGACGCAAGTGTAAGCTTTTTTGATAGAACTAAAATTTATTTTGTTTTAAATGCAGATGAAAGTAATTTTCCTTTAACTATTAACGATTGCGGTTTAGTTTCTGATAAAGAAATTTTACAATTAAGTGATAGTTATAAATTAGAACCTACTATTGCAAGTATTAATTTTAAGGAAAGGTTTAAAGCTTTTGAGCTTTTACTTAAGCCAACAGAAAAATTATTTATAAGTTATAATTATGAAAACAAAGGGACGCAAAAAAGCAAAATAATTTCAGATATTTCTAAATTATTTGTGGTTGAAAATAATAAGGGTGGGTTTAATAATTTACCATTCTATATTTATGAAGATATTGATTTTTATATAGCAAATAATAATTATAATACTGCAAAAGATAATTTAATTTCTGACTTGCGTTCTTTTTATGATGGGCAAAAAGAAGAAATTAGCGATAGCTTATATAAAAGTGTAAATGAAAAAGAAAAAATCAATTTAAATTTATTTAACTATGAAAATATAATTAAGTTAAATCATAATACTTTTTTTTCTAATAATACAGTTAGCGTTTCGCAAATAGAAAGCTTTATGACTTGTCCTTTCTTGCATTTTGTAAGATATGGTTTAAAGTTAAAGGAAAAAGATGAGGGTGAATTAAATAGTTTAAACATAGGCAATATTCTGCACGAGGTTGCTAGACTTTTTATGCAAAATAATAATTTGCCTATTAATAAAGATTTGCTTGAAAAAGAAGTTGAATTAGTATTTGAAAAAGTTATAAACAAAGACGTGTTTGAAAGTGTTAAAAAGAATGCATCTAACAAAGTTTTAATTAAAAACCTTTTATTAGAAGCAATTAGGTTTTGTAGTGTACTAAATTATCAAGCAAAGTATTCTTCCTTTAAAACACTTGCTACAGAAGCAAGATTTGATGATAAAAACCTAATTAAAAGTTTTAAAATTAAAATAAACAATAAAATTTTAAAACTAGTTGGGCAAGTGGATAGAATAGACAAATTTGAAGATTATTTTAGGATTATTGATTATAAAACTGGTAAATGTGATACATCGCTAAAAGAACTTTTCTTTGGTAAAAAAGTTCAACTTGAAGCATATATTAAGGTTGTTGAAAATAGTTTAAAACTTAAACCAGCAGGTGCTTATTATTTACCAGTTAAAAGTAGTTTTGCAGATGAAAATATTTCACTTGAAGCAAAATATCAGCTAAATGGTAGAACTCTTGAGATAGATAAAATTATAAACGCTAGTGATAATAGGTTAGAAAATAACGAACTTAAAAGTGATATTATAGAAGTTAAGTTTAATAAAAACGATAATGAAATTAGAACTTTAAGTAGATATTCTAAAGTTATAAATGTTAAAGATATGTGTAATATTTCGGAGTATGCAATTAACTTAATTACTAAATCATGTAAGGATATTTTAACGCTTAATATAACACCAAGCCCATTAGTTATAGGTAGTGATGATCCTTGTACAAATTGCAAATATTTTGCATTATGTAATTTTGACGAAAATTTTAAAAATTATAAAAGAAACCCAAATATAAAAATAGACGAAAATAGTTTTAATAAGGGGGGAGTTAATAATGGCTAAAATTGAATATACCCCACAACAAAAAAATGTTTTAAATGACAATAGTAAAAACTTACTCGTTTCGGCTTCGGCAGGAAGTGGTAAAACCGCAACCGTAATTCAAAAGATTTTTGAACTTATTACAAAAAGCGATGTTAATTTACAAGAATTATTAGTTATAACTTTTACAGAAGCGGCTAGTTTGGAAATGAAAACAAGGTTAAAAGAAAAATTATTTAAAAGTTGCACTGAAGAAGTAAATTTAACTAAGCAAATAGAAAATCTACCAACAAGTGATTTTAGCACTATCCACGGCTTTTGTTCAAAGATGTTAAGGAAATATTTTTATCAAATAGACCTTAATGCAAACTTTATAGTTTTAAATGAAAATGATTCTAAGTTTTTAAAGGCTACTGCTTTAGATAAAGTTATAAATAAATATTCTAATGCAGAAGATGGAGAATTTATTAAACTTTCTATGCTTTTTAACGGAAGAAATTTTTCGGCGTTTAAGGCAAATATTTTAAGCTATTATGATTTTTTATGTTCAGTTGAAGATAAAAATAAATTCACAACTCAAATTTTTAACTGCTGTTATGACGATAATTTGAAAAGTAATAAAGCATGTAAAATTATTAACGAGTATATTCTTTCTAATATTTATTATATTACATGCTCTTTAGATGAATTTTTCCAACAAAGTAAAATTGAGCATGCTGATTATTTTGAAAACTTTATAAATGAAATACTTTCAAAGTTAAGTTTAATTAAATATACTAGTGATTTTTTAGAAAATAGAAAACAATTATTATTACTTGAATTACCTAAATTATCTCGCCAAAAGTTAGATGATAATAATGCTAATTTTAAACAAGAGTTTAAACCTTTTTTAGATCATCTTCAAAAGATTATAAAAGAACTTAAAAAAATTGTTATTGAAAAACCTATTGAAGAAGTAATTGAAGATTTAAAAATGGTAGGAGATCTTTTAATTAAATTTCAAGAAGTAGAAGATAATTTTGAAAAAGAATATAATAATTTAAAACAAAAAAGAAATGCTTTAGATTTTGCAGACTTAGAGCAAAGGTTTTTATTATTGTTAGAGAACGCTGAAATTTGTAAGGCAATATCTGATAATTACAAATATATTTTTGTTGATGAATATCAAGACATTAATAGTGTTCAGGAACTTATTTTATCTAAGTTAGTTAAAAACAGTAATATGGTAATGGTAGGGGATATAAAACAAAGTATTTATGGTTTTAGAAATAGCTCTCCAAGTATTTTTGTTAACAAAAGTGTTGATTATTCAGAAAATGAGCAAAAAGGCAAACTTATTAATTTAAATGAAAACTTTAGAAGCAACCCAAAAATATTAAACTTTGTTAATAGTATTTTTAATAAATGTATGTTTATAAATTTTGGTGGAGTTAATTATGAAGATGATGGCCAACTAAAAGGTATGACTAAATATCAAGTTGCAAATGATATACCTTTAATAAACATAGATTTTGTTAATACTAAAGGGGAAACTAACCAAGATGAAGATGAAATAAATGAGGAACATGATTTTCCATATAGTGTTGTTGAAGATAAAAATGTTTATTTAAAAAAATTAACCACAGCTAGAAAAGAAGCTATGATTGTTGCTAAACATATTACAAATATAGTGGGCAAAGATTATTATGATGCTAAAGAAGAAACTAACAAAAAAATAACTTTTGGTGATATTGCAATTTTAAGTAGGGGAAATGAATTTTTAAAAGAAGTTTCCAAAGTTTTAATGGAATATAAAATTCCAGTGTCTACAAACATGGTTGATAATATTTACAAAAATAAAGATATCATGTTATTAGTTTCTTTACTAAAAATTGTTGATAATATTCATGATGATATAAGTTTGTCTTTAGTTTTATCTAGTTTATTTTTTAATATATCTTTTGATGAAATTTCTTTAATTAGACAACATTATTTAGACGAAGAATTTTTATATGAAAGTGTAAAAAAGTTTTATGAATGTGAAGAAGATAATGAACTTAAGGCAAAATTAAATAATTTTTTTGAATTGATAAAAGTTTTAAGACAAAAATTTGTATATAGTTCTATTTATGAAATATTAAATTTTATTGATAATGAGTTTAATTATTTATTATATTTAAATAGTTTGCCAGATGGCGCAAATAGGGTAAAAATTGTTAAAAACTTTATTAATAGTTTTTACGATGCAGAATATAATTATGATTTACCTAAATATTTAAATTTTGTTAACAATTTTGCTGAAGATGCAAGATTTTCTACCTCGTTAAATGCAAGTATTGATAGTGTTAAACTTGGTACAATTCATTCAAGCAAGGGACTTGAATATCCTATTGTATTTTTAGTAGGTTGTGGTAAAAGTTTTTCTAATATTACTTTTAGGGAAGAAATATTAAAAGATAAAGATTATGGTTTGGGTATTAATACTTATGATTTAGAAAACTTTAAAAAGAGTAGTAATTTAGCAAGGAATGCAATAATATTAAATTTGAAGAAACAAGAAAAAGCTGAAGAACTTAGACTTTTATATGTTGCGCTTACTAGGGCAAAAAATCACTTGTTTGTTTTGGGGCATGCTAATTTAAGTAACATTGAAAAAATTAGCACTTCTAAAGACGCTGAAAGTGTTTCTAATTATATTCCTTGGATTGTTAGTGGATTAACAGATTTAGGTTTTTCAAATATAAAAAATAATAAAGGTTTTATTGATAAACATAGTGATTTTGAAGTTAATATAAACATATATAATGATGAAGATTTTATTTTAAGCAAAGAAAAAGATATAAAGTTGAATTTAATTAAAGACGATTATAATAAAATCAAATTAATAAATTTATTTAATTATAAGTTTGAAAAAAATAATTATTTAGCTTTGAAGAATACAGTTTCTAGTATGTTGCAAGAGCATAGTGAAGAAAATGTTTCAATAAATACTCAGCCTAGAAAGCTTCAAGTTTATGAAAGCAAAAAAGAAGATATTGATGCAAGTAGGTTGGGTACAATTTATCACAATATTATGCAAAAAATAGATTTCTTTAAAGATTTAAATAAAGAAGATATTTTAAAAATACTAGCAGGAATGAAGATTGACGAGAAGTATAAAAAGTTTGTTAGTATTGATAAAATATTAACATGTGCTGAAAAAATTAAAACCTTTAATATAAAGGATATAAAAAAAGAACAACCTTTTTTAAGTTATTTACCATATAACTTTATTTTTAAAGATAGTGTGATTAATGAAAAGATATTAATACAAGGTGTGGCAGACTTAATTATCCAAACAGATAAGGGTATGATTTTAATTGATTATAAAACAACAAAAGCATTAAAACCCGACCATCTAGTCGACAAATATGCTGTTCAATTAAATTTATACAGGGTATGTTTAGAAAAAGCTTTAGATATAAGCATTTCAAACACGTATATATATTCGTTTTGGTTTGATGATTTTATAAAAATTAATTAAAAATTTATAAAATTTGCTAGTTTTTGTTTTTAATTATATTTTCTTTGTGTTATACTACAACATATTAGAAATTAAGGAGTATATATAATATGTTTCTTTTAGGTGCTACAGGTCAAACTGTTATGAATGATATTAGAGGCTTTTTTAACAACGTTTTTGTTGAATTTGCTGAATTATGGTTTTGGCCAGCTATTATTTTAGGCTTACTAGTTTTGGCTATTATTGTTATGATATTTTTAATAAAATATTCTTATGAAAACAGAATATTAAAAAGCATAAACAAAATTAATTCTTACTTTTTGTCTAAGCCGTTTATAACTGAAGAAAATCTTGTTGAATTTAATTTAAAAATGAAAAAGGTTCCAAAGGTTTTAAGAAATAATTGGCAAATTTACATGCTAAATCGTGAAGATTCACCAACAACATATATTAACGTAAATAGTTGCGTAGATAAACCTTTAAGAACAAGTTCTATTGAACAAAACATAAGCAACTTTTCTGTGTTTACAATTTTCTTAACTGTTTTGGCTTTTATAGTTGGTTTACAATATGCAAAAATTATTGCAACTACAAATGTAGCAGAAATTATTTTTTATGCTGGTCTTGTTCCACTTGCTATAGTATTTTTATATACCATTGCTGTTCTTATTTTTAAAGCATCTAAAAATGATACTTATTCACTTTTATACGATACATTCCCACTTTATGAAAGAAATTTAACTAAAGCAGTTTCAACACTTCCTTCTTATGTTGATTACGAAATTTTATTTACTAAAAAAGAAATTAAAGAAGGTATTCCTATTCTTCAACAATATTTAGAAAAACGTGCACTTATTGAACAACAAGAACTTGAAAAAGCAAGAGCAAATTCTATGGCTGTTGAAGAATATGATTTTGCAGAACTTGGCATCGATGGTTCACTTGTTCTTGAAAGAGCTATGAAAGAATGTGAAACTTTCATAAGAACTCGTAGTAGATTGCAAGAAGAATGTGGTCAAATAGAAGCAGAGAAAGAAAATTATAAAAAGAATTTCGAACTTACTTCAAAAGATTATCAACGTAAACTTCAAGCAAGTAGAGAAAATTTGGAAAGTTTGAAATCTCAACAAGAAGCATCTACTAACCGTATTGAAAGCAATTATATAAGAAAACAACAAGGCGACGAAATTAAAAAGCAACAACAACTTGAAAAAGATAACGAAGAAGCTACTGTTAAATTTAATGAAGAACAAATTTCTTTACAACAAGAAATTGATAAGAGAAAACAAGAAATTGAAGAAAAGAAAGCTTTCGTTCAACAAGCTATGATGTTAGAGTTTAAACATTATGCAAATACTCTTTATAAAGCTTTAACTCAAAAAGCAACTGAAGTTGGTAACCAAAAACTTGTTGCACTTGCTCAAGAAAACGCAGACTTAAAAGCTTTACTTACTGATATGCAAAACGTTCCTATAGAAACAAATCCACAAGACGGGTTAATTGAAAATTCAGATGTAACTTCTGAGGGCTTGTATGACTTAACAGCTTCAGACGAAGCACAAATGAAAGAAAATCGTGAAACCTCTGAAGTGTATAGCCAAGAAGAAGATGCGTTTGCTCAAGAACAACAAGCTAAGAATTTAGAAGCTCAACAAGTACAAACTGAAAACATTGTAAACGTAAATAATAATGATGCAACAGGTGTTGATGTAGACACTACTGGAAATATTGACGTAGTTACTGATGATTCTGGCGACGATAATACTACTATAGATGGAACTACTGATGGTCAATTTGATAATCATGGGGCAAACAATTTTAATGTAGACGGAACGCAAGTTCAAGAATATGTTGAACAACCAGTTGTAAATGAAACCGAAAATTACAATGTTGAAAATAATGTAGTAGAAACTCCTATAGAAAAAACTTTTGATGTAAACAACAATGATGATGTTGATGATAATGTAGATAATTCCAGCAATGATGATGGCGGGCAACAATATGATGTTGTTGAAGAAGCACCTCAAAGTACTAATGAACTTGAAGAAATTCAAAAACAAATAGAAGAAGAAAATACTAAACTTCAAAAACAAAAACAAGAATTTGAAAATGATTTAAATGATACTATTTTAAAAATGGATAGTGCTCAAGAAGAAGTAGAAGCTCCGGAAGAAAGACCAACTGTAAAACCAGTTGTAAATGTAGTAGAAGAAGAGGAAGAAACTTTACCTCCTGTTCCAAGAAGAACGGTTGCAACAAAAAAGAAACCTGCTACATCTCGTTCTACAACAAGAACTACAATACCAAGACCTAAAAAACCTCGTGCAACTTCTAGAGTTAGAACAAATAGAACAAGCAGTACTAAAAAGGCAACTTCTGAAATAGATGCACTTAATGCTGAAATGCAAAAATTAATTGATTCTACAAAAAATTAATTAATAATTAAAAAAAACACAAGAAGAATTTCTTGTGTTTTTTTGTTCATCCTTTAATTTTACTAAAAACAGTTAGCTCTACAAGTTTACTATGTTTTTTAGCATTTTCTAAATTTTTAGCATTTATAATATTATCTTTTTTTATAATAATTTCGTTGTTTAAACCATAAATGGTTTTAATGGCTTTTCTACCTATTAAAAAGTTGCTGTTGCCAATCAATTTTTGTGGTGTTGGTTGATTGTATATTTTAAAAGCTTCTTTTTTATCATCTTCTTTAATTTGTTCTTCTTCTATTACATTATCTTCTATTTTTGGTAAAATGGTTATTACTTTTTGTTCTTCTAAAATTTTGGAAATTTTTACTTTTGGTTTGAAACTACTTAATGTAATTTTTTTATTCGTATTATTTACAATTATATTTTGGCTTACATTAAAAATTTCTTCTCGTTTTATTTTTACATCTTGATCTGTAATAAAAGTAATAGCTTCAAATTTATCGTTAAATTCTATGTCTATTAATTTTCCTATGTATTCACCTGTCATGGTATAAGTATTAAGATTAATAGGGTTGTTTTCCGTGCAGGTTATTTCGTTTATTGTGTTTGTTAATGCTTCACTATTTTTAATAATTATAGTATTTTGCCCGATATTATAAATTTTAGAAGAGTCTATTAAAAATTCTTCTTCGTCATTATCAAACATTTTAAATCCTAGTATTTTTTTAAAGGAACTATCAAAACATATATTTTTTACAGTTCCTTCAATTTTTCCATTATACAAATTAAGTACGGGTTTTGAAATAATTTCGCTTAATAAGTTCATTTGTCCCTCTCTTTTTTTTGTAAAATAGGTATATCAATATTAATTTATATGACAAATATATGGTAAATATTATTTTTATTTAGTAGCAATTTTTAATTTATTATGGTAAATTTATATATAATATGAAATTCTTTACAGGTTTTAAAAAGATTTTTAATAAAACTGTTTCTTTAGCACCACACCAACGTAATGATGTGGTTTCTTTTGTTAGGTTTAGAAATGGTATGATTAAAATAGGCAGTGATTTAATTGTTGAACCTAATTATAGTTTAATTTTTGTTTACTATAATAAAGTATGCGATATATTAAATGCTGGGCAATATAATTTTAACGAAGAAATTGCTCCTAAACTTTTTAGATATTCTAAGGCTGTGTTATCAAAGAAAGGTTTATTTACTCCTAAGTCTATAAAATCTGATGCTTATTTTGTATGTTTAAACGAGTTTAGTCATAATTGTTTTAAAACTCAGGAAAGAATTGTAACATATAAAGATGAAGAAAAAGTTAAAATAAAGTTAGAGGGAAATTTTTCCTTTAAAATTGTTGATGTTGAAAGATGTATGAAAGCTCTTTGTAGCGATTATGCAATAATCAGAAATAAAAAGATTGTAAAAGAGCTTTGTTCAACTGTTGGATTTGAAGTTTCAAAAACTCTTAATAAAAATAATTTTACATTAGACGATTATTTCATTAATAAAGAAAAGGTTTGTAAAACTATTGCAGAGGGAGTTAATTCACATACTCAAAACTTTGGTGTAGAAGTTAGTAAGTTTTTTATAAATCAAATTATTTTACCTAAAAAATATGAGTTAGTTTCTTCTAATAGTAAAACACATGGCGTTTATAATGAAAATGAAGTTAACTCGGATATTGTTAAAATTGTAGAAGAAAGATTAAACGATTTACAAAAAGATTTAGATATTGTTTATGTTAACGAAAAAGGCGATAATATTGTTAATCATGAAAATATTGTAATAGATAACGAAAACGAATTAAAACATGAAGAAAACTTACAAACGTCTAAAATAAGTAATAATAGTTCTTCAATAAATGATAATAATTCATTTAATGCAAATATTTATAAACCTGATATTGAAAAGTCTGATAAAATAATAAACATAGATAATGATTCTTACGTTTCAAGTAATCAACCTGAACCAAATATATTTAGCAACACTAATATTAAGAATACAGAAGATGTTGGTGGTGTAATAATTGATGACGAATTTGTTGATAGTTTAATAGATAAAATTAGCAAACGTAAAAAACAAAAAAGAAACAGTAGGATAGTTCAAATTTTAACAGAAGCAGGTTTTACAGGGACAGAAACAAAGGCTAAAAAACTTAGCGATAAAAAATGTAAATATTGTAATAGTGAATTAACAGAAGATGCAAAGTTTTGTGCAAAATGCGGTAAGTCAGTTGAGGAATTATTAGCTTGTCCTTGTTGTGGTGCAAAGAACTTTAATACCGCTGAGGTTTGTTGCGTTTGCAAAAGCAAGCTTAATTAATAGTTTGACTTTTGTTAATAATTAAATATAATTTTTTTAATAAAAAGGAGATTAATAATGGCTAATGTAAATAAAGATACAACTATAGGTGAAATTATAAAAAACTATTCAAATGCAAAAGAAATTTTATCTGGTTTTGGAATGCATTGTTTTTCATGTCCTATGAGCCAAATGGAAACAATTAGCGAAGCTGGACAAGTTCATGGTTTAGATATTGATTTTATGTTAAATAAATTAAATGAAGATTTAATATCTAATAAAGAAGAAGCACCTAAGAAAAAATGCTGTTCTAAAAAGAAATGTGATTAATTTTAAATACAAAAAAAGAGATATAAAAAATATCTCTTTTTTTTTGTGTATTTTGCAATATTGACTTTAACCTATTATTAATATAACATTTATTTGGGATAATAGTTATGATAAATAAAAGTAATAATAAATTTAAAGAAATAGATAAAAACTCTATTGAAAGTATTGCAGATTATAAAAAATTTATAGGCGATAATAAAGCCTTTTGTTTGCGTGGTAGTAAAATTATTAGTGATGAAAAGAAAGAGGGAATAGCAGGCAAAGTAGATTTTGTTTATAATGCTTTAAAAGAACAATTTGTTAATGGTTGGGTGGATTTATCAAATGATGTTGTTTCTAAATGCTTTGAAGACGCAGTTAAAACAAATTTATCTTTAGCTTATATAAGGCAAGGTAACGATAATGTAATTGTAGCAGTTGATGAAGAATATAATATTTTGTCTATTAATTGTAATGGACTTTCTATTAATTGTCGTTCTTTACATAGTAATTCACAAACAATAATTGCTGTTTTAAGTGATATAGTTGGGTTTGAACAAAAAGAATTAAATTTAGAAGAATTTACTAAAATTTATTTAAGTGAAAATTCGCAACAACAAGGTGTTGATGCAGTCATATATAATAGGAATGATAAACATATTGAAAGTAATAAATTATATAAAACTTATTGTTATGACGAACAAAATGGAGTTAAAGCTAAGTTTAGTTTAACTCAAGAAAATTTTGATGTTTTACCTCAATCTGATGATTTGCAATATGCAAAATCAAATGGCTATAGTTTTGAGGATGAAATAATATATTCCCAAGTAGACAAGCAAGAAAATGGCAAAGTTATTGTTGATAATAAAGAGGGGATAAGTTATGTAAAAGATGTTTTTAAAGATGATTTAAGATATGTTGAATATTGTCATTATTTAAACATGCCTATAGAACAGATTTCTGTGGCTGAAGATTCTGGCCAGGTTCAGTAAAATTAATAAGTTTGTGTGTTTTGACTAAATTATGGGTATTGACTTTTGGGGTGTTGTAAATTAAACTTAATTTGAATTTTAGGAGTAAATATGGGCATATCTCAAAATTTTAAAAAGTTGTTTGAAAAACCTAGATTAGAAAACTTGCCTTTAGATAAATTAATACACTCATGCTCAACTTCTGACATTAGTTGTTACCAAAGTTTTGAAGGTAAAGCTAAAAATAGTTTTTTAGTAACAGGAACAACATCTTTTACTAAATTAGGTGCTATTGAAAAAGCGTATGATGTATTAGAAGAACATATAGCTAACTTTTATTCTTTTAATGATGGCTTAAATGCATGCGTAGAAGATTTTGTTAAAAGCAGTTTATGTCAAAGTATGTCAAGGAAAGAAGATGAACAAATCCCTTTGAAAGCTTTTGTTTTAAATGATGGAAATACTTTGGTTTTAAATCAAAATGGTTGGCATATGCGTCTTGAAAAAGATGGTGATGTAATTAGGGGTATTCAGGGTCCGGAAGCGTATTTAAATGAAGTTATTTATAGCACTGAAGCTTTAGCTGAATTAGTTACAAAAGATTATTATCTTCCAGTTATGCAATCATTTATGGCGTTCCCAGATAGAAATATGAAAGTGCGTGTAACAAGAGATGTTGTTGAAGGTGCTAAAACAGTTGAGAATGGCATTACTAGACTGGAAACTAAAAGTTTAATATATAATGAAGTTTATTGTGAAAATGGTGACTTTATTAAGCAATTAGAACAAGTAGAAAATGAAGTTATTGCAACAAATTCTTGTGAAGATTTAATTCCAAGTCCCATTACTAAGTTAGAAAAAGTTGTTACTAAGTTAGAAAAAGTATTTAGTACTCAGCCTGAGGAATTGATGTTCACTGAAATGCAACAAGCTGAAAGTACTGAGTATAATGAATAATATTTTTAGGGAGATTTAAAATGATAAATAATAAATATTCAATAGATAAATTAAGCGGTAAATATGACATTTTTAGTAGAGAAAGTAGTCTTGAAAGTGTAAAACAAGACGGAGTTGAATTTAAGGTTGGTCCAAAATCTAAAAGTTATAGTTTAAACCCAAAATACTTACCATATTTAACTATTGACAAAAGCGGTTCTGAATTTACAAAAATTCTTATGTCTAACTTCGTTTTTAAGCCTAATAATGGTGCTGTGGATGAGTGTGTAGCACAATTTTTAAACCAAAACGCAGGATTAACAAAAAATGAACAAACAGGTGAATATAATAGTTATAATGTTATTATAGAAGGAACAAAAGGCAATATAGCTATTTTAAATGGTAAAACATTAACAAATATTAGTTTAACTAAAGATGGTAGATTAATAGGCTATTCGGGTATTACAAAGTTCGGTTTTAAAGATCAAGAAGATCTTCCTTTTATAGATGATATAGGTCAAAGCGGTAAAACAACTAATTTGATTAGTGCTTTTAGTGCAAGTATAAATGCGGGTGTTGCAAGTTTTCAATCTGCAGTAGTAAAGGCAACTGATTATCCACCAGAAGCAGAAGTTGTTAGAGATGAATATCATGGCACTTGTGTTTTCTTCGCAGACAAGGATTTAACTGTTTTTGGTTATAATGGAGAAATATTAGAACAAGAAAGTAATGAAGATTATTTGATGATTCCTTATATTCAAAGCCCAGATGGAAAAATTAAACCAGAAGTTGATACAAAATGTGTTGGAGAATTCTTTGGTGTTATTTCACAAACTCTTAATGCAAATTCGCAAAATCTTTCAAATGAAAGCGTTTGTGAAGAATAATTAAGGAAATTATATATGGAAGAAATTGACTGGTTTCATAAAGGTAATACTTCAGATAAATATAAAGAAGTTTTTATAGATTTAAAAAACCCTAAACAATGGTTATACCCAGATATGACTATGGATGGTTATTTGGGTAATGTAGATAACTTTGGTAGATTTTTAGTTCAAGGTCCTATTTTTAAAAGTAAAACAGATGAAGAAGCTACTGATAAATTTGCTAATGCAGTTTTAAAAGAATTTGGTAAAGGTATTACTAAAGAAAATAATTTTGTGTACAGCTATTTACTTAATTATATAAAAAAAGAAATGCCCTTAGATGAAGATGATGTTTATAATTGTGGTCCTTTAATATTAGTGCATTCACAAGAGGATAGATTTATTCTTCATAGATATAATAAAGAAAAATTAAACCAAGAGTATTTTTTAGACATTAAAAGACAAGGCAATAATATTTGTGGAAATAAAGTTTTTTCTAATAATATTAGGGTACTTAATTTTGATTTTGATGATTTTAGTTGGACGCTTAGAGAAAGATTAGAAGAAGCAGGCCCTTATGGAGAATGTAATACTTTTAATATTTTTCAAAGACAAGATGGAACTATGAGTGTTCAAGAAGATTTTGTTAATTTATCATGGGATAAAGACTGGGTGTTACTAAATTCTGTTAAAAGTTTAAGTCAAGTTTCTAGCGATGGTGATGTAACCCAAACCGAGCGTTTATATGAAAATACTAATCGTTGTTTTTGTGGTTATGCTGAAGATGATACATTAACGTTCGAAATTGTTCGTGATTGTACAAGAACTTTCAATAGACAGGGAGATTTTGTAAAACCAGAACAAATTGAAAATGCAAGTCAAGTTTCAGACGCTGAACAATGTGAATAATATTATATTAAAAGATTTTATTTATAGTTTAGATAAAATCTTTTTTTATTATGCTTTTTATAAAATTTGTGTTATGTTTAAATTTAGAGGTAAAAATGAAAATTGTATCAATAGGCGGTGGTCAAAATGGTAGACCAGGAACAACTTATGAAGTTAAAATATTTGACGAAGAAATTGTAAGATTAACAAATAAACAAAACCCGAATTTATTGTTTATAGCTTTTACGCAAAAAGATATTGAGGGCGCTGAATATTATTTTAATATTATAAATAAAAACTTTAGTAATTTGGGTTGTATTTGTGACCATTTAAGAGAAAAAGATTTAATAGATATTAGTATTGTAAAAAGCAAAATAGAAAAGGCTGACATAATTTATGTGGGTGGAGGAAATACTCTTAGACTCATGAATATGTTAAGAAAATATAAAATAGATGATATGTTAAAAATAGCTGGGGAAAAAGGAGCGGTTTTATGTGGTATTAGTGCTGGTGGTATTTGTTGGTGTGATTTTGGAAATAGTGACTCTAGAAAATTTACAAGCAACTCTAAAAAACTTATTAAAGTAACTGGGCTTGGCTTCATTCACGCTTTGTTTTGCCCGCATTATAACGTTGAAAAAACTAGGCAGAAAGATTTAAAAAGGATGATGAAAAAAACTAAAGGGGTTGCTTTGGCATTTTCAAATTGTACCGCACTTAAAATAGTAGATGATAATTATGAAGTATTAAAATCAAGAGGTAGTGCTAAAGCTTTAAAGTGTTTTTGGCAAAGGGGTGAGTATGTAAAAATAGAACTTAATAGCAGAGGAAGCGTTAGTGATTTAATTTCTAAATAAATTATATTTAAAAATTTTAAATTTGTATAAAACCTTTAAATATTAAGAAAATAATGTTAAGGGGGGAATATAATGAAAGAACATACAAAGTTAAAAACAGATGTTTGCTGTGATGTTTGTGCTTGCGTGCATAATATTGAGGGCTGTTTATGTGACAAAGATGCTATTAAAATTACAAAAGACAAAGGTAATGATACTGCTCATTTTTGTAAGTCTTTTCAATGTAGGGATGATATTTAATGATTAAATTAAAAGAGATGTTATTTAGCATCTCTTTTTTATTAAAAAAAATATAAATATTAGTATTGATTTTAGTTTAGCAATGGTTTATAATACCGCTTTGGGAGTGTAAAATAATAATGGAAGAAAATAAAGATACTATAATACGTAGAAGCATAGAACAACCAAATTTAAAATATTTAAAAGATTATCAAGAAACATATAAAATAGTTAGTGGGGCAAGTACCTATAGTTTAAGTGAACAAATATTTAATGCTTTCATTAAAGATTCTACTTTTACAAACGAGCAAAACAGGAATGAATCTATGGATGCTTATTTAGTTAGTGTGGTAGAAAGTGTGTTGTCTAAAAAATGTGAAGATAGAAGTTTAAATGTTTATTTAAAATATGGTTCTAAACTTTCGGGAGAAGGTCAACTTATAGAAACAGATGATGTAACTAATATAGCAATTGTACATGGAAATAATTGTGCAGTTTTAAATACTAATGCAAACAATGTTTCAGGTTTTGTTTCTTCTATAGAAAAATTAGGTATAGGTGAAAATTTTGAAGATTTGGAATATTTTATGAGTGATTGTAAAGTTGAAAATAAAGTGCAATCTGTTTTGGCTTCATTTAATATGTCAATAGCTGAAAATGGTGAAGGATATATTTCTCAAACGCATTTTAGTGTTGGTAAGAGTGGAGAAAAAGTTTTATATATATTTGACACTACAAATTGCTCTTATGATGATTGTGGTAATTTGTTAGAGGCTGAAAGTTATGATGCTAGTGTAGGACATGTAGAATTTAGTACAGCTGAACATGGGGGTCATAATTTTAATGAAAGTAATTTATCTAAGTTTAATAAAGAATTTCAAAGTATTAAAGATATTATTGTAAGACATGATGAAATTCAAGAATTTAATATGCAAGAGTAAGCTTATTAATTTTTAATACGGGTGGGAGATATAACTTATAATATATAGTATAAATAAATATATATAATATTCCTATATAAAAGAGGGTTGTAATTTTATAACATTATGATTAAATGATAATAATGGTTGATGGTTAATTAGAGAATGTTTTGATACAGTTTTAAAGACGCTTAGTTAAGCGTTTTTATTTTTTTATTTTGAAAAAAGTAGTTTTTAATGCTTAACAAAAACAATGACCTTTTGTGCAACTTGCACAAATATTAAAAAATTGTTTTTTTGGTCATTTTTTTAAAAAAAAGGGGTTGACGATTAGACAAAGGTGTAGTAATATTAATACACCGTGAAAGAATGGGTTGAAGCGTAAAGTTACTACTTTTAGCTACAAAAGTAGAGAATTTGCGTGGACAAGTTTGAATTAAATTCAAGCGGGCTGACGAAGGAAAATCTTTAAAAAGATTTTTTTTTAAAGAAATTTTAATACGACACGCACGGTAAAGTGTATTAAATAGTCAGTTATGGGAAAGGAGAGAAAATGGCAACACAAAAAATTAGAATTAAGTTAAAATCTTATGACCACAACTTGATTGACCTTGCTACTTCTAGAATAATGGATGCAGCTTCAAAATCAGGTTCACAAGTTGCTGGCCCAATACCACTTCCAACAGAAAAGGAAGTTGTAACAATCATCAGAGCACCTCATAAATATAAAGATAGTCGTGAGCAATTTGAGATGCGTACACACAAAAGGATTATTGATATTTACACACCATCATCTAAAGCAGTTGATTCTTTAATGAAACTTGATTTACCAGCTGGTGTTGATATCAACATTAAATTATAGGTCGAGAGGTAAAGAAATATGGAAAAAGCAATTCTTGGAAAAAAATTGGGAATGACTCAAGTATTCGACCTTGATGGCAAAGTAACACCTGTTACAGTTATCTTAGCAGGACCTTGCACCGTTGTTCAAAAAAAGACCGTGGATAAAGATGGATACGATGCAGTAGTAGTTGCTTTCGGCGAAGCTAAAGAAAAGTCAAAAAACAAACCAGAACTTGGTTTATTTAAGAAAGCTGGAGTTGAAGTTAAAAAATACTTAAAAGAATTTAAACTTAACAACTTTGCAGAACTTAATGTTGGTAGCGAAATTAAATGTTCAGTTTTTGCTGAAGGAGATTTAGTTGATGTTACTGGTACTACTAAAGGTCATGGCTTTAGTGGCACAATCAAAAGATGGAATGCACACAGATTAAGAATGACTCACGGTACAGGTCCTGTACACAGAGAAGTTGGTTCATTAAGTGCTAACTCAACACCAAGCAGAGTTTTCAAAAACCACAAAATGCCTGGACAATATGGTAACGAAAAAGTTACTAAACAAAACTTAAAAGTCGTTAAAGTTGATGAGGAAAGAAACCTTATTTTAGTTAAAGGTAGTGTTCCTGGTAGCAAGGACAGCCTTGTATCAATTTGCAGTGCTGTAAAAGCTGGCAAATAATAAGGAGATACAATATGCCAAAAGTTAAAGTTTATAACACAAAAGCAGAAGTTGTTGGCCAAACTACATTAAGTGATGAAGTTTTCGGTTGTGAATATAACGAAGCTTTAATTCATCAAGTAGTTGTTGCTTATAATAACAATCAAAGACAAGGTACAAAATCAGCTCTTCTTCGTAGCGAAGTTAGAGGCCATGCTAAAAAACCTTGGAGACAAAAAGGCACAGGTAGAGCAAGACAAGGCTCAAGTAAAAGTGCACAATGGAAAGGCGGCGGCATAATCTTTGCACCAAAGCCAAGAGATTTTTCTCAAAAAGTTAACAAAAGCATGAAAGTTGCTGCTTTCAAAAGTGCAATTAGTGCAAAACTTGCTGATAGCGAAGTAGTTGTTTTAGATGCAGTTACTCTTGAACAACCAAAAACAAAATTAGTACAAGAAATTTTAAATAATTTCAAAGTAGACGGAAAGAACGTTATGTTTGTTTTGAAAGAAAAAGATGCAACAGTTCTTCGTGCTTCAAACAACATTCCAAATCTTAAAGTTACTTATGCTGATGTATTGGGAACATATGATATTGTTGCAAATTCTAAACTTTACATCACAAAAGATGCTATTAAAAAGTTAGAGGAGGCTTATAAATAATGAGTGCATACGATATTATTAAAAAACCACTTCTTTCAGAAAAAAGTTATGCAACAATTTCTGACAAGAAATACACATTTGTTGTTGATATTAACGCAAACAAAATTCAAATTAAACAAGCTGTTGAAGAAATCTTCAAAGTTAAAGTTAAACAAGTAAACACCTTAATTGTTAAAGGTAAAGAAAAAAGACAAAACACAAAACAAGGTAGAAGTGTTGGTCGTACAAGCGATTATAAAAAAGCTATTGTTTGGTTAACTGCTGATAGCAAACCAATCGAATTCTTTGAAAGTTTAAATTAAGGGTAGGAGAATAGAAATATGGCAATAAAAAGACACAATCCAACCACTCCAGCACAAAGATTTTTAACTACTCAAGATTTTTCTGAATTAACAAAGAAAAAACCAGAAAAATCACTTCTTGCTGTAAAAAACAAGAAAGGTGGTAGAAATACTCAAGGTAAAATCACTGTAAGACACATTGGTGGTGGAAATAGACAAAAATATAGATTGATTGAATTTAAAAGAAATCATGATAACGTACCTGCAAGAGTAGAAGCTATTGAATATGACCCAAACAGAACAGCTAACATTGCACTTCTATATTATGCAGATGGTTCAAAATCCTACATTCTAGCTCCTGTTGGCCTTAATGTTGGCGACAAAGTTATGAGCGGTGTAGAAGTAGAAGTAAAAGTCGGAAATTGTATGCCTTTAAAAAATATTCCTGTTGGTAGTGTTGTTCATAACATTGAACTTCGTCCAAATCAAGGTGCTAAAATAGCTAGAGCAGCTGGTATAGCAGCAAGACTTATGGCTAAAGAAGGTAAATATGCAACCTTAAAAATGCCTAGTGGCGAAATGAGACTTGTTCCTATTGAATGCAGAGCAACTATTGGTCAAGTAGGAAACTTAGATCATGAAATTATGTCAATAGGTAAAGCAGGAAGAAAAAGACATATGGGTATCAGACCTACAGTTCGTGGTGTTGTTATGAACCCTTGTGATCACCCTCATGGTGGTGGTGAAGGTAAATCCCCAGTTGGTATGGCAAGTCCTGTTACACCTTGGGGCAAACCAGCTCTTGGACTTAAAACTAGAAATAAGAAAAAGAACACTAATAAATTTATTATTAGTAGGTCTTAATTTTACAAGGAGTTATTGAGAAATGAGTAGATCATTAAAGAAAAAACCTTTCGTTGAACAAAAATTGTTCAATCGTATTAAGGAATTAAACGAATCTAATACTAAAAAACCTATTAAAACTTGGTCCAGAGCTTCTGTAATTTATCCTGAATTTGTAGGACACACAATAGCTGTCCACAATGGCAAAAAGCATGTTCCTGTTTATTGTACAGCAGAAATGGTAGGCCATAAACTTGGCGAATTTGCTCCTACAAGAACTTATAGAGGTCATGGCGCAGACAAAGCTAAGGCTGGAAAGTAAGGAGATAGATAGAAATGGCAAAAAGAATTAGAGAAAAAACTGAAAAAATCAACAAAGAAAGAGATACAAGACCTTATGCTACTGCTAAATTCTTAAGAATTAGCAATACAAAACTTGATATAATAATGGATCTTGTTAGAGGCAAAAAATATGCTGATGCAGTTGCTATTTTAGCAAATACTCCTAACAAAGCAGCAAGCCTTATTCTTAAGGTTGTAGAATCAGCTGGTGCTAATGCTGAAAACAACCAAGGTCTTAATAAACAAGACCTTTATGTAGCAGAAATATACTCTGGTCAAGGTGCTACATACAAAAGACAAAATATCAGAGGTAGAGGTAGAGTAGACCTAATTTTAAAAAGAACAAGTCATATAACTGTTAAATTGGACACAGTGAAGTAAGGTAAAGGAGCAAATATGGGACAAAAAGTTAGTCCAAACGGACTTAGAATTGGAATCAATAAAGGTTGGAATTCTTTGTGGTATGTTGGCAAAGCCGATTTTGCTAAAAACCTTAAAGAAGACAATGTTATTAGAAAATTTATTAAAGAAAAATATTTTGCATGTGCAATTTCAAAAATTTTAATTGAAAGAACTGCAAAAAGAGTTATTGTTAATGTTTACACAGCTCGTCCTGGTGTCCTTATTGGTCAAAAGGGTGCTGGTGTTGAAACATTAAAGAAAGAAGTTATGAAGCTTACTAAAGCTGAATCAATTTCTATCAACATTAAAGAAATTAAAAATCCTGATGCAGATGCAACATTAATAGCAGAAAGCATTGCTGGACAACTTGAAAAGCGTGTTCACTTTAGACGTGCTATGAAAACAGCTATGCAAAAAGCTATGAAAGCTGGCGTTAAAGGTATTAAAACTATGGTTGGTGGCCGTCTTGATGGTGCTGACATTGCTAGAAGCGAAAAATATCATCAAGGTAGTTTGCCTTTGCAAACTTTAAGAGCTGACATAGACTATGGTTTTGCTGAAGCAAAAACTACTTTTGGTATTTTAGGAATTAAAGTTTGGGTATATAATGGTGAAATATATTCAAAAAAAGCTCCTGTATCTAAAGAGGAGGTAAAGTAATATGTTGATGCCTAAAAAAGTAAAAAGAAGAAAAGTTCATCGTGGTAGAATGAAAGGTGTTGCTACCAGAGGAAACAAACTTGCTTATGGTGATTACGGTTTAGCTACTACTGAACCATGCTGGATTACTTCTAACCAAATAGAAGCAGCTCGTATCGCTATGACAAGATATATTAAAAGAGGTGGTAAGGTTTGGATAGATATATTCCCAGATAAACCTATCACTAAAAAACCTGCTGAAACTCGTATGGGTAGTGGTAAAGGTAATCCTGAATTTTGGGTTGCAGTTGTTAAACCAGGCAGAGTACTTTTCGAAATGAAAGGTGTTGCTGAAGATGTAGCTAGAGAAGCTCTTAGACTTGCTGGACATAAACTTCCTTGCACAACAAAATTTATTAAAAGAGAAGTTGCTGAAACTACAACCATCGCCGAGGAAAAAGTAAATGAAGGTGGTGCAGTTTAATGAAGATAAAAGAAATTAGAGATTTAACTAACGAAGAATTGAATGCTAAGTTAGTTGCTATAAAGTCTGAATTATTCAATTTAAGATTTCAACATGCAACAGGAAATCTTGCAAATCCAATGCTTTTAAACTCTTTGAAAAAAGATATTGCAAAAATCAAAACTGTTCTTACTGAAAGAGAGTTAAACATTAACTCTAATAAAAAGGCTAAGGCATAGGAGTGTAGAAGATGGAAGAAAAAAGAAATAATAGAAAAACCAAAATTGGTGTTGTAGTAAGTGATAAGATGGAAAAAACATGTGTTGTATCTGTTACATCAAATGTTAAACATCCACTATATAAAAAAGTCGTAAAAATTTCTAAAAAGTTTAAAGTACATGACGAAAATAACGAATGTAAAGTTGGCGATACTGTAGAAATTATGGAAACTCGTCCAATAAGCAAAACAACTCACTTTAGACTTCTTAGAATAGTCGAAAAGGCTAAGTAATAGGGGGTAAATAATTATGATTCAACCACAATCAAGATTAAAGGTTGCTGATAACACAGGTGCAAAAATAATTATGTGTATTAGAGTACTAGGTGGTTCTTTTAGAAGAAGTGGTAATATTGGTGATGTAATTATTGCTTCTGTTAAAAAAGCTACACCAGGTGGAGTTGTAAAAAAAGGTGATGTTGTTAAAGCTGTTATTGTTAGAACAAGCAAAGGAGTTCAAAGACAAGACGGTTCAAGCATCAAATTTGATGACAATGCTGCTGTTATTATCGACAATCAAAAACAACCAAAAGGTACTCGTATCTTTGGACCAGTTGCAAGGGAACTTAGAGAAAATGGTTATATGAAAATTGTTTCCTTAGCACCTGAGGTATTGTAAGGAGATTAGAATATGTCAAAGTTAAATATTAAAAAAGGTGATACAGTTTTAGTTATTACTGGTAAAGATAATGGTAAAACAGCAGAAGTTTTAGAATGCTTCCCAAAAGAAGACAAAGTTACTGTTAAAGGTATTAATGTAGTTGTAAAACACAAAAAACCTAGGTCAGCTCAAGATAAAGGTGGAATTGTTAAACTTGAAGGAAAAATTCCTGCTAGCAATGTTATGGTAGTTTGCCCAGTTTGCAATAAAGCAACAAGAATTAAAGTTAGCGAAAACGAAAATGGCGACAAAGTAAGAACTTGCAAAAAATGTCTTGCAGTTTTAGATGCTGCTAAAAAAGCAACAACTAAAAAAGCTGAAGCAAAGAAAGTAGAAGCAAAATCTGAAGAAAAAGCTGAAACTAAAAAAGCAACAACAAAAACAGCTACTGCTGCAAAAAAGACAACAGCTAAAGCTGCAACAACAAAAACAACAAAAACTGCAACAGCTAAAAAAGCAACTGCAGAAAAGAGCGAAAAGTAGGAGGTAAAGAGAATGGCAAATAGTAAACAAACTGCTAGGCTTCGTGAATTTTATAAAAACACTGTAGCTCCAGCATTACAAAAAGAATACTCTTACAAGAACGTAATGGAAATTCCTAAAATTGACAAAATCGTAGTTTGTATGGGTCTTGGCGCTGTTAAAGATAATTCAAAAAGCTTTAACTTAGCTCTTGATGAACTTACTGCAATTACAGGTCAAAAAGCTGTTCCTACTCTTGCAAAGAAATCAATTTCTAACTTCAAAGTTAGAGAAAACCAAAAAATTGGTGCTAAAGTTACATTACGTGGAAACACAATGTATGAATTTTTAGACAAACTTATTGCTATTGCTCTTCCAAGAGTAAGAGACTTTAAGGGTGTTAATCCAAAAGCATTTGATGGTAGAGGAAACTATGCCTTGGGTATTAAAGAACAACTTATATTCCCAGAAATTTCCTATGAAAAAGTCGACCAAATCAGAGGTATGGATGTTATCATTGTAACAACTGCTAAAACTGATAAAGAAGCACATTCCTTACTTACAGCACTTGGAATGCCTTTCAGCAAAAGATAATAAGGTTAATGGAGATTTAAAAGAATATGGCAAAAAAATCAATGATTAACAAACAACAAAAAAAGCAAAAATTTGAAACTCGTGAATATACAAGGTGTTCAATTTGTGGTCGTCCACATGCTGTTTTGAAAAAATATGGCATTTGCAGAATTTGTTTTAGAAACCTTGCTTACAAAGGTGAAATCCCTGGCGTTAAAAAGTCTAGTTGGTAAAAAGGAGATAGAGAAAAAATGATAGTTACTGATCCAATCGCTGATATGCTTACAAGAGTTCGTAATGCATTGACTATTAAAAAGAATGAAGTTGTTATTCCTGCTTCAAAAACAAAAAATGCTATCGCTGAAATTCTTTTTAACGAAGGATTTATCGAAAAATATGAACTTATTGACGATGGCAATTATAAATCAATTAAAATTTCATTAAAATATGGTCCTAATGGAGAAAAAGTTATTCAAGGATTAAAAAGAATATCTAAACCTGGTCTTAGAGTTTATGCTGAAAGCCAAGATATTCCTAAAGTTTTAAATGGTTTAGGTATTGCTATTGTTTCTACAAATAAAGGTATTATGACGGACAAAGAGGCTAGAAACCAAAATGTTGGTGGCGAAGTCTTAGCATTCGTTTGGTAAGGAGGAATTAGAATATGTCAAGAATAGGAAGATTACCAATTAATATACCAAACGGTGTTACTGTTAATGTAGACGAAAATAACAACGTTACTGTAAGTGGAAAACTTGGTACACTTACACAAAAAGTTGATAAAATTATAAAGGTTGAAGTTAAAGATAACGAAGTTGTTTTAACAAGACCAAATGACACTACTGATGTTAAAGCTAAACATGGTTTATACAGAGTTTTAGTTAATAACATGGTTAAAGGTGTTACAGAAGGCTTTACAAAAACTATTATTATTAATGGTGTTGGTTACAAAGCAAACAAACAAGGAAACAAGGTTGTTTTAAATATAGGTTTCTCACACCCTGTAGAACTTGTTGAAGAACCAGGTATTACTTTAGAATGTCCTGATATGACAACTTTAGTTGTTAAAGGCATTTCAAAAGAACAAGTTGGTCAATATGCTGCTAAAGTTAGAGGTATTAAACCAGTTGAACCTTATCATGCATACGGATTAAGATATGACAACGAAGTAGTTGTTAGAAAAGTCGGAAAAGTTTCTGGTAAGAAATAGAAAATTGTTTGGAGATAAAAATGATTAACAAAACAAATAAAAATGCTCAAAGAAAAAAGCGTCATTTAAGAGTAAGAAAAAACATCTTTGGTACTAAAGCATGCCCAAGATTAAACATTTATAGAAGTACTTCCAACATTTATGCTCAAATCATAGATGATGAAAATGGTACAACTCTTTGCAGTGCTTCAACTCTTTCAAAAGAACTTGCTGAAACTTTAAAAGGCAAAACCAAATCAGAACAAGCTTTCGCTGTTGGTGAATTGGTTGGCAAATTAGCTATTAAAAAAGGTATTAAAGCTGTTGTTTTTGACAGAGGCGGATACCTTTACACAGGTAGAGTTATGCAAATAGCTGAAGGTGCAAGAAAGGCAGGTTTAGAGTTCTAATGGAGGAAAACATGAAAGAAGAAGTTTTAGAAAACGTTGAAGTTGTTGCAGAAAACAACGAAGTAGTTGCTGAAAATGCTCCTGAAACTGAAGAAGTTAAAGCTGAAAGCAAAAATACAAAAACACGAAAATCAACTTTAAAAACTTATAACCCAGAAAAACCAAGCAAAAAGTTTGATAGAAAAAAAGCTGACAAACCTACTACACGTAGAGAAGAAAGTGAATTTGATAAAAAACTTGTTGAAGTTAGACGTGTTGCTAAAGTTGTTAAAGGTGGTAGAACACTTAGATTCAGTGCTTTAGTTGTTGTTGGTAACAAAAACGGTCTTGTTGGCGTTGGTAACGGAAAAGCAAATGAAGTTCCTGAAGCTATTGAAAAAGCAACTGCAGCTGCTAAAAAGAATTTAATTTCTGTTCCTATTGTTGGAACAACTATTCCACACGAAATTATTGGTAAGTTTGGTTCATCTTCTGTTAATATGTTCCCAGCTCCAAAAGGTACTGGTGTTATTGCAGGTGGTAGTGCTAGAGCTGTTGTTGAACTTGCTGGTATTAAAGATATTGTTACAAAATCTCATGGTTCAAACAACAAAATTAACGGAGTTAAAGCTACTATCGAAGGTTTAAAAATGCTTAGAACTAGAGAAGAAGTTGCTGCTCTTCGTGGAAAAACTGTTGAAGAATTATAAGATTTTCTTAGGAGATAACAGACATGGAAAAGAAAGAAACAAAAAAAGCCAAAAATAATGGCAAATTAAAAGTTACTTATGTTAAAAGCGTTATCGGTTTTGACAAAAGTCAAGTAAAAGTTATTGAAGCTTTAGGCTTTAAAAAACTTAATACCACTAAAATTTTCCCAAATAATGATTGCATTAAGGGAAGTATTTTTAAGGTAAAACACTTACTTAAAGTGGAAGAAATTTAATTTTTAAAAAATTGTTTGAGTCAGTTAAAAAACAATAATAATTAAAATAGATATATTTAGATCTTAATTAAAAATTAATTTTTTAATTGCCTTAAAAAAATAAATATTAATTTTACAAATTTTAGTGAAAGGAGTGTATTTCTAATGAACATTCAATCATTGAAACCTGCTGAAAATTCTAGATTTTCAAAGAAAAGACTTGGCCGTGGCATTGGTAGCGGAATAGGCAAAACTAGTGGTAAAGGTCATAAAGGTCAAAACGCTAGAAGCGGTGGTGGTGTTCGTGTTGGTTTCGAAGGTGGCCAAATGCCACTTATTAGAAAATTGCCAAGAAGAGGCTTTACAAATGCTGACTTCAAAAAACAATATTCTATCGTAAACCTTTCAGAACTTAACAAGTTTGAAGAAAACGCTGTTGTAGACAGCAATTCACTTATCGAAAAAGGTATTCTTTCTAAAATAGAAGAATATGGCGTAAAAGTTTTAGGTAATGGCAAACTTGAAAAGGTTTTGACTATTAAGGCTGATAAATTTTCTGAAAGTGCTAAAAAGAAAATTACTGAAGCCGGCGGAACCTTTGAGGAGGTATAATGTTTAAAACCCTTAAAGAAGCTTTTAAAATAAAAGAAGTAAGAAATAAAATCTTATTAACTTTACTTTTATTGCTTATTTATAGAATCGGTTGTTGGTTACCAACTCCTGGAATTGCATTAAGTACTTTCCAAAGTTCAGTTACTAATGGAGGAGATTTCTTATCTATTATTAGTGCTGTTAGTGGTAACGCTTTAACAAATGGTGCATTACTTGCACTTGGTGTTGTTCCTTATATTAACGCATCAATTATTATTCAACTTTTATCTATAGCAATTCCTTCCTTAGAAAGACTTTCTAAGCAAGGTGAAGAAGGAAAAAAGAAAATTGCAAAATATACAAGAATATGTGCTTTAGTTTTAGCTTTAGCTCAAGCTATTGGTATTGTTGTAGGTTTTGGCGTAAGCAGTCTTGACACTTCAATTTTCTTTGGTAGTGCATGGTTAACTGGAGCTATGGTTGTTACAATTTTAGTTGCTGGTGCTATGTTTACTGTTTGGCTAGGAGATAAACTAAGTGCTTTAGGTATTGGAAATGGCTTATCATTATTAATTTTTGTTGGTTTGCTTTCAACAGCAGGCAAAGCAATATTCGATAACATTGCTGGTATTTCAAGTACTAACTTAGAAAATATTTGGACACTTTTAATATTCTTTGTAGCACTTATATTAATCTTTGGATTTATTGTTTGGATTGATAATGCTGAAAGAAGAATTCCTGTTCAATATGCTAAACAAATTAAAGGTAGAAAAATGTATGGTGGTCAAAACACCAACATTCCTATAAAAATTAACGCTACTGGCGTTATGCCTATTATATTTGCTACTGCTCTTATTAGTTTTCCACAACTTATTATGAGCATCTTCTGGTATAGCACAGAAGAAGGTAGTGCTTATATGTGGTATTCCACTTATTTAGGTTCGGGAAGTTGGATTTATAGCTTACTTGTAGCTGTGTTAATCTTATTCTTCTCTTACTTCTATGCTCAAATTAGTTTTAACCCTGAAGACGTATCCCGTCAAATTCAGCAAAACGGTGGTTTTATTCCTGGATATCGTGCAGGTAAACCAACTGCTGATTATTTGAAAAAAGTTTCAAATCGTATTACTTTATGGGGAGCAATATTCTTAGCTCTTATAGCTTTAATACCAACTTATATATTCACTTTAATTGGTAATACAGGCTCTTTAGTAAATGCGTTTAGTGCTACAGGACTTTTAATTGTTGTTTCGGTAGCTCTTGAAATAGACAAACAACTTGAGGCTCAACTATTGATGAGAAATTACAAAGGATTTTTAAATAAATAGGAGATAAAATATATGAAAATAGTTTTATTAGGACCTCCAGGAAGTGGAAAGGGCACACAAGCTCATTTAATTTGCGAAAAATATAATTTGCCACATATTTCAACTGGTGATATATTTAGAGCAAATATTGCAAACCAAACTGAACTTGGTAAAAAAGCAAAAGAATATATGGATCAAGGGGCTTTAGTTCCTGATGAACTTACAATTTCTATAGTTGTTGATAGATTAAATCAACCTGATTGTAAAAAAGGATTTGTTTTTGATGGTTTTCCAAGAAATTTAGCTCAAGCTAAAGAACTTGATAAAATGGTTGAACTTGATAAAGCAATCATGATTTATCTTGACGATGAAGAAATTATTAACAGACTTTCAAAAAGAAGAATGTGTAAGGTTTGTGGAAATCCTACACACATGGATTGGTTAGTTAATGATAAATGCGAAAAATGTGGCGGAGAAGTTTATCAAAGAGATGATGATGCTCCAGAAACAATTAAAGCAAGATTAATTAAACAAAAATTACCACAAGATGTAATTGACTTTTACAAAGAAAAAGGCATTTACGAACAAATTACTTCAACTGATAATAAAGAAAAAACTTTTGTATTAGTTGACGAAATTTTAAAAAAGATTTAAAAAGGCGATTTATGATTAAAATAAAGACCGACAAGGAAGTTGAGTTGTTAAGAAAAGCAGGTGAGATAACAAGGAATGCCTTGTTAGAAGTTGAAAAAAATATTAAACCTGGTATAACAACTAAACAACTTGACAAGATTGCTCATGAATTTATTTTAAAAAATCACGCAACTCCTTCATTTTTGCACTACGGTGGTTTTCCTGCTTCCATATGTGCTTCAGTTAATGAAGTTGTTGTTCATGGGTTTCCAGATGACAAGCCTTTGCAAGAAGGCGACATTGTTAGCATTGACGTAGGGGCTTGTTATAAAGGTTACCATGGTGATAGTGCCAGAACTTTTCCGGTGGGAAAAATTTCTGAACTTAAACAAAAACTGATTGATGTTACTAAACAAAGTTTCTTTGAAGGCATCAAGAATATCAAAGCAGGTAACTGCATTGGCGACATTTCATCAAGTGTTCAGCGTTATGTTGAAAAACATGGTTTTGGTGTTGTAAGAGATATGGTTGGTCATGGTGTTGGCAAAGACCTTCACGAAGACCCAAATGTTCCAAATTATGGCTATGCTGGACTTGGACCAAAGTTGAAAGCAAACATGGTGATAGCTATTGAACCTATGGTAAATGCTGGTGGTTATGAAGTAGTAATTAATGGCTGGTCTTGTAAGACCAAAGATGGTTCTCCTTCAGCTCACTATGAAAACACAGTTCTTATAACTGAAAATGGTGTTGAAATTTTGACTTAAAGAGGTGTTTTTAATGAGTATTAAAGTTGGCTCTTTAGTTTGTTCCAAGTGTGGACATGATTTAAATAGAATTTATCTTGTAATTAAAATTGAAGGTGAATTTGCTTATTGTGTAGATGGCAAATACAGACCTTTAAATAATGCAAAGAAAAAAAGATTAAAACATTTATCACTTTTACATAATGCCACCACTTTTGCAGAAGAAAAGTTAAAAAACAATGTTTTGTATGATTTTGAAATCAGTACTTTTATAAAAAATGAAAGCAGCATTATGCACAAAGATTAAAAGTTTTTATTGAAAAAAAGGAGAATTTATGCCAAAATCAGATTGTTTGGAAACTGAAGGTATAGTTACTGAAGTTTTACCAAATGCAACTTTTAAAGTAAAACTTCAAAATGGGCACATTATTACTTGTTATATTTCTGGTAAACTTAGAATGAATTTTATTAAAATTCTTGCTGGTGACCAAGTTAAAGTAGAAATGAGTCCTTACGACTTAACTAAAGGCAGAATTACTTGGAGAAGTAAATCAAATTAAATTTTAATAAGGAGTTTAGAAAAATGAAAGTTAGACCATCTGTTAAACCTATTTGCGACAAATGCAAGGTTATAAAAAGAGAAGGAAAAGTTATGGTTATTTGCTCAAAAAGCAAAAAACACAAACAAACTCAAGGTTAATATTTCCTTGAAATTTATTGATTTTAATTTGAAGACAACATTAAATGTGGGCGGCTGTTTAGTTTAAGCAAAACTTAAATTAAATCTACATTTGTGTAAATATATATTAACTTGTTTTTAAAAATCAATATTAAAAACATTTAAAAAAAGAACAAAAATTTTAGTTTTATTATGGAGGATTAAATATGGCTCGTATTGCTGGTGTTGATTTACCAAATGAGAAAAGGCTTGAAATTGGTCTTACATACATCAAAGGTATTGGCAGACAAACAAGCAACAAAATTTTAAACGAAACAAATATAAGTCCTGATATTCGTGTTAAAGATTTGACAGAAGCTCAAGTTGCAACATTAAGAAACTACATTGAAAAGAACTTAGTAGTTGAAGGTGACTTGACAAGAGAAGTTTCTCTTAACATCAAGTCTTTATCAGAAATAGGATGTTACAGAGGTGTTAGACATCGTAAAGGTTTACCTGTAAGAGGTCAAAGCACAAAACAAAACGCTAGAACAAGAAAAGGTCCAAAAAAGACCGTTGCTAGAAAGAAAGGCGCTTAATAAAGAAATTAATAAGGAGTTAAGTTATAATGGCAGTTGACGCTAAAAAGAATGTTAAAAAAAGAAAACAAACTAAGAATGTAGATAAAGGTGCTGTTCACATTCAAGCATCATTCAACAATACTGTTGTTACATTCACAGACTTAGCCGGTAATACTATTTCTTGGTCTAGTGCCGGTTCATTAGGTTTTAAAGGTGCAAGAAAAAGCACCCCATTTGCTGCTCAACAAGCAGTTGAAGCTGCTGCTAAACCTGCAAAAGAGCAAGGTTTAAAGTCAGTTGAAGTTTATGTAAAAGGACCTGGCAATGGTAGGGAATCTGCAATAAGAGCTTTATCTGCTGCAGAGTTTAATGTTACAAAAATTAGTGATGTTTCTCCTATCCCTCACAATGGTTGCCGTCCTCCTAAAAGAAGAAGAATTTAAGAGGAGATTTAAGATAATATGGCAAAATATACAGATGCAGATTGCAGACTTTGCAGAAGGGAAGGTTGTAAACTATTTTTAAAAGGTGACAGATGTATTTCCCCTAAATGCGCTATAGAAAAAAGACCAGTAGTTCCTGGACAACACGGTTTAGGAAGAAAAAAAGTTACTGACTATGGTCAACAATTAAGAGAAAAACAAAAAGTTAAAAGAGCTTATGGTTTACTAGAAAAACAATTTAGACAATCTTATGAAAAAGCAACACGTATGAAAGGCGTTGTTGGTGAAAATATGTTAAGCCTTCTTGAAAGAAGATTAGATAACGTTGTTTATAGAATGGGCATTGGCGATAGCAGAAGCGAAAGTAGACAAATTGTAAACCATGGACACATTTGTGTTAATGGTAATGTAGTAAATATCCCTTCTTATATTGTTAAGATTGGTGATGTTATCTCTATTAAAGAAAGCAAAAAAGAATTACCAAAATTTAAACAACTTAAAGGTATTAAAATTGTTATGCCTAAATGGTTGGAATTTGATTCTGATAAAATGGTTGGCAAAATTAATGCATTGCCAAAGAGAGATGATATTGACTTGAACATTCAAGAACACATGATTATTGAGTTGTATTCAAGATAAGGAGGAAATTTTCTATGATTCAAATTGAAAAACCAAGAGTTGCTGTCGAAGAAAAAGAAAATGGCAGTATTGCAAAATTTGTGGTTGAACCTTTAGAAAAAGGTTTTGGAATCACACTTGGTAACTGTTTAAGAAGAACCCTTTTAGGTTCTATGCCAGGAGCAGCTGCTATAGCTATAAAAATCGATGGTATTCAACATGAATTTTCAAGTATACCTGGTGTTACTGAAGATGTAACTGATATAATTTTAAATTTAAAAAACTTAGCTGTTAAAACTAGTGTTTTAGATGAAGATTTTACAACAACTTTATATCTTCGTAAAAAAGGTGCTGGCGTTATTTATGCTAGTGACATTGAAGTTAATGATCAAGTGGAAATTTTAAATCCTGATCTTAAAATTTGTACTCTTGATGATGATGCAGACCTTAATATGGAAATTATTATCGGTCGTGGCAGAGGATATGTTCCTGCTTCAAAAAATAAAAAAGAAGAATATCCTATTGGTTGCATTGCAATAGATTCTATATTCACACCTATTAAGGCTGTAAATTATAATGTAGAAAGCACTCGTGTTGGTCAATCAATCGATTACGATAAACTAACACTTGAAGTACAAACTAATGGTACTATGAGTGCTAAAGAAATTATTAGCCTTGCAGCTAAAATTGTTCAAGACCACATTCAATTATTTGTTGACCTTGTTGACTTTATGGGCGACGTTAATATTTTAGTTTCTCATGAAGAAGATAAACCAGTTAAAGTAATGGAAATGTCTATTGAAGATATGGATCTTTCAGTTAGAAGTTACAACTGCTTAAAGAGAGCAAATATTAATACTATTGAAGATTTAACAAGAAAATCTAAAGATGATATGTTAAAAGTTAGAAATCTTGGATTAAAATCTCTTGAAGAAGTTATAAATAAACTTGAAAGCATGGGCTTGTCATTAAGAAATGACGAAGAATAATAAAAACAATTAAAAAATACTTTATTTTACAAATTTTTAAAGGAGAAAATTATGGCTAGTATTGCTAAATTAAACAGACCTACTAAAGAAAGAGTAATTTTAATTCGTAACCAAGCAAGTTCTCTTTTGTGGGATGGAAAAATCACTACAACTGTTGCTCGTGCTAAAACACTTCAAAGTTATGTAGAAAAGATTTTAACTCTTGCTATTAATTCTTACCAAGATACTGTTAAAGTTGTTAAAAACGAAGTTGATAGTAAAGGTGTAAAAGTTAAAAGAGAAGTTCTTAACGATGGTCCTAGCAAACTTAATGCTAGACGCAAAATTATGTCAAAACTTTTTGATAGGCAAGAAGTTAGACAACCAAAAGAATCTAAAGCTAATTTTGTAGAAAGAACAAAAGATATTTATCATCCACTTATTGAAAAAATCTTTAATGTTTATGCTCCAAAATATGCAGAAAGAATTAAAGAAAAAGGTCAAGCTGGCGGTTATACAAGAGTATTAAAAACTGAAGCTAGACGCGGTGATAATGCTCAAATGTGCCTTGTTGAATTAATTTAATAAATATCTAATAAAACTAAAATTTAATAGATAAATATAAAAAAGAATGTTTTTTGCCGAACATTCTTTTTTTTATTGTAAAATAAGTATTAATATTTTTACATAAGTTTTTTTACTTGTAATAATATGTCGAAAATTGTAAACTAAATTTATGAGAAAAATCAATTTTGTTTTATCTTTTATATTTGTAATAATGATATTTGGTTTAGGGTGTGGGAATAACAATTCTTATTACTTTAGGTTGAAGATTAATAGTTTAACTTTAGAGGTAGGAGAGAGTATAGATGTTTCCGCATTAGAATATAATACTAACTTACCAAAATTTGAACATATGTACATTCAAGCAAATGAAGAAAAAATAAACATAAAAAATTTAGTATTATCTGCTAAACAAGCAGGGGAAACTGAAATTTTTATTAATGCTGTTTATAAAGGCAAAACATATTCTTGTAAACTATATGTAATCATTAATAATAAGGCAGAATTTAGTGAAGTGGATGTTTTATCTTTTTCATTAAAAAAGGTTGATAATTATAATGAAGAAGTTAACATTTATATAATTGATATATTTAAAAATAAAAATGAGTATTATAATTTCAGTTTTGACTTTATAACTATAGATAATGATAAACTAATTTATTTTGATAAAAGCGGTTGTTGTATAGAAATTTGGTATTTGAAAGACGAAAACTTTTCAATTAAAGTAATAGATAATAATTTTGTTAATAATATTTTAATAATTAACATAGAATAGAGAATTTAGTGGCTTACTTTAGGTGTTTTATTTGACTTTTGTTCTTCTTAAAAGATATAATTATTAATGTAAAATGTACTAATTGTAACTATTTATATCTTACTAACATTATTATTTTAAGTTATTTTTATATGTACATATGCTCATACTAAATTAGGAGAGTTTATGAAGCGAATATTTAAGATAATTTTTATATCTTTAGCTTGTGTTATAGGTGCTTTAGGCGTTGCTGTAGGGGGCGCTTATCTTTTTGGAGCTATGAATGAAAAAGCTGTTTATGCTGAAAATATGGCTTTTAGTCAATCACAAGTAGTTTCATCTGAAACTATTTATATGCAAATAAATACAACAACTCAAGGATTAACTGAAAATACAATAAAGCTAATAACAGATGTTAAAAGTTCAAATATAATTGAATTCCCAGAAACGGTTAGATTTGGTGAAACTTTTGCTATTGTTCCAAAAAGGGTTAACGGAGTAAATACGGGTGGTAACGTTACTTTAAATGCTGAATATACGGTTGCCGGAACTAATGTTTCATTATCTGCAAAATGTGAAATATTGATTGATGTGCCTGTTAACAGTGTTGATTTTGCAATTGATATTGATACCACTTCTCCTAATCAAACTACAAGTGTATATTTAAAAGATAATGAATTATCTACAGCTTTGAATATTTACCCTCAAGAAAAAGCTTTAATGCCTTATTTAATTTCAGGTACTAAAAAAGTTGGTAATATTGTTGATAAAGTATTGTATTTAGAGCTTGTTAATAGCACAGATAATATTATTTCAACGGATGTAGCACTTTTTAAACTTAATGGTATTGATGTTGAAACTAATAGAGTAAAAGTTAATTATTCTTACAGAGATGTTGATAATGACGGAGATTATGAAATTGTTTTTGACGATACATTATCAATATTTTCTAAACCAGCAAAAGCAGATGTTAAGTTAAAGGCTTATTTATATTCTACTTATAAAGACCAAAATAAGAATACTAATAATGGAGTAGTAGAAATAAATAAAAATGAAATTGTTAGTGGTAATATTAGTTTTAAAATAGGTGATTATAAAGTTTCTAACATGACTATAGTTCCTACCACAACCACTGTTAAATTAAAAGAAGATACCAAAATTTATATAAACAACCCAAACGCAACAGGTAATGACATAAATTTAGGCATTAATCTTGAAACAGATTCTCCAGGAATTGCTGTTGATGATGAGTACATATTAAAAAATATATATATTAGCATAGATGACATAGAATTAACATCTTTAAAAAAAGTAAACTTAGAAGAATTTGACAAGTATAAAACAGAATATGGTTTAGGTGTTAATTTTGAAGGTATAGATTTTGAAAAAGACAAATGGCACTGGATATTAAAAGTTGATGATTTTGTTGCTTATAAAAATTACAGAGATAATAATAAACCTTTAGTTGTAACAATCACATATTATGATGATAAAGAAGATGTATTCTATCAACATTCATTTAACATAATTACTACTATTGAAGAAGTTGATAGTTTAACTATAAATTATCCACAAGGTCAAGATAAATATGTTGTTAAAAGTGGTGAAAATTTACAAATTGATAGCAATAGTATAGTAACAAATTTTGTTGGTACTAACCCTAATGATGGCTGTTATAATGTTGCATATTATATTTCTTATGATAAAAACTTTGAAAATGGATATACAACAATAAATACTATTCCAAGTATTTTAAACAAATATTACAAAGCTACTTTTGATTTGTATTTAACTAAAGATTTAAAATTACAAAGCTTTTCTAATATTTCTTCTTCTATGACATTAAAGTATGTTACATTTATACAAGGTGAAACAGTAGATAATTATATTGAAGATGGCGGAAAACTTAGTAGTATAGAAAGAACATTTGTGGCTGGTGAAAAAATATCTGTGGTAGTTGAGTTTGTTTTAACCAGCGAAATTAACGTACAAAGTTTATTTAGTTTAACTTTTAGTAGTGGTAGTACCACACAAACTATTAATATAAAAACTAGACAAGTAAAGTTTTATGAACTTGAAGATGAAACATCTACAGTAAGTGAAACATCCGATGAAAATGTTAATACTAATTCTAGTGGTAAAAAATATAAGACAATTCCTTATTTAGTAATAAATAAAGTTAGATATAATATTGATTTTGAATATTATTTTGATGAAAAAACTTCAAGTGAATATTTGGCTATAGATAAAACAAAATCTGCTATAGTTGAAGGTATAGGAAGTTTTTACATTACAATTCAATCTATATACAAAGAAGCAGATAGTGACGTTATTTTTTGGTTAGGAAAAAGTGTTCATGCTAAAGTTGAAGTTTATCAAGAATTAGATAATTTACAAGTTTATGCTTATAATAAAAAAGAAAATAGTACAGATTACGATAAATCAATTTTTTCAGAAAATATTTCTTTAACAGAAAACAGTTCAGATAAGAATTATATTTTTGTAACAAGCTCGCATAAAGATGCTTTAACAAATTATGCAAATAATAATCAAATTTTAATAACTTTTGCTCAAGTATTTACAAAAAAAGATAAAGATAATAAAGACGTAGTTATAAACTTAGCTGATTATCCAGGAATTGAAAATATTAACAAAAATGCAATTACTTTTGGTGATAGTTGGGATGCTGTGTATGACACCAACGGAAAAGTTTTAGGTTTCATAAACTATTATAAAGTAAATTCTGTTTATTCAATTTATTTAGAAGATTCTAAAATAGTGGATATAACTTATAATATTTCAATTTCATTAAATGTTAATAACAATATTATTAAAGGTCAATTTAATTTATTTGAAACTAAAGATACTGAAGAAGGCTCAAAAACAGAAGAAAGCACAAGTGATATATTACCTATAAAAATAGTTGATAAAACTATTAATACATCATATTTAGCTTTGAACGGCGTTACTAGTGATGATAAACCAACTATTGATAATCCTGTTGAACTTTTCGCAAGTTTAAATAGTAAAGGTGAAGTAACATACTCGGGCTTAGAAACTTTAAAATATTACTTTAAAGATGGAGCAGATGATTCTTCAAAAACTATAAGTACTATGGCTTATGATATAACTGTTGTAGATGATTCACAAATTAACCCTAATGGGTT
>CALATF010000061.1 GCA_937891595.1 uncultured Clostridia bacterium
TCTAAACTTGCAACAGAAGAATATCCAGATATAAATGTTTCTTTAAGAGGAGCAATTTCAATTGCAAGAAGATTACAAGATCCTCTTGCTGAATTAGTTAAAATTGATCCAAAAGCAATTGGTGTTGGTCAATATCAACATGATATGCCTCAAAAAAGACTTACAACTGTTCTTGATGGGGTTGTTGAAGATTGTGTTAACTCAGTTGGTGTCGATTTAAATACTGCCTCATACAAGCTTTTGGAACATATTTCAGGGTTAAATGCAGGAATTGCAAAAAATATTGTTGCATATAGAAAAGAAAATGGAAAGTTTAAAGAAAGAAAAGAACTTCTTAAAGTTTCTAAACTTGGAGAAAAAGCTTTTGTACAATGTGCTGGGTTCTTACGTATTCCGGGCGAGAAAAATGTACTTGATAACACTGGTGTTCACCCAGAAAGTTATGAAGCAACTAAAAAACTTCTTAATATGTTCAATATGACGGAACAAGATGTTGTTAATGAAAATATTCAAAACTTACCACGTTTAATAGGAGCAAAAGGCGAAGAAAAAGTTGCAGAAGCTTGCGGAATAGGTGTTCCAACATTAAACGATATTGTAAAAGAACTTTTAAAACCAGGTAGAGATATTCGTGATGATTTACCAAAACCAGAACTTAGAAGTGATGTTATGAGTATAGAAGACCTTCAAGTAGGTATGATAATGAAAGGTACAGTTCGTAATGTTATTGACTTTGGTGCGTTTGTTGATATAGGTGTTCATCAAGATGGTTTAGTTCATATTTCAGAAGTTTGTGAAAGATATATTAAACATCCAAGCGAAGAATTAACTGTTGGCCAAGTTGTTAATGTTAAAATTATTAGTATTGATTTACAAAAACAAAGAATAGGTCTTTCAATTAAAAGAGTAGACGAAGCTGAACCAGTAGTTAAAAATTAATATCTTTAAAAATCTTAAAAAACAAAAAAATACAAGTTAAATTTAACTTGTATTTTTTTACTTTCCTATTATTTACAAAATGGTGAAGTTGTTATTTCGCTACTTGTTTCACATATAACTTCTTCAGGTTTAGGTGAATGCCCATAATATCTAACTTGTATTATATAAGGGTTATAATCATCTTCGTCTTGAAAGTTTTGATTTTGATTATTTAAATCTTCTTTAACTTGTGCTGAAATTTGTTTAATAACTTGCGCATTTGGGTCTATACCTATAGGTAGGTTGTTGTCTTCGCTAGAATTTTCTTTAGATTTACAAAGGCCACTAAGAATTTTATCAAATTCACTAACTTCAGCTCTTTGTTCGCCATATACAGCTTGAGAAACTTTTTTAGCAACTTCTAAGTTAATTTCAAATAATTTAACTTCGTCTAAACCCTCTAAATTATACTCTCTTAAAAAATGATTTTTTAAAGTAAGAAGCTTTGTTTCGTGTGCTTTAGCATCCTCTTCATTTAATTTAAATCTTGAAAATCTCGATATGTTTATTCCGGCTGTGTATTCAAATCCATTTTTTTCAAGATAATCAGAAATTGTTAAACCGCTTTTTGCTGCAAGTCTAATTGCATTGTAATATTCTTGTCTCATTGAAGTAAAGTCGTTGCCTATTTTACCATCTGGGAAAGCTAACTGTAATTTTTCTAATAATATATTTTCGTTTATAGGCAAAGGTTGATAATTAGTTCTTTTAAAATCGCTTATGTTTGTAATTCCAAAAAAGGCGAGTGCATCATCATATGAAATTCTACCAGGAAAATAATTTCTGAAGTGGTCTACTTTCCAAAATAATTCAGGGTCTTCTTGTTTTAACCCTTTGACTTTACCACTAGGGTAGCGTTTATCAAATAACTCTTGTACATGTTTTATATAATCACCGCCAACCATTAAATTTTTATAACGGTAATCTGTCATTAAAATTAAGTATTCTCCAGGTGTTATTCCTAGTTCTAAAGAATGAGCGTTTAAATAAGCTCTAACAGAGTTGTGTGCAAGCTTATTATCTTTTGCTTTATCTTCGTCTACATATCCATTTTCATCGGTAATTAAAGCTAATTTATTTTTCATTTGTGAAAATTTATAAAAATGTTTGCTATAATTAATTCCACAATCTTTGTATATGCTAGAATATTCGTCTAAATGAATACCTGTTTCTTTTTCAAAAAGCTCAGCAGCATAACTTACTTTTTCGTAGTAAGGAAGCTGTCTTTTAGGTGTGTAGATATTTCCACCTTGATTAATATAATCATTTATATTTTTTGTTAATTCTAATATATAATCTTTATAAGTTGCCATATGTAAAATCCTTTGAGAGAATTATAATATAATTAATAATATATTTCAATATTTATGAACTTTTTTGTATATATAGCACAAATATATAATATAAATAAAATTTAAAGATTAACTAATCAAATAATAAAAGCTTACAAAATTTTGTAAGCTTTTATTAAACAATTATTCAAGTTCAAGTTTGCCAGTATAAAGTTGATAGTATTTACCTTTAAGTGCAATTAAGTCTTCGTGTGAGCCACGTTCAATAATTTCACCATGGTCAAGAACCATAATCACATTAGAGTTTTGTACGGTTGAAAGGCGGTGAGCTATTACAAAAACGGTTCTACCATGCATTAAAGCATCCATGCTTTCTTGTACAAGTTTTTCTGTATGAGTGTCTATGCTTGAGGTTGCTTCATCTAAAATCATAACAGGAGGGTTAGCTATTGCTGCACGTGCGATAGAAAGTAATTGTCTTTGACCTTGAGAAAGATTTGCTCCGTCGCTTTCCAACATAGTGTCATAACCATTAGGAAGTCTTTGAATAAAATCATCAGCATTAGCTAATTTAGCTGCTTCAAATACTTGTTCGTCGGTCGCTTCTAAATTGCCGTATCTAATGTTTTCTTTAACTGTACCTGTAAATAAATTTGTGTCTTGTAAAACCATTCCTATTGAACGTCTTAAATCATCTTTTTTAATTTTGTTTATGTTAATGCCGTCATATCTTATTTTTCCGTCAGCAATGTCGTAAAAACGATTTATAAGATTAGTTATAGTTGTTTTTCCAGCACCAGTTGCTCCAACAAATGCTATTTTATGACCTGGCTTTGCATATAGTGAAACATTTTTTAAAACTATTTTTTCAGGATTATAGCCAAAGTCTACATCAAATAATCTTACATCCCCTTTAAGTTCTGTTAGGGTAGTAGTGCCGTCGCTGTGAGGGTGTTTCCAAGCCCACATATTTGTTTTTTCATTTACTTCAATTATTTCGCCTTTTTCATTCTTTTTAGCATTTACTAAAGTTACATAACCATTATCTGTTTCAGGCTGACTATCCATAAGTTCAAATATTCTTTCAGCGCCAGCTATTGCAAGAACAAAAGAGTTGACTTGTTGAGAAACTTGGCTAATAGGCATTGAGAAAGACCTGCTTAGTAACATAAAAGAAGCTATTGTGCCAACATCTATTAATGTTATTCCAACAATGGTTAGGTTACTTGCACCATTAATAGCAAGTAAGCCTCCTACAATAGCAAGAACTACATATTGTAAATGCCCTATGTTTGCCATAATAGGCATAAAAATGTTTGCATATTTATGGGCGTTAGTTGCGTTATTGCAAAGTTCTTCGTTAATTTTATCAAAATCTTCTTTTGTTTTATCTTCGTGACAAAAAACTTTAATTACTTTTTGGCCATTAATCATTTCTTGTATAAAACCGGTTGTTTTACCTATTGAAACTTGTTGTGCAAAGAAATATTTTCCACTTTTTCCACCAACTTTTTTAGTTATAAACATCATAACTACTAAGAAAGCTAAAATTACAAGAGTTAAGTAAATGCTTAAATATAACATGGCACAAAATACAGTAACAATGGTAAAAACAGAAGATATTATTTGAGGTATGCTTTGGCACAACATCATTTCAAGTGCGTCTGTATCATTTGTGTAATGGCTCATGATATCGCCATGAGTATGAGTGTCAAAATATTTAATAGGAAGTTTTTGCATTTTTGCAAACATCTGGTCTCTTATTTTTTTAAGAATACCTTGAGAAATATATACCATTAATAAATTGTATAAATAAGTTGAAATAATACCAGTTGCAAAAATTGCTACCATAACTGCAATTTGTTTTAAAAGTCCGCTAAAATCTGCACTATTATTTGCTAGCATAGGTTGAATATAGTCGCTAATAACTGTTTTTATAAAAAGTGAAGAAACAACACTAGTTATAGAGCCTATTATAATGCACAAAACAACAAGGATAAATTTCCATTTATGGTCTTTTAAAATATAGCCAGATAGCCTTTTTATTGTGGCTTTTGCATTTTTTGGTTTGCCTTTTTGAGTTTTTATATCTGGCATATTTATTTACCTCCTTTTTTAGTTTGTGCTTCAAAAGTATCTTTGTAAGTTGGGCAGTTTTTAAGCAACTCTTTATGAGAGCCCTTTGCTAAAATAGTTCCACTTTCTAAAACTATAATTTGGTCAGCGTCTTGTACACTAGCAACCCTTTGAGCAATTATAATTTTTGTAGTATTTGGTATTTCTTCTTTGAAAGCTTTTCTAATAAGGCTATCTGTCTTAGTATCAACTGCACTTGTAGAATCATCTAAAATTAATATTTTAGGCTTTTTAAGTAAAGCTCTTGCAATACACAACCTTTGTTTTTGACCACCACTAACGTTTGTTCCACCTTGTTCTATATGTGTGTCATATTTATCAGGGAAGCATTCAACAAATTCATCTGCGCATGCTAGTTTGCAAACTCTTTTTATTTCTTCATCTGTTGCTTTTTCATTCCCCCATTTTAAATTTTCTTTTATAGTGCCAGAAAAAAGCACGTTTTTTTGTAAAACAACAGCAACATTATTTCTTAAAGCTTCTATATCATACTCTTTAACATCTTTGCCGGAAACCATTACTTTACCGCTTGTTGTATCATAAAGTCTTGGAATAAGTGAAATTAATGTAGATTTTGAACTACCCGTAGCCCCTAAAATACCTATTGTTTGACCTGATTTAATATCTAAATTAATATTTTTTAAACAAAGCTTAGATATGTCGCCAGAATAACTAAAAGAAACGTTATCAAAAACAATATCGCCGTTTTCTATTTCTGTAATAGCATTTTCTGGGTTTGAAATGGTTGGTGTTTCATCTAAAATTTCAATAATTCTTTGAGCGGAAGCACGAGAAATAACAATATTAACAATAACCATAGAAAACATCATAAGAGAGCTTAATATTTGCATTGTATATGTAAACATAGTTGTAAGCTGACCTTCAGTTAAAAGCGTTCCGTTAGAAGTTACAATAAGTTTTGCACCAACCCAAGCAATTAAAATCATGCAAGTATAAATTGCTGTTTGCATAAGAGGGGAGTTAAATGCAAGAATTTTTCTTGCATAAGAATAATCTTTATAAATAAGGTCACTAACTTTGCCAAACTTTTCAATTTCATGGTTCTCTCTTACATAAGCTTTAACAACCCTAGAACCACGAACATTTTCTTCTACAACATTATTTAAGTCGTCATATTCTTTAATAACTTTTTTAAATACAGGGTGAACAAACCTAAATATAATTAATAAACCTATGAAAAGAATAGGGGCAGCAATTAATAGTACAAGAGCCATTTTGGCGCTAACTGTAAATGCCATTATAAGCGAAAATATTAACATTAAAGGGCTTCTTATAGCAATTCTTATAATCATTTGGTAAGCATTTTGAACATATCCTACGTCAGTTGTTAATCTTGTTACAATACTAGCAGGTGAGAATTTGTCTATGTTATTAAAACTATAATTTTGAATTTTATAATACATGTCTTTTCTTAAGTTTTTTGCAAAACCCGAACTAGCTTTTGCGCAATTCACACCCGATAATACACCAAATAAGAAAGAAAGAACTGTCATGCCTACTAAAATAAAACCTATTTTTAAAATAGCACCCATTTCTTTGCCATTAACACTTTCAATTAAGTCAGCCATGAAATAAGGTATTAAAACTTCAAGTATAACTTCTAAGCTAACAAATAAAGCTGTTAATATAGATGGTTTTTTGTATTCTCTAACACTTTTAGCTAATTTTTTAATCATGTTTGTTTTCCTTTTTATTAATTTCTTTTATATTTGTTTTTAATTTATTTAATAATTTTTTAAATGTTTCAATTTCGTCTTTATTAAAATTATTAAGTAGTAAACTTTCTTCGTTTTGTATGCTTGCCAGTATGTTGTTGTGAATTTCTTTGGCTTTTTCACAAACTATTAATTTTTTATATCTTGTATCATTTTCTAATGGTTGTCTTTCGATTAGGCCTTTTGTTTCCATTAACTTTAGAACTTTTGAAGCAGTAGATTTAGTTATGCCAAATTTTTCTTCAATATCCTTTTGAAAAATGCTGTTTTCTTGGTTGTCAATTAAGTATTTTATTATTAATGCATTAACTCTTGTTAATTGTGAATTGCAATTACCAAAAAAGTTTTCAATAAACCTACGAGTAAGTAGTGTATTTAGATATTTAATTTCATCAAATATTGTATAATTTTTCAAAAAGAATCTCCTATAAACTAATAGTTTGACATCAAACTATTTTATTTATTTTTATTAAATTGTCAATGAATTTATTAATTAAAAATAGCTTTTATATATCAATCGTTTGGTAAAACTTTTTATTTTTGTTAATATGTATTTATAAAGGAGTTTGTTTAATATGAAAGTTTTATTAACAGGTGGGTTAGGTTATATAGGAAGCCACACAGCAGTAGAACTTATCAACGAAAATTTTGAAGTAGAAATTCTTGACAACTTGTATAATTCTTCTATTGAAGTTGTCGATAAATTAAAACAAATAACAAATAAAAATATACCTTTTCACAAAGTAGATTTATTAGACCTTGAAAAAATGGAAGAAGTTTTTAAAAAAGGAAAGTATGACGCTGTTATACACTTTGCTGGTTTAAAAGCGGTAGGAGAATCTAGCAAAAAACCATTGTTTTATTATGAAAATAATATTACTGGTACTATTAACCTTATTAAATGCATGGAAAAGTATAATGTAAATAATCTTGTTTTTAGTTCTTCAGCTTGTGTTTATTCAGATAAAAATGTTGCACCTTTTAAAGAAGAAGATATTTTATCGCCTATTAACCCATATGGCAGAACAAAATATTTTATTGAAGAAATTATTAAAGACTATTGCAATGCAAACAAAAACTTTAAAGCAGTTATTTTAAGGTATTTTAACCCTATAGGTGCTCATGAAAGTGGTTTAATAGGTGAAAACCCAAATGGCATTCCAAATAATTTAATGCCTTATATAACTAGGGTCGCTTTTGGTAAATTAGAAAAACTAAGTATTTACGGTAATGATTATGAAACCCCAGATGGGACAGGTGTAAGAGATTATATTCATGTTACAGACTTAGCAAAAGGGCATGTGGCATCATTAAAGAAAATAGAAAACATGAGTGGATATAATATTTATAACTTGGGTACAGGGCATGGATATAGTGTTTTGGAAGTTGTAAATACTTTTAATAAAGTATGTGGAGATAAAGTTAAATTTATTTTTGCTGATAGGCGTCCGGGTGATGCAGCATGTGTTTTTGCATGCCCAGATAAAGCATTCAAAGAATTAGATTTTAAAACAACTAAAGAACTTGAAGAAATGTGTTTATCCGCTTTTAATTTTGAAAAAAATAACAATTAATAAAAAAGAGTGCTTTATTATTCAATAAAGTTACTCTTTTTTGTTTAAAAAGGAGAAAATGGAATGAGAAATAGATTTGGCAAAATAGGTATTATAGCTTTAACAAGTTTTAAAGATAGGGTAGATAAAATTCAAAATTATCTAAATAAAGTTAGGGCAGATAACGAAGTTTATGTAATACCAACTGATGATATAAGGTTTGCAAACGGAGAAGGGAAAGTAAAACTAAAAGAATCGGTTAAAAATAAAGACGTTTTTATAATTAGCGATATTTCAAATTATAGTTGTACATATAATTTATATGGAAACATACACCATATGTCACCAGACGAACATTTTCAAGATATTATAAGAACAATATCTGCTATATCAGGCAAAGCAAATAGAGTTAATGTTATAATGCCTTTATTGTATTCAAGTAGACAACATAGAAAATCTAGTAGAGAGTCTTTGGATTGTGCATTAGCTTTAAGGCAACTTGAAAATATGAAAGTTGATAATATTTTAACATTAGATGCTCATGACCCAAATATACAAAATGCTATTCCTTTTGGAAGCTTTGATAGTATTTTCCCTATCTATCCTATAATGAAAAGTTTTTTAAACAATGAACAAGGTCTTAAAAATAAAGATTTTATTGTTATTGCCCCAGATTCAGGAGCTATGGAAAGGGTTATAAAATATGCAAGTATTTTAGGGTGTGATATAGGTATGTTTTATAAACGCAGAGATTATACAAAAATAGTTAACGGTAAAAATCCTATCTTACAACATGATTATGTAGGTCCAGATGTAAATGGGAAAAACATTCTAATAGTTGATGACATGATTTCAAGTGGCGGTAGTGTAATAGATATTTGTCAACAACTTTCAAAAAAAGGTGCTAAAAAGGTTAATGTAATAACCACTTTTGCTTTTTTTACTGAAGGACTAGATAAATTTAATAAAATGTATGAAAAAGGTATATTAAACAAGGTTTATGCTACAAATGCTTCATATATAACACAGGAAATTAAAAAAGCTCCTTGGTTTGTTGAAGTAGATATTTGTGTTTTATTAGGACATATTATTGATACATTAAATAAAAATGAAAGTTTGTCGCCTATAATTAATTCAGAACAAAAATTGCAGGAACTTTTACAAAAATATAACTTTAAAGTTTAGTTTTTTTAATAAAAAAAGCTTCTATTTTACTTTTTCGTTTAATAAAAAAAATAAAAGCAAAAGTTAATATAAGGGCAATAATTATCCATATAAATATTCCCCAAGAGTGAAAAGGAATTATTATACCCGTTCCTATAAAACACAAGCAAAATAAACCTATAGGGCGGGTAATTAAATTAGTAAAAAAGAAAAATTTAAAGTCCATATTTATAACGCCGGCTAAAATACATAAAATATCATCTGGGAAAAAGGGGAAAAGCATCATTAAAAAGAACACGAATTTGCCCTTTTCAAGTTTAACTTGAAATTTTTGTGTATTTTCTTTGCCTATTGCCCAGTATAATAACTTCATTCCAAATAGTTTACCAAGAAAATAAGCAAAAATACTACCTGCTATTATAGATAGTGTGCTTAAAATAAAGCAAATTACTGGGCCAAATATAATAACCCCAACAATGCTAGTTACCATAGCAGGCAAAGGCAGTATTGTTACTTGTAGAAATTGTAAAACAACAAAAACACAATATGACCAAAAGCCAGATGAAAGTATTATAGTTTTAAGTTCTTGAATATTAGTGAATTTTCCTAACCAACCGGTGTGTTTTAAAATAAAATATGTTCCCACAAAAAAAATAGATGTTAAAACGGTAATTACAATAAGCTTTAGTATAGGGGCTAATAATAGCTTTAAATTTAATTTAGACATTAATAAAAATATATGTTTTTTATTTTTAAAGTAGAATAAATTTTATTCATGTAAATATAGTTAAAGTATAAGATAAATATAAAATAAAAAAGCACTTAAATTTATAAGTGCTTTTATTTATTAAATTAACCTTCATATATGTTTTTAGATGTAAATATATCTCCTGAAGTCATGCTAAGCTTTAATCTTCTCATGGTGTCTTCGTTTGTATGATTTAGAATGTGTGTAGAGTGTCCTTGACAATTTTGCAACTTTTCAATATTACTTAATGCAACTTTTGCAACAGGGTTATAACCTGCAGAAATACTTAATGCTATTAGTACGTCTTTTAGTGTTAAAACGCTATTTTTATCATTTAAAATGTTTCTCTTTAAGTCTAAAATAGGCTCTAAAACTTGATGTGAAATAAGTTCAAACTTATCTTCAATGCCGGAAATAACTTTTAAAGCATTCAATATAACACTTGCACTTGCAGATAGTAGGGAAGTTCTTCTACCTGTAATAATTTGCCCATTATGTAATTGAATAGCAACACTTGGCTGTCCGGATTTTTCTTCTTTTTCTTCGGCTGGTTTAACGCAAGCTCTATCATATGCATTAAGACCTAATTCGTTCATAATAAGTCGAATTGTTTCCTCGCAATGTTTAGGTGTGTTATTTTTCTTGATTTCTACTTTAGCCACATAATATCTTCTTACAATTTCAGCCTTAGCACTTTCTTTAGCTAGTTCTTCATCAAAAATGCATTCTGCAATGCTATTTATTCCCATATCAGTAGGAGATTTATATATGTCTTTATTAACAATCTTTTTTAAAATATTTCTAACAACAGGGAAAGCTTGTAAATCGCGATTATAACTTGTGGCAACTTTGCCATATGCTTCTAAGTGATAAGAATCTATTAAATTTACATCTTTCAAGTCTGCAGTAGCAGATTCGTAAGCTAAGTTAATAGGGTGCTTAACTGGTAAGTTCCAAACTGGGAATTTTTCAAATTTAACATACCCAGCTTTTACACCTCTTTTATATTCATGATAAAGTTGTGATAAGCAAGTAGCAAGTTTTCCACTACCAGGGCCAGGCGCGGTAATTACAACTAAAGGTTTTGATGTTTCAATATATGGATTTTTGCCATAACCTTCCTCGCTAACGATTGTTTCAACGTCTGTAGGGTAGCCTTTTGTAAAATAATGAAAATAAACTTTTTCTCCCAAGCTTTCTAATTTGTTTTTAAAAGCTATTGCAGAAGGTTGGTTGTTGAATAAGGTTATAACGATACCACTAACAAGCAATCCTCTATCTCTAAAAATACTAATTAATCTTAATACTTCTGCGTCATAAGTAATGCCAAAATCTGCACGGATTTTATTCTTTTCAATATCGTTTGCGCTAATTGTAAAAATAATTTCACAATCTTTTTTAAAATGGTCTAGTAGTTTAATTTGAATATTAGGGTCAAAACCAGGTAAAACTCTACTTGCGTGATAGTCATCAAATAATTTTCCACCAAATTCCATATAAAGTTTATTGTCAAATTCTTTTAATTTTTCTTTAATTCCTAGGCTTTGAAGTTGTAAATATTTTTCAGAGTTAAAGCATAATTTTTGTTCGTTTTTCATTAAAATATCTCCTTAGAAGTTTAACACAAATAAAAAATCAGCAAAGCTTAATTCAAATGCTGATTTTCTTTTTTTAGGGGGATAAAATCTTAGCCCAACAAACTATCAATATATTGTTGAACCTGATTAATCAATTTATCTATACTATCATTATTTACAATAAAATGGTCGGCAATAGCAATAGGACCACCTTTTTCTATATTTTCAATTTCGGTATAATCTCTTGTTGTTACTTGCTCATCTGTAAGGGGTCTAAAAGTTCTTGTTTTAAGTCTTTCTGCTCTTAAATCCCTATCCGTAACAATAGCTAAAAGTTTAAAATTGTCTTTATAGATTTCTTTAAGGTATTTATATTCACTCCAAGAATACATACTTTCTACAACAACATTTTTACCATTTTGATAGAAATCTTTAATTTTTGGTTCGCTTTTTTTAGCATAAATAGCCATATCGCTAGTTGCTCTTAATTCTTCACGAATCATTCTTTCATTTTCAGGGGTAATAGGTAAGTTTCTTTTTTTCAATTCATCAAAAGTAACATCACCTAGATAAACTCTTTCAAAATTATTGTTTATAAATACTTGAGTAGCTTCTGATTTTCCTGCACCGCAAAGTCCAACTACTGCTACAATAATATTATTTTTTTTAGTCATTTGCATAAGTCCTTTTAGTTTTTTTTAGTTTATCATTTTATGTTAAAAAATACAAAGGGTTTTATAAAAAAAATTAAATTATTTTTTTTAGTTTGTGAATAGTTTTTTAAAGTATGCAAACAATAATACAGGGAGGTGTCTTTATGAGTAATTCATGGAAGCCAGGAGAAGTTGCACCAGAATCAGGCAACTATTGTGCTTTTGATGCACAAGGCCATAATGGCGGATGTTGTTACCTTGAAAAAGGACAAAGATTTCCTGCAACACAACACTCCGGCAGTTATTATATGAAAGAAAATTAATATTATTTTTTTTTAGATAATGTTAAAAAGTTTTGTATAAAACTGTTACCAAAAAAAAAGAAAGATTTTTTATGTTTATTTTTAAGCGTTTAAAATCTTTCTTTTTTTATTCATTTTATTTTTATTAAATGTAAGTAAAAATTTAAATTTAATCGATTTTTATTTAAAAATTACACAAAAATTAAGAAAAATCAATTAAAAAGCACATAAAACATCAATATTTTATAAAAAAACATATAAATTTTAAAAAATACTAAAAATATAAATTTTTAATTTTTTAAATTCTACTTACAGTAGAGTTATGTTTTTGTATTAAATATTTGTAGACTAAAAATTGAGTCTTGACATGTTTAAATAAATTTTTTAAAATATTGTTAGAGGGTAAAAATGAAAATAATCAGTTTAGGAAAATCTGTTGATTGTTCAAAAAAAATTATTGATGGTGAAATAAATCCTCCAGAGTGCTTTCATGTAAATAGATCTGGGAACTCTGTTTTTTCTTATAAATGTGGTAATTCACCAGAAATACCAGCTGACCATATAGGGCTATCATATTTAGTGTATAGTCATGCTGTTGATTGTTTAAGTGTTTCAAAAGTAAATGAAGACGGCAGTGTTACAAAAACTTTTGAACAAGTAGAAAACATTCCATTTTTAAATGCAACTAGTTTTATGGATAATGTAAATAAAGATACTTTATGTTGGTTTGCGGATTTACAAGGTAAAGCTATGCGTTTAAGTGAATATGGTACTAAAATTATTAGTACAAATTTTAAAACTTCAAATGAAGTTATAGACCAAAACCAAGAAACGGGAGAAAATTATAGGGAAATAGCTTTTAGAGGTGGCTTTTGTGCCGCATTAAAAGATTATGTAGATTATGCTGAAAGCTCGTCAAATGGATTGTCTATTCAAGACCAAGAAAATTTAATAGATTTTATAAATAATCAAGTTGATTGCTTTGAAGATAAATTAGATATTTTAAAAATGCAAAATAATCAATCAATAGAAGATTTAAATAGTCAAATTCAATGATATAAGAACTTACAATGAAATAGTAAAAAGTACCTAATAAATAGGTACTTTTTTAATTAATTCTTTATATGCACTTTATTTTTTTACAACTGAACTAACTTCTTGTAGTTCAAAACGATAGTATTGTTTTACATTTGGGTATTTTTCTTTGTCTACTGGGCTTAAAAACATGTCATAAGGTCTAACATATAATTCGCCATTACCATAAAGTCCACGATATAAAACCATTTTTTCTTTGCTTTCAGAATGAATTACAACGCCTTCTACAAGGTAATAATCGCCCTTAAAATGTTTATATATTCCGCCTATTTTTAATTCCATTTTTATTTTCTCCTTTATAATTCTATCCAGTATCTTCTTGTTAAAATTTCTTTTCCAGCAATAATATTTTTAACTTTGTTTTCTAAAATGCCACCATTTTTTTCAATAACTTTACTAGAACCTATATTATTATCGTCGCAAGTAATTAAAACTTTTTTAAGACCCAGCTTTTTAGCTTTTTCTAAAACCATGCTAAGCATTTTTGTTCCATATCCTTTATTCCATTTAGAATATTTTACAAAATAGCCTATGTGCCCACCATAATTAAATAAAAAGTCATTTATTTTTGGCCTAAAACCTATTTGACCTAAGAACTCATCGTTTTGAACAAGCCAGTAGGTTATTTGTGGAACAAAGCCTTCTGGTAAATCTATAGCATATCTAAAATTTTCGCTTTTCTTTATTACATCTACTTTATCTGGGTCGTCAAGATTATAAGTTGTGATATTGTTTTTAATATATTCTTTGTATGCTTTTTTATATGATTTTAAATATTTTTCACTAGGATAAACAAGTTTAATTTCGTCTATTTTATCTGTTTTAAACACAAGCCATTTTTTGCTTTTATATTCATCATCCATTGCGTTAAATGGGGCAGGAGCATAAATACCTTCTACAATATCAAAGCCTTGTGTGTTAAGTTCTTTTTTTAACTTTTTAAAATTGAAATCGCTAAATTCTTTTTTATCAATAAAAATACTTGGTGGAATAGAACTTTTGTCGCTGTGATATGCGTTTGCGTTTTCAATAATTTTATTAGATAACTCTTTTTCTGTCATAATAGTTTTCCTTTCAAATCATTATAACAATATTTAATAAAAATTAATAATGTTTTTTAAATAACTTTAAAATTTTTAACAATTAAAAATTTATTAAATTTGATGGTTTTTCTTTTTATTTTTTATATCAATTATAATACCGATGATAGAACTTGCTAGTAATACTAAACTTAAAATAGCACCTAAATAACTTTTAACAAATAACATATGTATCATGTTACAAGTTACTCTTATAAAAGTGCAAGATTTTACAACAATAACATTTTTAAAAAACATTCCTATTAAATATACTAACATTCCGCCTAATATTATTAAAGAAAATAAATCTTTTAAAGTAAGAATTGAAACAATAATACAAGCAATAATTGTTAAAATTATAAAAATAGGAATGAATTTTTCTTTTTTGTATTTTTCAATAAAAAATAATGAAATTAAAAAGATTGTATCTATAATAACAATTAAACTAGCTGTAATTTCATTTAAGCAAAAATAGTGGGAGGCAAAGAATAATCCAGAAAAAAACAAAAATAATATTACACCGCTTTTCTTTTTGCATAACATTGAAAGAACATAAGCTATGTCTGAAAAAACAATTAGTATTTGTGATAAAACATACATAGAGTTTTCCTTTGTTTTTAACGATTACTTGATAAGTAATTTGATTTTCTTATTGAATAAATTTTAAAAAATATAAAATTTAAATTTCAATTTTATCTAAAATTTTTGGGATAATAAAATTTATACTGTTTTGTGTTAAATATTCTTCAATTTGTTCTTTTGTATACAAAACTTTGCCGTCATCTTGGTGGGCTACAATCATTAGTTTTGCTCCAAGTTCATTATAAGTAACCCCTGCACCCCAAAGGTTCATGGAACTGTCAAATGCGGTAATGTCAGCAAACATTACGTCTGCTTTATAATCATTTTTAAACCTAATAGTATCGCTTGTAATATATAATGTTTTATTATTATCGTTAATAATAAAACCAACATTTTCTTTAATTTCACCTGCTGGAAAAACATATCCATGAACAGCTTTTACAACTTCAATAGTTGTGTTTTCAAAACTTAAAAAATCTTTTTCCTTAATTATGTTTATATTTAAAAAAGGGTAGAAGTCTTTAACTTCTTGTGTGCTATATATAGGCTTATTTAAAGTTTGAATAACTTGTGCGTTAACATGGTCACTATGTCTATGAGTTAGTAAAATTATATCCGCTTTATTCCAAAATTCTAAAAAACTTTCGTCGTATTTTGTACAACCCGGGTCGATAAGGATTTTAATATCATTTGTTTCAACTAACACACAACTTTGTGGAAATTTTGTGAGTAACATATTTTTCCCCTTTTATATTAATTTAATATGTAAAATTATATTACTAAATTTTTATATTATTTTCAAACAAAAAATTATATAAAACAACTTTGCTACAAACTTTATTAAATAATAATTTTACTAAAATAAGACTTTATATTAAATAAATTAAACATGTTGCATGAAAAAATAATTTGGTATTGAAAATTAAGTATATATTTATTATTATATATAATAGAATAATGCGTTTTAGTTTTTAAGAAAAGGGGGATAATATGCACGATAATGGCTTGTTAAGTTATTACAAAAACTTGCAAAGCAAAAACGGATATTTGGATTTAACTGGGAACGAAGATTTTAAATTAGGCAAAAAAGTTAAAGATAATAGTTTAGTCACTAAAATGCAATCTCCCGAAGGTTTGTTTTTTATAAAAGAAAGTGACCCTTTAAAAACAGGTGCAGAAGTTTTATTAAGTCAAATATATAAGTCTTGTGGTTTTGATACAGCAATTTATACGCCTGCAATTTTAGGTAAAAATAATAAGGAATATGTTGTAAGTAATAATATAGAAACAAAAGATAATATTTTAGCTTATGACTTTTTTAAACAAAATAATATAAAATTTTATTTTACACCTTTACAATATTATCTTGATAATCGCGAAGAAGCTAAGTTTTTTTCTGAAGAACTTATTAAACAACTTATAGAATTAAGAATATTTGATTATGCAAGTTTTAATTTTGATAGACATAAATTAAATCATTGTTTTAATGTCCTAAATGGTCAAGCCCAAGGTCTTGTATTGTTTGATTATGGGGCAAGTGCACTATGTTATTTAAAATATGATATAGATAACTTACCATTTTATAATGATTTTAGTATAACCCCTATGATTAGGGATGAATTTTTAGAAATATTAAAAACGATTACGCCTAAAATAGATACTTTTAATTTATATGTTATATCAAATAAAATTGGAAGTGTAGATGTTGAAGAACACGTTAAAGATATTAAGGAAACTATGGGGTATAGCGTAGATAGTAATTATAGTTATGAATTATCTAAGTCTTTTGATAATATGGCTAACGAGCTTATACAAGGTTAAAAAGGGAATGGAAATGTTTGATAATGATTTATTAAGAAACTATAAACACACATTAACAAGAACAGGTATTTTAGATTTAGGAAATACTAAAGATTTTTCTTATTCTCACCTTGAACGTGGCGTTTGGAAAATGTATGGTAAAGATAAACTTTACTATACCAAGGCGGTTAATAAATGCAGAATGGACGCTGAAGTTATTTTAAGTAGGGCGGCAAAAATTGCAGGTCTTAAAACAGCAACTTATTATGCAATGCAAAACCCTAATTTTGATGACCCTAATTTAACAGAAAGAGATATTATTAGGCTTCAAAATTACCAGTATGTTGTTTCAGATAATGTAGTAGATGAAAACACAATGCTTGCAAGCGAATTTTTTAAACTTGTTGGTGGGGGCGATAGGGCAAATACTCAAATGCCATATAGTTTTTTTAATGTAAACAATCTTCAAGATTACACAAAATATTTTACTAAAGAAGCTATGATAGATTTATTAAAAATGAGTATTTTTGACCCTTTTGCTTTTAATTTTGATAGGCACGAAGATAACTTTGCGTTTCAAATACAAAATGGAATAGTTACAGGTGTTGTTTTATTTGATTATGCTGCAGGTGGAGTAGGTGCTAAAGATAGATTTATTAATCAAACTTATTGTTCTGTTTTACAACCAGAAGAATTAAATAAAACTCTAACTATCGAGGCTGTAAGAGATAACCCTATTGCCTCTGAAATAATTTCTAATCATGAATTAGCTGAAGAAATGGGCAGAATAAATTTTGGTGAAATTTCAAAAGAATGTAAAGAAGAAATGGGTTATAGAACCTCACCTATGTATATAGATAAACTTTCAAGGTCTTTTGAAGAATGTGCTTTAATTTTAGATAAATAAAATAATTTTTGAAAAAAGGAGTAAAACATGTTTGATAATGGGCTACTAAAATACTTTCCAGAACATGCAACAAAAGATGGATTATTAAATTTAAAACCACCTGTTTTTAATATGTTTCCTGGAGTTGATGATTATAGGTTTTTAGATTATCTTGAAACGCAAGAAGGAATTTTTTATGCAAAAAGTGTATCTAAACAAGTTGCAGACGCAGAAATTTTAATGGGGCAAATATATAATCTTTTAGATTTAGATTGCGCTGTTTATTTAGGTGGTAAAGAGTTCGAAAGTTCAAGCAAAATTACAGTTGTTTCAAATAATGTGGTTAAAGGAAATTATGTTTATGCTCATGACCATTTTTCTAAATTAGAAGAGAAAATAGGTAAGTACTGGTGTCTTGATTTACCTCAAAGAAAAATAGATAATGTTATAGATTACTCTAAAATAATTACAAAAGAAGCTATGGCAAAGCAAATTTTTATGCGAATAGCGGATGTGGCTACTCGTAATATAGATAGAAATACTGCAAACTTTTGTTATAAAATTGAAAATGGAATTATAACAGATTTATCTTTATTTGATAACGGAGCTTGCAGTCAACCATATATTGATAGACGTTATTTTCATGATTTTGAATCTAGTGACAATTTAAGTGAATATTTAATGTTGGCTATGGTTAGAGATAACGAAAATATTCGTGATTATGTTTCGCTTGAAAGTATAGCTAATAAAATAGGTAACATTAATGTTATTGATACAGCTAAAGATATTAACCAAACTACCGGCTATGTTTTAGATAAGACTTTTGTTGATGACACCGCAAGACAAATGGATTATGTTGCAAATGCTTTGGTTTGTAGTGATGAACAATTTTATAATATGTAAGGAGAAAAAGCCATGCTAGATAATGGTTTAAATAAATATCTTGAGAAACACATATCGTCGCACGGTTTTTTAAAATTAGACGACTTGGGGTTTGAAATGCAAAAAGGCAAGGGCGCTTTTTGGGGTGTGCATATGGTTAATACCCCGGAAGGTCAATTTTGTTTAAGAAAAAGTACTGATAGTAGGGTATTCGATAGCGAGATATTATTAGGTCAAGTTTATAATTTATGTGGGGTAGAAAGTGCAATTTACTTGCCTGTTGTGTATAAAAATAGAACGGGTGTAATTTCTAATAATTTAGATACACCTACTTCTTATACTGGGTTTCAATTTAATGAAAAAATGAAAGATGAAACAGGAGAAATGTTTCCGTTTTTATTACCTTCAAAAATAGACCCTAAACAAATGCAAACAATAAATAAATATTTTACAAAAGATGCAGTAAGGGACATTATTAAAAAAGTGGTTTTGGATGTTTGTTCTTGCAATACAGATGGACATTTAAGTAATGTAATTTATCAAACGCAAGATGGTAAAGTATGTAAAATTCAATCATTTGATAATGAATTTAGCGGTAAAATGTTTTTCTCATATGGTCCTGATAGTGAACATACTGTGTTTTTTAATCCTTTTCAAGGTGGACTTAAAAGAAATAGGGAAGAAATTGTAGATGAGATTAAAAATAACGAAACTTCTTTAAGCTTTATTACACCGCAAGAAATTGCTGAAAGTATAGGTAGTGTTGATATTATAAATACAGCAAAAGATATAGAACAAAATTTACCAAGAAACTTTTTTAATATGAAATATGTAGATGGGATGGCTTATTCTTTTGATAAAATGGCAGAAGATTTAGTTAAATAATTTAAATATTTATAAATAAATTTTGTTAATATTTTACTAGTAAATATCACTAGATATATAAGTTTTAACTTATAAATAATAGTTCATAAAAAACATTAAAATTAGTATTTCTACTAATTTTTTATTTTTTAAAAGAAGTAATTTTTTGTTTTATAATTTTTTTAACAAAGCTCTATCAATTTGAATATTTATTTAATGGACATTAGTAGCATTTATTAAAAAATACAAATATTACTAATTTGCTTGCTTAAAAAAATAATCACATGTAAAATAAAACTATGAAAAAATACATAATAGCATTTTTAATTTTAATAATGTCTGTTTTTACACTTTCAGGGTGTAAAGAAGAAAATAGAGAACGTTTGTTAAATATTTCAAGTGACGATACAGCTTTGCTTTCGTTGTTTTCAGATGATGGTTCAAGTGAAAGCAATTTCTTTTTGCAAAATTATGGTCATGCATTTATTTCGGTTACAAATACAAGTACTTCTGCTTTTATGGTAGGGGATAGAAATGTAGAACCAAATGAAACAATTACAGTAGGACTTTGGAATGTTTTTCAACATAGCGGGATTTGGTATAATTTAGAAAGTAATTACATAAAAGAGCATAACAAATATAATAAAAGGGTTTCTATAACAATAGGTATAGATAATAATGATATAAATACTATATCTAGTTTAATAAAAGAAAAAGATCGTTGGACGCCTTTATATAATTGCTCTAAATTTGCTTTAGATGCTTGGAATTTAGTAGCTGAACAAAGCGAAAAAATAAATGCGAAATTTATAATGTCGCCTTCTTATTTAGTTAATGAAATTTGTAAATTTCAGGAACATGAAAAAGTAAAAGAGTTAGTTACAGATGAAAATATTAGGTTCTATAAAGAGGTCTAATTTATGAGTATTTTTAAAAAAATATTTTTGGTAGTGCTTGGTGCAGTAGATTTGTTTTTATTAGGCAAAAGCATAGGTTATTTAATTTGGGGTATACAAATGCCAAATTCTGTTTCGGGCAGAGAGCTTCAATTTATGGGTGCTTATATTTTAGCTATATCTTACTTTTTAGCTGTTATAGCTATTACTTTAATATTTATTTTATGTTTTGTTTTGTGGTCTAAAAAAGCAAAAAAAGAAAAAAACAATTAAAAGCTATATTTAAAAATAAATATAGCTTTTTTTTGTTAAATTAAAATTAATTAAATTTTAGTTTGTAACAAAATTGATATATTTAACAAAAGATATATTGATTTTCTTAATTATTTGACTAAACAAAATTATTAATTTACTATACTATATATTTTAACTTTAGAGGTTATTATGACAAATAGTGTAAAAGAAGTTTTGAATGAAGAAAGTAATAAAAATAAAATTAATATTAACTGGTCTAAGGTTTTAGAATATTCTTTGCCTGCCTTAATTGCTACTATGGTTTTTGTTATAGCCATGATAATAAAGGGGGTATATCCTTTTGGAATAAAAAGTATGGGCTATATAGATTTTAACGACGGGTTAATTCCTTCTTACACAGCGTTATGGGATGTTTTGCATGGTAAGTTTGATGGTTTAGTTTCTTGGAATTTAGGAGCAGGAGGTAGCCTTTTCTCATCTTTTATATTAAACAGCTTTTTATCACCTATTAGTTGGATAGTTGCACTTTTTGCAAGAGAAAAGATTATTTACTCTATAGCATTAGTTGTCATTATTATGTTTGCTTTAATGGCAACAACCTCTTATATTTGTTTTAAAAAATTTTTTAAAAATACAAATAAATATGTTCTACTTCTTTTTAGTTCAATTTGGACTTTTTCGGGCTGGACATTAGTCCATTTTACAAACATAGGTTGGCTTAATTTAATGATATTATTGCCATTACTTTTGTTAAGTGCCAAGAAACTTATTGAAGATCATAAAATATTTTGGTTTGTTATTATTTTAACATATATGCTTATGCTTAGTTATTACATTACATATATGGTTTTGGTGGGAGTAGTAATAACTGCAACATTATATATTTTTATTCTTGCTAAAGAAAAGAAAAAAATATCAGCTCTTTTATTTTTTGCCGTTATGATTTCAATTTTAATCAGCTTAGTTGTGTTTATCCCTTCGTGTGTTACTTCATTGCAAGCACATAGATTTAGCGGAACTGCAACTGCTAACCCAAAAACTGAATTGTTTGACCATTTCTTTTCAAAGCTAGCAGTTCTTATAATATATGCAGTCCCTGTTGTGTTTTTTGTAAAATTACTTTTTACTTATAAAAAAGATAAGAAAAACGTTTTGTTTTTTATATTAACATTTATTATTTTAATTCTTGGCTTGTTTATAGAGCCTATTAATAAAATGTGGCATACAGGTAGTTACTATTGTTTCCCTTATAGATATAGTTTTGTTATCATTTTCTTTTTAATATTTACTTCGCTTTATTACATAAACAAATATATTTCAGTTAAAGAGGGTACTGAAAACAATATAAATACAAATAAAAATTCAAAAATGTTTTGGGTTGCATTTGTATTTGTTGGTTTAATGTCAATATTTTTTAGTGTTATACTATCCATGTCTGGAACAAATATAATTCCTTATAGACAATTAAGGTTTGGTGCTTTCACTGCTTTCTTAATGCCTTTTATATTTACTTATATCTTTATAGAAATGTGTTTAAAAATTAAAAATTCTAAATTATCTTTTGCTAAAATATCGGGTGGAATTTTAATTTTTGTTTTGTGTTTTGCGCAAATTCTAGGGTATACAATAGGATATTGTTCTTTAAATTCAACAACTAAAAACGAAAGGATAACTAATGTTTTTTCAATAGAAACAACATTATTAGATAGTGGTTATAAAATAAAAGATAGAGAAAATTTATACAATAATAATTTTCCACTTTTGCTTGATTATCCTTCTTTAACAACATGGATACATATTTCAAGTGAAGAACAATTTATAAGTTATAATAATTTAGGTTATGGCACTGTTTCAACCCTTTTAAAATCGGCAGGGGGAACAGTTTTAACAGACATTTTGCTTGGAAATAAATATGTATTATCTAAACAAAATCTAAATGAAGAATACTATACTTTGTTAAATTCTTTTGATTTTGTTGAAGGGGACAAAAAAGAAAAAGTAAATTTATACGAATTGAATTTTAATTTTGATTTAATTTATACAACAAATATTGATTTAACAAGCTTACTTGAAAATAGTGATAACTGGTTTATAAACCATAACACTTTATATAAAACTTTATATAATCAAGCAGAAGATATAATAACACCTGTAGAGTATGCTGTAACCGAAATAGAAAAGGGTGTATATAAAATTCAAGTTAGCAACATTCCAAATAGCAATATTTATATGCATAATAAGTTGTTAGATTCGTTTACCATAACTCAAAATGATTATAAGTTTAACATATATAACGGGCTTGTTGATTTAGGTATTAGTGAAGAAAATGTAATAGAATTTATTTGCGAGATAGAAGATATTTCCTTAGAAGAATTAAATTCAAAATTATTATTCGGCTCTTTTGATATACAAACTTTTAAGCAAGTTCACAATGAAAAAGCTTTAAATAATTCAAAACTTAATTTTGATGGCAAATCTATAAAGGTAAGTATAAATAACACTAATAACGATAAATATGCTTTTATTCCTTACACATATTTGAAAAATATGGTAGGGAATGTAAATGGTGATAGCGTAGAAATTAAACAAGCTTTTAATGCATTTATGTTTGTAGAACTTCAACAAGGTCAAAACGAAATTGTTGTTACATACAAACCTCAGTTATTAACAATATGTTTAATTATAACATTAATGTCTTTAGCTGTTTTTGTAGCACTAACTATATTAAGTAAATATTTTAAACTTATAAACAATAATATTATTGCATGGATAGGTGTAGGTGGTGCTTGTATTCTTTTAGGCGTGGTATCTTTCTTAGTTTTCTTAAAACCTTTCTTCAATTTTATAATTTTATTATTTTAATTTTTAAAAATGAAAAAAAAGTACTTAAATTAATAAGTACTTTTTTTAACGAGTTTTAAAAAATTATAAATAGAATGTTTCTTTTATTTTATTTGCTACTTGTTTTGCAGATAAATTCGAGTTATCTATTTTAATATATTTTTTATGTTTTATTTCACCTTCAATACTTTCAAAACGATGTTTTAAATCGTCATTAATAAGCCTTTTATTAGATTGCTCGATATCTCTTTTTGAAGCTTTATGGTTAAGCCTATTCTCAGTAGAATTTCTTTGTAATCTAATTTCTTGAGATGTAACTAATTCTACATAATATATGTCTGCTTTTTTAAATATTTTATGTAAATGTTTAATGTGTTTCCAGTCGTTTTTAGAATCAAATGCCCACATAAAAGTAAAAATTAAACCATAGTTATCAGATTTAGCAAAATTTTTAAAAACAGATTCTCTAAAATCATTAATAACATTGTTGTTTCTTTTTCCAAAAATTTCAAGTACAGGTTCAATGGACATATGGTTATGAAATAATTTTAATTTCGTTATTTTCGTTAACTCTTGTCCCACTGTCATTTTACCTACAGCAGAATTTCCAAATATTAATACAAGTTTCATAAAACCTTTCCAAATTTACAAGTATTTTATCATAAATTAAAAATTTTACAAAATAAAAAAACAAACCTAAACCGGGAATATCGATTTAGGTTTGAGTTGGCGGGATAGTGCCAATTCGCACCCTCGCCAAATTAAGATAATATAAGGCATAAATTTGTGTGCGAACGCAGTTCCGATTGGCGGAGCAAACAAAGTTCAGGTTGAACTAAAAACTATAAGTAATAATATTGAATTAAACTTCAACATCTTGTTTTAGTTTTTCTACTAGATTATTTATTCTATTTAGTAAATCGTCATATGTCATAATTTCAACGATGTCTTTATATTGTCGCCTAATTAACTCAAAGTCATCTTTTTGTTCTTTTGTTAATTTGTCGCTTCTTCCAAGAAGAATTAACCCTTTAGGATTGTTGATGAAAATATCACTTGTAGATAATGTAGTATCAGGATTGTCTTCTTTCAGTTTTTTAATGATGTTGATTTTTGACTTATCGTGATTTTGATTTAAAGCATTTATATATTTAGTTGTTTGAACTACAACATCTGTAAATATTTTTTGTGGAACATAATTATTTCTGTTCTTACAATTTCTGATTATTTGAGTATCATCAGGTTTTTTTATTTCCATTATGTCAATATATCCATTACTATCAATTAAAGTAAAGTCTGGATGTTTATCATATCCGTGGATTTCGCCAAAATTAACTTCTCTAATTGCATACAAATATTTTGGAAACAAAACACATAATATGTTTTTTATCTTGTTTTGCCAAGCCTTTTCATCAAACGATTTATAAGTTTTTAACATTTTTGTTAATTCTTCTTGAGACGAATTTAACATATTTAATTTTAATAAACTTATGTTTCTTGAAAATTTATTATCGGTTAATGAATTATTCTTTTTGTTTAGATAATTTTCATATTTTGTTTTATACACATCTAAATTATCAAAATATTCACTTAATGCAGTAGCTATTCTCATGTGTGAATACTTAATTATTTCTGTATTGTTTGGAAAATTATTTAACAGATTTTTATAGGCGCTCAAAGGAATTTTATTAGTATTATCATCATTAACATTATAATTTTCATCTGATACTAAATAAATTTGTTCTTTGACAACATCTTCCAATTTAGAAATTATTGAAATATTTTTATTTGCAGTAAAGAAGTTGGGTGTTATATGTATACTTTTTTCAATATATATGTCAATATCAATGCCGAATATTTCTTTGTCTAATGCAAAATAGTTGTTTCTTTCAACACCAATTTGAAATGCGATATTTTCTTCTTCATCTAAATCTTCGTCTATTTCATGTAAATCTAAAATCTTGCCTTTAGATAATCTATATGTATTTTTAAGATAATGGTTTTCTCCTTTGTTTAATTTGTCTTGCAACCAATATGTGCCAGATTCTGGAGAATAAATTGCTATCAATTTTGAGTTATGTTTTTTTATTTCAATCATATTAGCTCCTTTTTAGTCGTTATCATTATATCATGAAAAATGCAAAAATTGTTGAAAAATCCTCAATTTTATAAAAATATATGTTATAATGTTTTGTAATGAGGTAATTTATGAACACAGATAAAGTATTAGATATAGCAAAAGACATAAAAGAAATAAACGATGTGCTTAACCCTAATGTTATTTTTGATAGAAAGAAAGCTGAAGATATAATTAGGAAACACAATGCGACAGATGAGCTTGTTGCAACATTTAACTCGCCATTAAATCCTGGATATACAACTTTTGAAAAAGCCACAAATGAAATGGTTATGAACAATTTAATATCAATAAGAAATATTTTAGTTGTAAAGTTACAGCAAGAAAGTTCTAAAAAATAGGACTAATACAATTAAACTATTCCCAAAGCACTTAATTATTTAAGTGTTTTTTTATTCTTATTTTTATTTTATTTGCTTTTGAAATTGTTTTTTGTTATACTTAAAAAGTAAAGAAAATAAAGAAAATGGAGTTTAAAAATGCAAAAAATTAAAGAAGCAGTTCTTTCTTCCAAAGGACAGATAACTGTTCCTAAAGCAATAAGAGAAATACTGCATGTTGAAAATGGCGATAGTTTAGTCTTTTATATTGAAGATGATGAAGTTAAAATAACAAGCACTAACAACTTAGATATAAAATTAAAAAATGAAAAAAGAAAAGCATTTGTAAGAAAGGGGAAATAAAATGGCAAACGAAAGATATTCAGAAAATTTAGTATTAAAAGAAATGGGCGTAGATTTAGGTGAAAATGATTTTGGTTTTGTTTTTCCACAAGGTGAAACTGATAATTTTGATAAAATTGAAAAATGCTTAAAAGAAATGGGCGGTAAACCTGCAATTTGTTGTCTTGATGATTATGAAACTGTTGGTTCTGGTAGAGCAAAACCAGAATATATAGTTACATTTAATAAAGATAAAAATACAATTATTTTGGTAGAATGTAAGAAATCTATTAAAGAACATGAAAGTTCAGACAAAAATATGCCACAAAAATATGCTGTTGATGGGGCTTTGTTTTATGCTAAACATTTAAAGGATGACTACAATGTGGTTGCTGTTGCTGTTAGTGGAACGTCAAAAGAAAATGTAAAAGTTAACACATTTTATTGGAAAAAAGGTTTTGAGGACTATCAAGAACTTAAAAAAGCAAAAGACACAATATTAGAACCTTTAAACTATTTAAATCTTATAGAGGGTAAAAAACTAGAGAGAAAATTTTCTTTACAAGAAATTAGAGAATTGTCTCAAATCATGCATGAGAAATTAAGACAAATAAAGATTTCTGAAAAAGACAAACCCATTTTTATTGCAGGAATGCTTATTGCTTTACAAAATGCAGATTTTAGAAATACATGGAATAATATAAACTCGTTTAATAGTTTGGTAAAACTAATGATTGATTCTATTGAAGAAACTCTTGATAATAGCGATATAAAGAGAGAAAAAATAGAAGCTATAAAAAGTTCTTTTAGAAGAATTAAAAGTAATGAGAAAATAAAGTCAATTCCTTTAGGTGAAAATGGCTCTTTAGCTTGGTTTATTGAGCAACTTGAGATGAGAATTTTGCCTATGATGAACCATTATGAATATACTGAAGATGCTTTAAGTATTTTCTATCATGAATTTATCAAATACAGTTCTACTGATGGAAAGGGTTTAGGAATAGTATTAACTCCAAAACATTTAACTGATTTTATGTGTAAGTTGGGCGAAATTAATAAACAGAGTAAAGTTGTAGATATTTGTTGTGGTAGCGGAGCTTTCCTTGTAACCGCAATGGGAAAAATGTTTAAGGAAGCCGCTACACCTGAAGATATTGAAGGTTATCGAATGGTATGAAAGCATAAAAAACTCACTTTCAAAATATTAGAAATAAAGAAAAATGGACTATATGGAGTAGAGCTTGATACCGATTTATATACTCTAGCAATAACAAATATGATTATTCGTAAAGATGGGAAATCAAACATTGTTTGTAGAGATTGTTTTTCTCAAGAAATTTATAACAACTTAAAAAATAAGCATTTATCTTTGGGGTTAATTAACCCTCCATATTCTCAAGAAGATAAATGTGAATTAGAGTTTGTTGAAAGACTATTGGAGGTGCTTGAACCAAGAGGATTGGCAGTCGCAGTTGTACCTATGAGTTGTGCGATTGGAACAAAATTTAAAGAAATAAGGGAAAGGTTGTTTAAATACCATACCCTAAAAGCTGTTTTCAGTATGCCAGATGATATTTTTTACCCAACCGGTACAAATGTTTGCGTTATGGTTTGGGAAGCTCACAAATCACATGATAGTAACAAACCAACATTTTTTGGTTATTGTAAAGATGATGGGTTTGTAAAAAGAAAAAAGATGGGAAGAATTGACTACTATAACAGGTGGGATGACATAGAAAAAGAATGGCTTGATTTATACGAAAATAAAAAAGTTGTAGATGGTAAATCTGCTTTACAATGTGTAACACATGAAGATGAATGGTTGTGTGAAGCATATATGAAAACAGACTACTCAACCTTAAACCAATCTGATTTTCAGCAAACAGTTAATGATTATCTTGCATATTTAGTTAAAAATGGTGATGTATATGAAGATTAAAGACTTATTTGATTATAAATATGGTGTAAATCTTGAATTGATTAATTGCCAAGAAACCAAAGACAAAGATGATAGCTCTGTCAACTTTGTGGCGAGAACGAGTAATAATAACGGTGTTGTTTCAAGAGTAAAATTAATTGAAGGATTAATTCCTCAGAAAGCAGGAACATTAAGTTTGGCGACAAGTGGTTCGGTTTTGTCGTGCTTTGTACAAAATGAAGACTACTATAGTGGCAGAGATTTATATGTACTTACTCCTAAAATAAATTTAACATTAGAACAAAAACTATTTTATGCAATGTGTATAAATAAGAATGCTTATAGATATAGTTATGGCAGAGCTGCAAATAAAACCTTTCCAGATATTGAAATTCCTTCTTTAGATTTGTGTAACAAATTAATCGAAAATAAAAAAATAAAAAAAATTACAACTTTTTGTGAAAAAATTGAAATTTCATTAAAATCAGAAGAATGGAAAGAATTTAAAATTGGAGAATTGTTTTTGTTGCATAATGGTATAAAATACCCTAGTTATGATAGAGAATTTGGTATATTACCTTTGGTTAGTACAACTGCTTTTAATAATGGAATTTCTGATTATATAAGTGATAGACCGGAGAAATATAGCAATATTTTAACAGTTGCTTATAGTGGAAGTGTTGGTGCGACATTTTATCAAGGAAAAGAAGTCTTTGTTGGAGAAACAGTATTTGCCTTAATTCCTAAATTTAAGATGAATAAATATATAGCAATGTTTATTTGTACTATATTAAATTATCATAATTTTAAATACACATACGGTAGAAAAATAATTGGAACTAGATATGTAGATGATATTATAAAGTTACCTACAATAAACAATCAACCAGATTGGACATTTATGGAAGATTATATCAAATCATTGCCTTATGCAGATAGAATTTAAAATTAAACACTCAATCATAATGATTGGGTGTTTATTTGTTTTAATTTATCTTTTATTTATATCTCTTAAACTCGGTATTATAATTGCAGGAATACCTTTTAGACAAAAATAAAAGAATCGCGTGTGCGAACGCGATTCCGATTGGCGGGATAGTTTCAATTCGCACTCTCGCCAAATTACGGTAATATATGACTTAAACTTGTGTGCGAACGCTGTTACATTCACTAGAGCAACAAATAGAAATTAATCATTAAAAATATAAAATTTATAGAAATATAGATATTTTCACAAAAATATATGTTATAATGTAATTGTTGAGGTGTTTCTATGACGAAAACTAAAAAAATCGTTTTTACAATTATAATATCACTTTTTATAGTAGGTTTAATGGTTGTTTCAATTTATTCTGCTTGCAAATCTAGTGGGCGAAACGCAAATCTTTATACAATTATTAGTGCTTGGATTAGTTTTTTTGCAACATTCGTTATTGGTTTCTTGACATTGTGGTTGACCTATAAAATTGACAGAATAACAAAGAAAAACGATGAATTAAGAGACAAAGAGCAAAGACAACAATATATAAATCAATTAAAATTAAATGCTAGTCCCATAATTTATTTTGAAAATATCGAACATCTAAATTATTTAGAAACTGGAATGATAATATCAAATAATGAATCAGTAAATAGATTATTAGATCGAGAGTCTAAAAATAAAAGAATAACAGCGGTTGGAGGCTTCTCATTTGACTTAATTTTTAAAACACCTAAGCCAGAAAATGTTGAAAATATACATATAAATGCAGTTGATTTTTATATTAAGAAAACCGATGGTTTATCCAATGAATATAAACATAGTTTTAATAACTATTCTTCTAACTGCTGTGCAAATTTGAAATATACTGATAGCGGATGCCTAGCCTGCCATACAGATTTGTTATACTTGCAAGATGACGAAGAAGTGATAGATGCATTAAATAATGTAGTCGGTAAAGAGAACATAATTGTTCTAAAGGTAGAATTGACGGCTTCAAATGCATTAGGACTTTATAAAAATTATAGTTGCGGTTTTTATTTTAACATATCAACAAAAACAAATGGAAAATATGGTATTACTAATTATAATGTAAATATGAAAGATAATGTTATGTGGGCAAAAGAAGTTGTTGTTAAAAATAGTAATTAGGAGGAATTATATGAAAATTTATAATAAGTTAGTTAGAGATAAAATTCCAGAGATTATTGCTAGTGACAATGGTAAAAGTTGTGTTACTAGAATTATGGAAGATGATGAGTATTTAGAAACTCTTAATAAAAAAATGCAAGAAGAACTTAAAGAATATTTAGAAAGTGGCGAAGTTGAAGAACTTGCTGATTTGGAAGAGGTGTTAAGAGCTATTCTTGATGTTAAAAAAGTTTCTTACGAAGAATTTGAAAAAATTAGAAATGCAAAAGTTGACAAACGCGGAGCTTTTAAAAAGAAAATATTTTTAGAGAGTGTTGACTATGGAAAATAATTTTTATAAAAGATTTACTAAGATTGTCAGAGAATGTGACTATGATAATACTTACAAAATGGCTTGGGCAAAATCTCTAGTTGAAATTTGTTCTAGTGTTGATTCTCAAGGTGAAAAATTGGAAATAACTCTAAAAGAGATTGCTCAAAAATTTTTAAAATATTATTGGAATCAAACAATATTTTTTGATTTAGTTCAAGGAAGTAATCCGAATAAACCACCAGTAATTTTAAGTTTAGTGAAAACACTAATTAACAAATACTATGAGGCAATAAATAAAAAACAGCCAGAAGTATTTGAAAAAGTTGAAGATAGATTTAAAAATATTGGACTTCAGAATGATTATGAAAAAACACAAAACAGCATTGCAAGAATATTGAAAAATGATGTTAGTTGGCGTTTCGACAACTTAAATGATAATACTGATAAATTATATCACTATGAACAAAATGATGACTTTTTGATAATCGATAGAGATAATGCTTTAATATTAAAAGAAAACGAGCAGGATTTGTATGATTTAATAAATTATAGATGGAGTCTTATTTTGGAATGCTTTAATAGTTCTCCAAGAATCAATAAAAAAGTTCGAATTATTGATGAAAGAAACATAAAAAGAAATACACTAAATAAATTTAAACCATATTTAGATATGGAGAATCCTAATCACTACTGTTTTATTTGTGGAAAACAAGTAGAACAAAAAGAACTTGCTATCGACCATGTTATTCCTTGGTCATATATGTATAGTGATGATTTGTGGAATTTGGTGTATGTGTGCCAGCATTGTAACTCAATAAAAAGCAATGTAATTCCTTCAAAAAATCATATTGAAAGATTAAAAGAAAGAAACAATAAGTTACTTTGCTCTTTAGAAAATAACAATATAGCAAATAAAGTTACTGAAGAATTAAAGCTGGCAATAGAAAAAGATTATGTAAACAAATTTTGGACAGGTTGTAAAGGATAATTATTTTGCTTGAAATAAAAAAGTTGACTACAAAATGTAGCCAACTTTTTATTATTTATTTCTTATTTATATTTCTTAAACTAGGTATTATAATTGCAGTAATACCTTTTAGGCATAAATAAAAGAACTGCGTGTGCGAACGCAGTTCCGATTGGCGGAGTATTTGTAACGTAAAACGAATATATTTTTCATAAAAACTTTGAGAAGTCAAAGAAAACACTTGCAAATTCAAAGAATTTTGGTTATAATATACGTATATTAGGAGGTTATTATGTCGCTAATATACAATAAGTTATGGAAATTGTTAATAGACAAAGGAATGACGAAAACCCAATTAAGAGAATTGACTAAAATTAGTGAATCAACTATTGCTAAACTAGTAAAAGGCGAAAATGTTAATACAGAAATTTTGGAAAGGATTTGTCTTGCTTTGAATTGTAATATAGTAGATATCGTGGAATACAAAAAGGAGGCAAATGATGAAAACTTATAATAAAGGTTCGGCTGGCACTTTTGCATTAAATAAAAAAGAACCTATACATCGCTGGTATTCGTATATTGAGGGGTATTCTTCTTGTTTAATTTCTGATATATTTAATGAACTTGGAAATTCTATTACATCTGTATATGAGCCTTTTGCAGGAACAGGAACAACATTACTTGTAGCCTCTAATAAAAATATTAAATCTTATTATAGTGAAACGAATCCTTTCATGAGAGATGTAATAGAAGCTAAAATAAATATGGTTAAAAAATTGAAAGAATCAAATATAAAGGCTGATAACATCAAAACCATATTAAACAATATAAATAAAATTAACTATATAAAACCCGTATCTTCATGGGATGGATTTGAGAAGTTCTTTGATAAAGAAGTTTTGTCTGAAATTTTAACAATTAAAGAAGTTATTGAAAATAGTATAGCTGATTATGAAAGTAAAAAAATTGCATTAATTGCTTTAGCTTCAATTATTGTTAAAGTATCAAATATGGTTAGACAAGGCGATTTAAGGTATGCTAGAGAAAATGAAAAAAGTTTTGAAGACAAACGTGTTAAAGAAAATTATGTTTTAAAACTTCAGGAGATAATTGCCGATATTGAGAATGAAGAAACACAAATATTTCAGAATACAGTTTGTTTGCATGAAGATGCAAAAATGATTAGTGAAACTGATTTGGTAGATTGTGTTATTACTTCTCCACCATACTTAAATGGAACTAATTATATTCGTAATACAAAATTAGAGTTAAAACTAACAGATTATATATTGTCTGATAAAGATATGCCGAATTTTCATTCCAAAGGAATCGTTGCTGGAATAAATAATGTTTCAAAAAGAAAATCAAATATAGACGAAAACGTATTTGCTAAAAAATATCTAGAATTATTAAAGCCTGTTTCGTATGATGACAGAATCCCTATGATGATATCTGGATATTTCAATGACATGGAAATTGTAATTAAAAATCTATCAAAAATAATAAAAGACAATGGTTACTTTATTATGGATATTGGCGATTCTCAATTTGCAGGTATTCACATTCCGACTCATGAAATTTTAATAAAAATTTGTGAAAAGTATGGATTTTGTTTGTATGAAGATGAGGTGTTAAGAGAAAGGCGTTCAAAAAATGGAATGGTTTTATCTCAAAGATTACTAAAGTTTAAATTGCAAAAAAATGCCAATGATAAAGTAAATGCTTTAAAAACAAAAGCTATTAATTTTATAAAAGACTTGCCGTACAAAAAAGAACCATACAATGGAAAAAATTGGGGTGATGGTTTGCACTCGTTATGTTCTTATCAAGGCAAATTGAAACCTGCAATCGCTCACTTTTTAATTAAGGAATTTACAAAGAAAAATGATATAGTGCTTGACCCTTTATGTGGTGTTGGAACAATTCCTTTAGAAGCTTGTTTACAAGGGAGATTTGGAATTGGAAATGATTTAAGTGAAATTGCATATATTGTAACAAAAGCAAAGTTGCAAAAACCAGAAATAAGGGATGTTTATAAAGTTTTAGAAGATTTGGAACAGTTTATTGAAACATATAAAAATTTGCCGTTGATAAATAATCTAGTAGAACAACAATACGATTTTGGCTTTAATGGTAAACTAGTTACTTATTATCATGAAAATACATTTAAAGAGATAGTGTGTGCAAGAGAATACTTTAATAATAGATTTAGAGACTTGACACCTGCTGAAGCTATGTGTCAATCTTGCATACTTCATATATTACACGGAAATAGACCTTATGCATTAAGTAGAACTTCTCATCCGCTTACACCATATTCTCCTAAAGGTGATTACATTTATAAAAATCTAATTCAACATACTAAAAATAAAATAGATTTGGTTTATAAAAAAGAATCAGAAAATGATTATATAAAAGGCAATACAATTTGGGGAGACTATAATAACTTACCGCAACAACAAATAAAAGCAGATGCAATTATTTGTTCTCCACCTTTTGCCGATTCTATTAAATTTTATATGCAGAATTGGTTAAGATTATGGTTTTGTGGGTGGAACAAAGAAGATTTTGATTCTGCCAATTCAAAGTTTTTAGATACGAAACAAAAGAAAAATTTTGACATTTATTTCTCGTTTTTTGATATGTGTTATGAAATGCTTAAAGAAGATGGCATTATAATTTTACATTTAGGTAAAACTGAAAAAATAGATATGGCAGAAGAATTATCAAAAAGACTCAACAATAAATTTAGTATTGCATATATTGGAGAAGAAGATGTTTCAATGTTAGAAAAACATGGAATAAAAGACAAAGGTGGAACAATAAAACATCAATACATGTTCTTAATAAAAAAATAAGGAGTGAATCCTTATTTTTTTTATACTATTGTAATTGATTTAGGATAGAATCCTTTTATTTTTTTATATTCTTCAGCTAAATCCAATTCTCCTGAAATAACTCTTTTAAGAGAGTCATTTATTTTGTCTGCGGTTTTGATGCCATCTCTTATTTTTTGATAATCAGGTCTCATTAAAAAGTCATCATAAAACCAAACTACATTATTTTTTAACAATTGTAAAACTTCATTATTAATTGATTTTGAGTGAAGTGTTGCAGAATCTAAACCTGTAATTTTAGACAATTCTAAAAGTTCTTTTTCACTATAAAAATCAACAGGAAAATGGTCGCTTTTTTGAGCATTATGACTAGAACACAAACAAGTTGCTGATTCATCTAAACGATACAAATAAGCTAATGGCATTGTGTGGTCCAGAGCCATATCTTCAAGTTGCAATTCTTTACCACATTTAAAACATTTTTTATTAAATTTATTCCAAATATGTTTAGAAAATTCCTTTTTTGTTCTTTTTTCAAATTCAAAATGAACTAAATTTTTATTAAGCAACTCGTTAACAAGTACCTCTATAGCCCTTCTTCTTAAACCATCTTCTTTAAATTGTTGAGCATTTCTTTGAGGGTTTAGTGGAGCATTGACAAAAAACTTTTTACATGCTTTACATTCCAACTGATGACCATAATAAGAAACAATATAGTCGTTTTCTATATTAAATTGTTTTAATTCCGAATCATTAAATTCATCGATGTTTAAAATTTTATAAGCTCTGAATGTTGTATGTTTGCAAGGAGCTTTCTTTTTACAATGTAAAGAAAATCCAATAGTTTTCATTTCATTAAAGCTATTAATAAGAAGAAATCTGCCACATCTGTTGCAACTTTTTAATACAACTAAAAAGCCCTTATTAAAATCATGGCTAGATGTTAAATATTTTGCTATGCTGTTAGTTGTCTCTAGATAGTATAGATAAGGTATATGTAAATTTGTTTTTTGATAAAAAGTAGTAGCAAACGTTTCATCTAAAAATTCTGGTTTATTAATAGAATTAAAATCAAAACAACAAAAATGAATTGTTGTGCCTTTTGATGAACAAATTTTTAGTCGAACATAACAATTTTCTATAGTCATACTTTGATTTAAGTTTATTTCTTTATGAAATCCTAAATTCGACCATGTTAACTCATCTATATTTTTAGCATTAAGATTTTCATAATGATAATTTTGCCCCTCATAATCAAAAGAGCAATCTATAGAAATGGAAAATTTATCTGTTCCATAAACAAATCCACCAAAAGATAATAGTGACATGTTCTTATTAAATAGTTTGCTTAAAGAAATAGATTCTCTATAAAAACATAATTCAGTTTCAGATTCTGTTAAAATTAAAGATTCTGTATATTGCAAAATACACTCGCCACCTGTAGTTTCATTACAAGTATGATATCCACTTTCTCTTGTAACACTTCTTCTGCGATATGTTCTTAAATCAAATTGAGGCATAAAAACTCCTTTTTATACAAATATATTAACACATTCTTTGTCAAAAAGCAAACACGCTAGAGGATTAGAGATTTGAATATCTAAAAAATACTGCTTTGTATTTTTATTGTTTTAGCTAAATTTGAGTGCAGGACGTGTGCTTGTCTTGAACAAGTGGCTTCGCTTCGCTCGCCAGACAAGCACACGTCATTCAACTAAACAAAGTCCCAAAGAAAATAGCATAAAAAAAAGAAAACGGAACAAAATGAGGTTTGCACGCAGGCTTTCTGCAAAACCTCATTTTTTTTTGTTCCGTTTTCTATATTGCAAATACAAAATAATGAGTCCGTATTTTTAAAATATGGACTTTTTTAATTTATACCCCCTCAAATTGCGATTCTCGTGGTCTATATATGAAAGGTGTTTCATTTTGCAATATGTTTTATAGAAAAATATTTTTCATAAAATTTTGTTAAAAATGGAAACTTTTAACCTTTCTCATGGCTATTAAGTGAAAACACATTTCATTTTTTTTGCATTAAGGGGCTTCGGATTTGTGTTTTTCGTGGCTATTAAATGAAGGTTCTTTTAAAAAACTTTAAACTTTTATAAAAAATTTTCAAATTTGGGGGTTTGGATTTTTAATTCTCGTGGCTTATATTTGAGGGCTTTTAAAAAAAGTTTTAAAAAAAACCATCAATTTTTGTCAATTTCGAGGCTAATAAGTGAGGGATTAAATTTTAGATGAAAAAAATAAAGGAGGTGGCAACATTGCAAGATATAATAAAAGTTGTTTTTCTTAATGAGTTTGATGCAAGTATTTTTGATGATACGTTTTATTCACATCTATTAAAAAATGTTGTCAACCTCATAAAAAAGGAGGAACAAAAAATGAATATTGAGAATAAAACATCTGATTCTATTAAACAAGAAAAAGATGTGTCTTTCTCAAGCGAAGTTTAAACGAAAACTCTTTTTAGTCAAGGTTAAAGTGTATTGATTCTCAAACCTTGACTAAAAAATAAAAATCACAAAACGTATAAGTTTAATCCCTTTTCGTTTATTCGCTTGGTGTCGAAAGACAAAACAAAATTAAATATAAAAGGAGAATTAAAAAATGAAAACAGCTGTAATATATGCTAGATACTCTAGCGACAACCAAACTGAACAATCTATTGAAGGACAATTAAGAGTTTGTCAAGATTATGCACAAAGGAATGATATTGTCATTATTAAAACCTACATAGATAGAGCAATGACAGGAACTAATGATAATAGACCAGACTTTCAACAAATGATTAAAGATAGTGATAAAAAAGAATTTGAACATGTAATTGTTTATAAACTTGATAGATTTAGTAGAAATAAATATGAAACTGCTAAATATAAAAAGATACTAAAAGATAATGGTGTTAAATTATTGTCTGCAATGGAAAACATACCTGATACACCTGAAGGAATAATACTTGAAAGTTTGCTTGAAGGTATGGCTGAATATTATTCGGCAGAACTTGCTCAAAAAGTAAAACGTGGAATGAAAGAAACTCGACTTAAAGGAAACTTTACAGGTGGCAACATAATTTATGGTTATAAAGTAGAAAATCACAAAATAATCATAGATGAAGAAAAAGCAGAAGTTATAAGATTTATCTATGAACAATATTCGCTTGGAACTTATGTTAAAGATATAATTGCCGAGCTTAATTCAAAAAGAATATTTAATAAAGGCAAACCATTTGCAAGAAATACAATATATAACATACTTAAAAATGAAAAATATTCAGGGGTATATAGATTCAAAGATGAGATATTTGAAAATATGTATCCTGCAATTGTGCCAAATGAAATATATACGAAAGTTAGAAACAAAATAGACCTTAATAAATATGGTAAACGAAGCACCGAACTTGTATATTTACTACGACACAAATTAAAATGTGGTTATTGTGGTATGCCAATAAGTGCAGAATCTGGAACTGCAAAAGATGGTTCAAAAAGACATTACTATAAATGTTTAGGAAGAAAAAGAAACAATGGTTGCACAAAATCTAGTGTAAGAAAAGAAACTTTTGAAAACTTTGTATTAGATAATGTATTAAAAGTTTTAACTGATTCAAAATATGTAGATATAATAATAGACACTTTATTTAAAATGCAAGAAACTCAATCTAATACTAATAGTATAATTAACTCACTTATAAAGGAATACAAACAAGCTGAAAATTCGCTTAACAATATTATGAAAGCGATTGAGCAAGGAATTGTTAACAATACAACAAATAAACGTATGAAAGAGCTTGAAAATCAACTTGAAAACATAGACAGACAAATACTAATAGAAAAATCAAAAAATGCTTTTAAGGTGTCTAAACAAGCTCTAAAAGAATTCTTTATTGAAGCATTAAAACTAGAGCCAAAACGACTAATAGATTATGTTATCAAAGAAATACGAGTTTATGAAGATAAACTTGAAATAATATTTAATAGCCCAATAAAAAGAAGTCCTGATACAAATCAGGGCTTTTTTCTTTTCACTTTTAATTCCAAGCTACCACAATATATTCAAAACAAAGAAAAACCAAATATGCTTGAAATGGAGATTAAATACTATGTTTAATCGTGGCTATTTATTCCATGGTATTCTTGACACGAGCCTCCTCGAAATGGTAATTTTAGGGCATGCGGGTAGCGATAAGAAATTGCAAGCAATTATCTTTTCTTGCCCTTGGCAACAAGCCTATACCATTTCTTCTCATGTCAAGAACCTTTCACGGCATAAACCGCCACTAAAAAAGACTAGACCTTGTTTGGTCTAGCCTAGTTATGAATTTAGTTGTTTAAAGAGTTTATAAAATTAATAAGCCCTACTGGTAGAACATTCAATATCTCGTTTTTGAATCGTTGTTGGTTTTCAGGGCTTAATTCATTTAATGCATCATATAAGTCTTTACTTGCTTTTGCGGCTTTGACTTTAAATTGAGCATATTCTCTTTCTAAATCTTCGAAACTTTTCATAATCTATCCTCCTTTTTGTTTTTGGAGAAAATACTATGTGCTTATGAAGGATTAACAACGGCTTTGGTGGCATAAAGAATATAACACTTAACTTATAAAAAGTCAATAAAAAAACCTAAACCGAGATTATCGATTTAGGTTTTAATTGGCGGAGAAGGCGAGATTCGAACTCGCGCACGCTGTTACACGTCTAATCCCTTAGCAGGGGATCCCCTTGGGCCTCTTGGGTACTTCTCCTAGTTTTATTAAAAAAACTTTGCTTAAAGAGAATTAAATTCTCAATAAACAAAGCAAGTTTAACAAAAAAATATAAGTGTGTCAATATTTTAATGTCAAAAATTAATATAAATTTATAAATATATTTTAAAATTTTTGCATTATTTTAAATTTTTGTAAATTAACGAATTATAAAATTCTAAGTTGTTTTTTAATCTTTTGTCGTTAGGGGATAGGTTAAATGCAATTTGTGCGTAATTTTTTGCTTGATAATAATCATTTAAGTTAAAATAACTAAAACTTAGTAGGTCATAAGGATATTCGTTCCAACAATCTGGATTAGTCATATAAGATAATGCTTTGTCTTTAATTTCAAGCATATTTTTTAAAACAAAAATACAATTTAAATAGTCTTTTTTAAAATAATAATATTTAGCTAAACTTAGGTAGGGCTCGCGTATATACAAGCATTCCTTTATAGCTTGTTCATAACATTCTTTTGATTTGTTATAATTATTTTTGTAAAAATAACAATCGCCCATATATCTTAAGCTTGCGCTTCGTTCTTCTTTCCAAGTAGAAGTTTTTAGTTTTAAATGTTTTTTAAACGTTTTAATAGCTTCATCGTATTTAAAATTAAACATATATTCTCTTGCAAGATAGTGTGTATTTCTATCGCTTTGAGGGTCTTCTTTAACACTAAGTTCTAGCAAGTTTAAATATTGAGCTCTACTTTTTTTATCATCAGGATAATGTCTTAAAACTATATCCTTACAAACGACAACTTCTTCTGGCTTAATTTGGGTTGAAGATTGTAAAACTTCGTGAACAGGATATTTCCATTTAAAACCTTTAAGAGTGTGTATTTTTTCATATAGAAAAGTGGTTCCGTTTTGACCATTAGGCAAAACATTCCAAACATAAACGTATTTTAATTGCTTAGTGTTTTTTTTCCAAGCTTCTTCTAACTTTTTGCGCCACCCTGTGGTAAAAACTTCATCTAAATCAGTACATACGCAAATATTTGTGCTTTGCGGAACAAGTTCCAAACTTTTATTTCGTGCTACATCAAATCTCCAAGGATTAATAATTTCTTGTTTAACTAAAACTCCCTTTTCCTTTAATTTTTTTACTGTATTATCTGTGCTACCTGTATCTAAAACAACAATATTATCTGCTTCTTTCATGCTGTTATACCATCTGTCAATAAACTTTTCTTCGTTTTTGGAAATAGCATATACGGTAACTATTAGCTTATTATCGTTCATATTATTAAAACTCTCCAAAAAGAGTATATGAAAGTTTATAAGTAAATGATTAAAATATAACTTTTATTTGTAAAAAAATAAAGTATATTGTATATTAATATTAATATATTAAGATAATTATATAAAAGGCGGAAATAATATGAACGCTTCATCAATAAGTTTAATATTAACAGGCGTTGCGCTATTAATTGTTGTTTTGTCTGTTGTTTTTGGAATTTTTAGGGGTTTCAAAAAATCTCTTTTTAGGTTTTGCTGGCTTTTAGGCTCGGCAATAATTTTATTTTTTATAACACCAGCTGTTTCAAATTTATTAAACTCTATAGATATTAGTTCATTAAACATAGATATTTATGGGAAGGTTAGTAGATTAAGTGATATAGGCGTGAATTTATTAAATGAATTTGCTAAAAGTGAACAAGTAATTCAAAATAGCCATGCAATGCAGTCTTTAGCACAAAATTTACCTGCATTAATTCTTAATATTTTTGTTTACGCAATATTATTCTGGGGGGTAAAGTGGTTGTTGTGGCCGGTATGGGCTTTAATTTCTTCTCACTTTTTTGATAAAGAAAAACGTGAAGAAAAACTTATGAAAAAGCAAAGGAAAGAGCAACTAAAAAGCTTAAACGAGCAAAACCAAAACGAAGAAAGTCAAAACGAGCAAAATGTTCCTTATGTTTTTATACCTCATAAAAAGAAAAAACGTTTTTTAGGTGGAATATTTGGTTTTATTAGTGGGATTATCCTTTGTGTTGTAACATTTTGCCCTATAATAGGAATTAATAATATATATCAAAAAGCATATGCTACCCTTTATACTCAAAAAGACGGAGAGAAAGTTTCTTTGATAAATACTGCTATTCAAGATAAACAAATTATTGAATATGCTTCAAGTTATGAAAATTCTATTATAAACAAAGTATTTAACTACACTGGTGTTAATTTAATTTCAAACCTTGTTTTTGACGGGCTTGCTGTTTTAGATGTTGATAATCAAAAAGTTAGCCTTAATCAAGAAATAGATATGGCTATAAAAGTTTATAACAAATACGAAACTATCGCGAACTTTAATAGTAATAATATTACTCAACAATCTTTAGAAGATGTTTTGACTTCTATTAAAGAAATTTTTATCGATATTGAAGATAGTAAAATACTTTATTTAATAGGTGATGATATTTTACCTTACTACGTTAATAAATTTATCAGTAGTGACGAGTTTGTATTAATAGATGGTGGTAGAATTGATAATATGATTAGTAATTCTTATATTATTTATTCTGAAGCTAAGGGTTTTAAATTAAAAGATATAAAAGAGCAAGTGGAGTCACTAGTAGATGTGGCTATGGTGTTAAATAATAGTAACTTAATAGCTCCTATTGCTAATAATCAAGTAAAAGGATTTAATGGCTTTTCAAATTTGATAAATTCAAATATAAAAAATCATGAAGACCTTTCAAATACTGTTGTTGAAAAAATGTATAGGGTAGACTTGATAAAAGATAACTATCCTATGTTGTTTAACGATATTATTGAACTTCTTTTTGAAGAGTTTAATATTTCTTATACTCAACAACCAGCAAACGATTTTATTATGAAACAAGATTTTAAAGAGATTTTTACAAATATTTTAAGTTTCTTTAAATATTATGGCAATAGCACAAATGGTGATTTTGGTGAAAATACAGCAAAGGCTTTTATAAATGTTGGTAGCGTTTTAGATACTGGTAAGAAATTTTTTACAATTACACAAAATTATGATAATTTATTAAATTTTATTTTAAATGAAGTGGAAAAAGCCACCTTAAGTTATGGTAATTTCTCAGATATTTTTGATAACGCAAGTTTAGTAGATAGCTGGAAAAGCGAGCTTTCTGCTATAGCTGGTACTTATAAAAGCGTTGTTCAATTAATTAATGATAAAATAGATGAAAACAAAATTTTAGATGAAAGTTATAATAAAATAGAAAATGTGGGCACTGCTTTAGATAGCTCAATTAGAGGCAACTCAAAAATTCTTACTAACGAAAATATAAGGTATGCTTTAGAAGAATTATTAGAAAAACTAAATAATTCTACTGTTCAAGAAATTTTAAATATAAAAGTTGAAGGTGAAACTTCTTTACTTAATTATATTTTAAATAATATTTATAATACAGACCCATCTGTAGAAAATCCTACAAGAATTACAAACTGGCAAAATGAAATTAAATACAATTTAAGTTTAATAAGAAAAGTTTATCCTATAGCTAAAAAATTTAATTCCCAAGAACTATCAAGCGAAGGAAACACTCAACTTGAAGAAATAGGTAAAGAACTTGATATTGTTGTGAAGAATACAAAATTAGCTTTTAATAATGACATTGTGGCAAAAGTTTTAGATTATTATATTTCTAAAGCTAAAATCCCAAGTGAAGTTGATAAGATTTTAAATTCACAAGGTAGCAAAGATATTATTTATAATGAAATATTATCTAATGTAAGTAGCAAAAATGAAAATTTAAAATGGCAAGACGAACTTAAAAAGTTTAAAGGCTTGTTAAAAATAGATTATAATGAAGAAAACTTTGATATTATTAATATCGGGTCTAGCTTAGACGAAGTTAAAGGTAGCCAAATATTAACTAGTAGCATTCTTCACGATATTATTGCTAATTATATTAATGACCACACAACATCTTGGAATGAAGAAGGGAATGAACTATTAGCTTCAGCTAGAACAAAATTAATTAATAATTTACAATATGTAGATAGTTATGCTATTGAGTTTGAACATATAGGTAACCTTATTTCTATTGTTCAAAACTATGGTGTTGATTTGGGTGATTATATTGAAGAAATAGGCTCGACATTCAACAGTATTTGCGGTTTTACTAGCGGTTCAGTTGCTAGTGAAGTGTTAAAACAAGAATTAATAAATGAATTTTTAATTTATTATTTAAATAGCCATATTGATGATATATTAAATAGTAATGATGATAAAAATTTAATTGAAGTTGTAAAACAATTAGAAAATAACTTTGAATATATACAAGATTATACTTTTGAATTATCTAATTTATATAATTTAGTGTTAGCTTCGAAAAACAATTATGATGCAAATAACGATGAAATAAATAATTTAAAAGATTTGGGCGCAGTTATTGATAATGCATTAGCAAATAATACACAAGTAATTACACAAGAAATAATAGGTAATTTAATAGAGTGTTTTATTAATGTAAAAATAGAAGAAATAACTGAAGATGAACTTGTTTCTGTTGTAAATAAAATTAAAGCTAATTTTAAAGATCAAGATATAGTTGTAGTTAGCTATGAATTAGAATTTTCTAATTTGTTAAAGTTATTTGATATTACAAATAGTGAAGACTTACAAGTTATAGGTCAAACATTGCAAGACTTGCGAGGAAATAGTAGTATAATTAACGAAGATATTATTAACGAATTAGTTTTGCATTTCTTTGATAAAAACACATCTTCTTATAAAGAAGGAAAGTATAAAGATATTGTTTCAGAAATGAGAGCAAATATTATTAATATTAATGCAGATGCTTCCAAATCGTATGCTATTGCTTTAAACGAACTAAATACCATAGTTGAAGCAATAAATGAACTTTCGGCGATCAACACTTTAGAAGATTTTGTTTCTAATGACCACATAGGTACTAGTTTAGACGAACTTGATAGTTTGACAGTTGTGTGCAATAAAGCCATTACCTACGATATATCTTCTTTAATTGTGCAAGATTTATTAACTTTGGTATCTAGTTACGATAGTTATAAAACAGAAATTGAAAGTGTATTAAATAGTACTCAATTTGATTTTTATAATTATCAAAATAAAGGTTATAACTATGAAGGAAATTATTATTCCGATTTATTTAGTGCCATTCAACAAATCTTACCTGATAATATTTAAAATAGTAAAAATGACTAAGTGGTTAAAATGCTTAGTCTTTTTATTATTTATTTTTTTTAATTAAAAAAGAGAGTAACTTTACTCTCTTTTATTATTAATATTCGCAATTTTTTGGTGTTCTTGGGAATAATTCTACATCACGGATGTTTGATACGCCTGTAAGATACATAAGTATTCTTTCAAAACCTAAACCGAAGCCACTGTGAACTACGCCACCAAATTTTCTAAGGTTAATATACCACCAGTAATCTTCTTCTTTTAAGCCTTTTTCTTTTATCATATCAAGTAAAACATTAAGTCTTTCTTCTCTTTGACTACCGCCAACAATTTCGCCAACGCCAGGAACAAGTAAATCACAAGCTGCAACTGTTTTATTATCGTCATTTAATCTCATATAGAAAGCTTTAAAATCTTTTGGATAATCAGTAACAAATACTGGTTTTTTATAAACTTGTTCTGTTAAATATCTTTCGTGTTCGCTTTGTAAATCTGAGCCCCATTCAACTTTATATTCAAATTTATCGTTATGTTTTTTAAGAATTTCAACTGCTTCAGTATAAGTAACATGAGCAAAATCGCTATTTAGCACATGAGTTAATCTTTCAATTAAAGTTTTGTCTACAAAGTTATTAAAAAATTCTAATTCTGTTTTGCAGTTATCAAAAGCATATTTAATTAAGAATTTAACCATTTCTTCAATTAAAGTCATATTGTCTTTAAGGTCATAGAAAGCCATTTCTGGTTCTATCATCCAAAATTCGCTTGCATGACGAGCAGTGTTGCTATTTTCTGACCTAAAAGTTGGACCAAATGTATAAACTCTTGAAAATGCTAAAGCAAAAGCTTCACCTTCAAGTTGACCTGTTGGTGTTAGGAAAACATTTTTACCAAAGAAATCATCTTGAGGGGTAGCTGTTTTCATGTGTTCTTTATCATAAAAATTATGTGTTGTTACTCTAAACACGTCACTTCCGCCTTCGCAGTCTGCTCCTGTAATAATAGGAGTGTGAACATAAGTAAAACCTTTAGATTTAAAGAAAGTATGAATTGCATATGCTATTTCGCTTCTCACTCTAAATACTGCATTAAAAAGGTTAGTTCTTGGTCTAAGATAAGCTTGTTCTCTTAAGAACTCCATACTATGGCCTTTCTTTTGTAGTGGGTATTCATTAGTAGTAGGGCAGATAATTTCAATATTTTCAGCCTTAACTTCAAATGGTTGTTTGTTTTCTGGGGTTGCAATAAGAGTTCCTTCGCACATTAAACTGCTACCAGCGTTAAGTTTTGCAATTTCTTGATAATTTTTGCAATCTTCTGGTGTAAATACAATTTGAACCCCTTTAAAACATGTCCCGTCGTTCAAATCAATAAAGCCAAAGTTTTTGCTATCTCTAACAGACCTGACCCAGCCACCTATTTTTACTTTTTGTTTGTTTAAAGCTTCATGGTTTAGGTGAAGCTCTTTAATATCTTTTTGTTTCATAAGTCATCTCCTAAAAAATTCAAGTGTTATTATATCACAAATAAAAATAAATAAAAAGAAAAATTTTTAAACATTTAAATTTTTATAAAATTCTTTAAAACAGTGGATAAATTTATCTAAAATAAAATACACTATTTATATCTTAATTTATTAAAAAGAGAAATGTTATGCCAAAAGAAAAGAAAAAAATTAAATTAGATAGAATAGATGTAGTTTTAGCCGTTAAAAGAACAAAAATGTCTTGTGAAAGGTCTCTTTTATCATATATTCGTACTGCTTGCGTTTTTGTTTCACTTGCTTTTACATATTTAAAAATAGCTGTGTATGATAAATTTGACACTTTTGTAATTATTATGTTTTGCATAGGTTTTGGTTTTTTAATTTTTGGAGTAGTGGAATATTTTCTTACAATTCATAGAACAAATAATATCTATAAAGAGTATGAAGATGATTTTTATGAACCAAAAGAAGATTTAACAAGTGATTATGATAGATAAAATTTTACTAGGATAATAACTGCTAAAATTAGTTTAAAACAAAAAAGACTGTATTTTTAAGTACAGCCTTTTTATTTATATATTTATTTTTTTAACCCAGTTGAATGTGTCTTCTATTTTTCCCCATTGTATACCAGTTAAGTTATCGTAAAGTTTTTGAGAAATTTCTCCTATCTTATTATCATTAATTACCATAATATTTCCATTGTAATTAAGTTCACCTATAGGACTTATTACAGCTGCAGTCCCTGTTCCAAAAGCTTCTTCTAAAATTCCGTTATTATAGGCTTCGATTAGTTCATCTACACTTAGTTTTCTTTCTTCTACTACAAGCCCCCAAGATTTTAGCATTTCAATAGCTGACATTCTAGTAATACCAGGTAGAATACTACCTTCAAGTGATGGGGTAATAATTTTGCCGTTAATTTTGAAGAAAACGTTCATAGCACCAACTTCTTCAATGTATTTTCTTTCTTTGCCGTCTAGCCATAATACTTGGGAATAATTCATTTTTTCAGCCTTTTCTTGACTCTTTAATGAAGCTGCGTAATTTCCACCACTTTTTGTATATCCTGTTCCGCCTTTAACAGCTCTAACATATTCAGTTTCAATAAATATCTTTACAGGATTTAATCCTTCTTTGTAATATGAGCCAACAGGACAACAGATAATTACAAATTTATATTCTTTTGCAGGGTGAACGCCCAAACCACTTTCCGTGGCAATAATAAATGGGCGAATGTATAGGGAAGTGCCTTCTTTAGTTGGTATCCAGTCCTTATCTAATTCCAAAAGCTTAATTAAAGCTTCTAAACAAAATTCTTCGTCAATTTTAGGAATGCACATCCTTTCGTTTGAAACATTTAATCTTGCAAAGTTTTTCTCAGGTCTAAAAAGTAATATTTCACCTTTTTTATTTTTATAAGCCTTCATGCCTTCAAAAACTTCTTGCCCATAGTGTAAAATCATACTTGCTGGGTCTAATTCAATTTTACCATAAGGTAATATTTGAGCGTTATGCCAACCATTTTGTGGGTTATAGTCCATTGTAAACATATGGTCAGTAAAATATTTTCCGAAAACTAAGTTGTCTTCATCTGGTTTTATCTTTGGATTTTTTGTTAAAGTAATATTGATATTCATGTTAAAAAATCTCCTTTAGGGAAATATTAACAAAAAAGAAGGATAAAAACAATTAAATTAAAATGTTTAAAAAAATTTTTATTGCTATTTTTCTAATAAACTGCAAGGAGCTCTATATATATGATTTTATTATATTATATATATAATTATAATATAGTAGGAAAATAAGAAAAAATAGATAAAAATTTATAGAATTATAAAACAAAAAAACATGCTAATTAAAATTTTTTTGTAATTTTTTATAAAAAGTATAATGATTTTTTAATATAAATTCATATTTTTTAGGATAAAAAATGGTAAAAAATAGACACTTTTTGCAAACGCTCGGCGACGTGTTCATTATTTTTATGAAAAAACAGCATTTTTTTGAAAATTTATTAAAAAAACTTGTTGACAGTGTAAAATGTATATGTTATTCTTGCTTCGTCACTGTGAAACAAACAAGTGACTGCGCTACGGCGTAATCAATAGCACCATCACAACTGCATATTTATATATATTAGAGTAGACAAATATCGAGTTTAAAATAATTACTTATAAGTATTAATTTTAAAACGCTAATTTATAAAACAAAAAAGTTATCTACTTAAATTTTTATTAATTTAAGTTTATAAGTTTTTTCGTTTGTTCGTGTAATATGTATTTTCAATTTCAAATAAATAAACCGATTTGAACAAAAGAATTCAATTACGCTGAGTAAAATAACAAGAAAAATTGTCAAGATTTATCATAGACTTTTTGAAAGCATTTTTCGAAAATCATGAATTGATTAGAATCAAAGAACTTTAATTTAATTAAGGTTTTTTAGATCAAGCTACAAAGAGCATATAGTGGATGCCTTGGCACTAGGCGCCGATGAAGGACGCGACAAGCTGCGAAAAGCTACGGGGAGCTGCACATAAGCTTTGATCCGTAGATGTCCGAATGTGGCAACACACTAAGGGTAATACCTTAGTATTATTACAGGAATACATACTGTAATAAGGGGAACCCGGAGAACTGAAACATCTAAGTACCCGGAGGAAGAGAAAGTAAACAAACGATTACCTAAGTAGTGGTGAGCGAAAGGGTAAGAGCCCAAACCATTTGAAGAAATTTGAGTGGGGTTAGGACCTTATAAGAGCATGGATATTGTTAGCCGAACATTTTTGGAAAGTTGGACGAAACAGGGTGACAGTCCCGTAGGCGAAAACAATAAACACTCGAAGGTATCCAGAGTAGCACAGGACACGCGAAATCCGGTGTGAATGCGGGAGGACCATCTCCTAAGGCTAAATACGACCTAGTGACCGATAGAGTATAGTACCGTGAGGGAAAGGTGAAAAGTACCCCGGAAGGGGAGTGAAAGAGAACCTGAAACCGTATG